>PAFA01000073.1 GCA_002700845.1 Phycisphaerae bacterium | reverse complement strand
TACGAATGAAAAACTTTCGCATCTTTCCGGAGACATAGGCCAGGAGTTCCTGACCGTTCTCGAGACGAACTTTGAATCGTGCATCAGGCAATGCCTCCACGACTTCCGCTTCGAGTTCGATCTTTTCTTCCTTGGCCATTCAATCCTTTCGGTGTGGAACGCCCCATCGTTACCGATAAAAGGCGTTGGGTCAAGCCCGAAGACACTCAGCCGCGTCCTGATCGGATGCGAGCTGCCCGTCCCCCCTCGCCGGAATCGAGGAATCCGGTCTGGTTTCTCATAAGCAATGCGGCCTCAATACGCTGGACAAGGTCCAGGCCCACACTGACAACGATCAGAAGCCCAGTTCCACCAAGGAACTGGGACACAAGCATAGGTACGCCCATTTGGGAAGCCACCACCGTTGGAATCAGGGCGATAATGGCTAGGAAGCCTGCCCCGACGTACGTGATGCGCTCCACAACGGTCTCTAAGTACTCAGCGGTCCGAGGACCGGGGCGGAGACCGGGGATGAACGATCCGTGATCGCGAAGTTGTTCGCTCATCTCCTCAGGAGAGAAGACCACGGTGGTCCAGAAGTAACTGAAGAAGTAAATAAGACCAATTTGGATCAGAACGTACGGATACGAACCCATCTGCAAGTTGGCATTTAAGAAAGTCAGCGCGGTGCGGGTCCACTCGGGCCATCCTGGGGAAGCGGCGGCGTACTGTGCAAGCGAACCAAGTCCAACGGTGGGAATAATCATCAGTGAAGAAGCAAAGATGATTGGCATCACACCAGCGTGATTGACTCGCAATGGCAAGTAGTGTCGACCGCTTGCTGAAGCTCCTGATCCTGCACGTGCGTGACGGGCCTGTTGGATTGGGAGGCGTCTTTGCGCCACGGTGATCAAGACCGCGCCCGCGACGACGCTCACGAAGGACAGCAAAAGGAAGGCGACGCCGACTGGGCCGATGACTGAGTCATCCTGAGCGGACAAACTGAACTTGTTCATCACCCAGAAGATGGCGTCTGGCATTCGAGAAATGATGCCTGCGGTCAAGATCAGTGAGACACCGTTGCCGATGCCGTACTTGTCGATCTGCTCACCGAGCCACATCAAGAAGACACTGCCCGCGGTGATGCCCGTCAATCCTGCGACCATAAAGAAGAATCGGCCGGTGGGATCAGATTCCAAAACCGGGTCAACCATGCCTTGGCCACGGATGTAGTTCAACCACATGAACCCTTGAACCATGCACATGCCAACACCGGCGTACCGGGTCCACTCTTGCAGCTTTTGAGCCCCCGATGGGTCCTTCTTCATTTCTTTGAAGGAAGGAATCATGGACTGGAGCAATTGGAAGACAATCGAAGCCGTGATGTACGGCATGATGCCCAAACCAAAGATTGTGGACTGACCAAAGTCGCCACCAGAGAACACCGAGGCGTACTCCAAAATGCGACCAAAGCCGCTGGCGGAAGCTTCCGAAGCCTTGGTGGCAGCGTCAACCAACATCTCTTGATCCACGCCAGGAAGCGGGATAAAGAAGCCGATCCGGTACAGGACCAACGCCCCGAGAGTGAACATCACTCGGGTACGGAGATCGCTGATGCGGAACACGTTGACGACAGCTTGCAGCATGCGTTCTCTTTCTTAGCCTTCCGAAGAGTTGGCTTCAGCCTTCTTTGCCGCCGCTGCGGCGCGGGTCCACTTGACTTTGGCGTTGGAGACACAAGTGCCGCCAGCTGCTTCAATCTTGGACTTGGCCGAAGCGGAGAACATCTGTGCGGTCACGGAGAGCTTCTTACTGATGTCTCCCTGTCCCAAGATCTTGACGGGCTTCTTGGTCGAACGAATAAGGCCCTTTTCAACCAGGCTCTCGGCATTAACTTCCGCACCATCATCGAATCGTGCGCAGAGCACGTGGACGTTGACGACTTGATAGTCAGTGCGGAAAGGAGCATTGGTGAAGCCACGTTTGGGGATTCGGCGTACGAGGGGCATTTGGCCGCCTTCAAAGTACACCTTGTCACTGTGACCAGCACGGGAACCAGCACCCTTGTGACCACGACCACTGGTCTTGCCCAAACCGCTGGAACGACCTCGACCCACACGCTTACGCTTTTTGTGGGCACCAGCCTTTTCGGTAATTTCATGAATCATCATGGCAAAGATCCTCACTCGTCCTCAGGACGCAGTGGCCTCGTTGGTGGGAGCTTCGGCTGAAGCTTCGGCGGAATCAGTGTCGGAATCAGCTTCTGCTTCGGTAGCGACCGGAGCAGGCTTGTCCAACTTCTGTTGAATTTCAGTGTCGGAGTGACCAAGAGTGCGACCACGGGCCGCTTCGATGTCTTCCCGACTTCTAAGTTGCTCAAGACCGTTGAACACAGCCTTGACAATGTTCAAGGTGTTGGTGGAGCCATGGCACTTGGTCATGCAGTCGCGGATACCAAGCATTTCCAAGGGGGCGCGAACCGCTGCACCAGCCACAACCCCAGTACCTGGGGAGGCAGGAACCAACAGCACTTTGCAAGCGCCAAAGCGACCTTCCACCGTATGGGGGATGGTCGAACCCGTTAAGGGATACTTGCGTAACTTGCGCTTGGCTTCGCGTTGGCTCTTCTCAATGGCTTGGGGAACCTGAGTAGATTTCTGGTGACCCAGGCCAATACTTCCCTGTCGGTCCCCCACCACGACCAAAGCCGCGAAAGAGAAACGACGGCCACCTTTAACGGTGGCGCTGGTGCGCATGATTGAGACCGTGGTGGACTCGATACCGGATTCGTCAAGACGTTCAGACATTAGCCGGTGCTCCGATCAGAACTGCAGGCCGCCCTCGCGGGCGCCCTCGGCAACGGCCTTCACACGGCCGTGGTACAGGAAGCCGCCGCGGTCGAATACCACAGCGGAGATGCCAGCTTCTTTAGCGCGGTCGGCAAGCCGACGCCCAACTTCAGAAGCGGCAGAGACGTTGCCACCAATTGCACGGTCGAGACCTTTCTCGACAGTAGAGGCGGCGGCGATGGTACGCCCAGTCAGGTCGTCTACGACCTGGGCGTAAATATGCTTGCTGCTGCGGAACACCGCGAGGCGGGGCCGAGCGGCGCTGCCGCGAATGCGACGCTGAAGACCGCGACGACGACGGTCGCGACTGTGCTTTCGGAGCTTGATGTGATCCATGAGAAGCTTCCTTGGGCTCAGCCCATTGACTTGCCAACCTTGCGGATGACGTACTCGTCTACGTAACGGATGCCTTTACCTTTGTATGGCTCAGGCGGACGCTTGGAACGAACCACGGCGGCGAACTGTCCCACCTGCTCCTTATCGGGGCCGGTGATGCTGACAAATTCACCATCCACTTTGAACTCAACACCTTCGGGGGCTTGGAGATCAACGGGGTGGCAGTATCCGATATTCAAACGCAAAGTCTTGCCTTGGGCCAGGGCGTTCCAACCCACACCAATGACTTGCAATTTCTTTTCATAGCCTTCGACAACACCTTGGACCATGCAGGCGATCCGGGCACGGGTGGTGCCCCAGAGAGCCTTGTCTCGACCAGAGTCGCGACGTTCCTCGGGGATTGAGCAGACCAATTGGTTGTCGGCTTCGGCGTAGCTCACACTCACATCTTCGTGATGCATGAACTCGAGTTTGCCCTTGGGGCCTTCAACCTTGACGGTGTGGGTGCCGGTGTCGACAGCAACTTTGACATTGCCGGGGACAGGGACAGGTTTGGTTCCAATACGACTCATCGTGGGCTCCTGGACGTTTGGGTCACTGGACGATGGCGACGAGCTCTCCGCCAACCTTCTGCTCGCGGCAGATTCGGTCAGAGAGCACACCACGACTGGTGGAGACGATGCAAATGCCCAGACCAGCCAAAGGACGTGGCAGATCAGAAGCACCGCGGTACACACGACGCCCTGGACGGGAGACGCGATCGATACGAGTGATGACTGGATCGCCACGGCTACCGTAGCGAAGGGAGACATCAATCAAGCCTTGACGGCCATCCTCGACGACGTCGTAGGACTCGATGTAGCCCTCATCACGCAATACGTCGCAGACGCCCCGGTTCAGTTTGTTGTTCAAGCAACGAACCTTTGGAGCGCGGTTGCGGACCGCATTGCGGACTCGAGTGAGAAGATCAGAAGTGGTGTCTTGTTGGGACATATCAGTGTGCTCCGTGGATCACCAACTGGCCTTGCGCATACCTGGGATCATGCCCTTGAGGGCGAGTTCCCGGAGGACGATGCGGCTGACGCCAAACTTGCGATAGACCCCTCGTGCCCTTCCGGTGATTTGACACCGGCTTTGGCGACGGGAGGAGAACTTAGGTGGTTTGTTCATGCGGGCAAAGACGCGTTTGCTGGCCATGGGCATTCCTTTCCGGCGAGGCCGGATCAGCGGGTTCTTACTTCTTGCTGGATTCCGGCTTGGAGAAGGGGAAGCCGAGTTCACTGAGCACAAAGTGGCTCAGCTCGGGATTTGAACGAGCAAACACAATGTTGATGTGCATGCCGTGGATAAAGGACGACTTGGTCATGTCCACTTCGGGCCACACTGCCTGTTCGGTCAAACCGAAGGAGTATGAACCAGAGGCATCAAAAGACTTGGGGGATACCCCGCGGAAGTCCTTGATCCGTGGCATGGCAAGGTTCGTAAGGCGATCAAGGAAGGACCACATGCGATAGCGACGCATGGTGACCATGAACGCGGAAGGTGCACCTTCACGAACCTTAAAGTTTGCAACTGACTTCTTGGCCTTGATCATGATTGGCTTTTGGCCTGAAATCACGGTCAGGGTGTCAGTGATGACCTCGGCATGGTCTTGCTTGAGCTTTTGATTCTCGAGCAATTTGCCGACCCCGACATTGACCACAGCCTTCACGATGCGAGGCTGTGACAAAGGGTTGGTCAATCCCATCTCTGAAGCGAGCTTGGGTACGACGTTCTCGTTAAACATTGACTGCAAACGAGAAACTGGGATTTGTGTGGTCTCTTCACTCATAGGGAGGATCCTCAGTCACGGGCCTTCTTGAGTTCATGCAGCACCGAACCATCGCGAGCAGCAAGACGAACCTTGCTGCCATTTTCACGTGATTCGAAGCGGACACGGCTGGGCTTGCCGTCAACCACTGGGCTGACATTTGAGATATGGATTGGCGCTTCGGTACGAATCGAGCCCCCTTGCGGGTTTTGCTGCGAGCGTGCGATGCGCTTGTTCCGGACATTGACACCTGAGACCACAACACGATCCTCATCGACGAGAACGCGTATGACTTCTCCGACAGAGCCCTTGGCACTACCAGAAGTCACGATCACAGTGTCACCCTTCACGATATGGCGTGGCATCAGACCACCTCCGAAGCGAGGGACACGATCTTCATGTAATCCTTGAAGCGGAGTTCCCGAGCTACGGCACCGAAGATCCGGGTGCCGACGGGATTGCCATCTGCTTTCACGAGAACGCACGCATTCGAATCGAAGCGAACGTATGAGCCATCATCACGACGTACGGGATACTTGGTACGAACCACAACTGCGGTCACCAAGTCCCCCGACTTCACGTCGGAATTCGGCAGGCATTTCTTGACGGTGCACCTGATGCGGTCACCCACACCAGCAGTCTTGCGGGTCGAGCGGGCACGGGCGGTAGAGCCACCATAGACGCCAATGACCATGACCACGCGGGCACCTGAGTTGTCGGCCACTTCGAGCCGGGATTCATTCTGCAACATGGCTTCAGGCCTTTCGCATGACGCGTACAAGCGCCCAGGTCTTGGTCTTGGAGATTGGACGGCACTCTGCCACCTCAACCGTGTCACCCAAACGAGAGGTGTTTTCCGCATCGTGGACCTGGAGAACGGAACGTCGACGAATGTACTTGCCGTACTTCGGGTGACGTACCGCCCACTGGACCACGACCTTGCGGGTCTTGTCACGGGCATCGCTTTCGACGATACCGACGCGACGTGGCGACTTCTCGGGAATCAGAACAGTGTTTTGCTTACCCAATGATCAGCTCCTCAGTCAGCCTCTGTCAGGGGACGGGCCCGACGGACAGTTTGTTCGGTCTGGACTCGTGCGAGATCACGACGTGTTTGTCGCACCACACTTGTGTCTTCAACCTTTGCGGTGGCCTTCTGGCTCCGCATTTCAAAAAGTTTGCGTCGAAGGCTGTCGGCCTCCAACTTCAGTTGTTCGTCATCCAGACGTCGGATATCACTCATCAACATCGCATACGTCCTTTCTCAGGGTTCCAAACGGCGGCCGACAAAGCGGCAACGCACAGGCATCTTGGCAGCCATTCGAGCCATTGCTGGCTTCGCGAGGCTTTCTTCGACACCCTTGAGTTCAAAGAGGATGGTTCCAGGCAACACTCGTGCTGCCCAGAAATCGGTCTCCGCCTTACCTTTACCCATCCGGGTTTCCAAAGGCTTCTTGGAGATAGGCTTGTCGGGGAAGATTCGAATAAAAATCTGACCCTGTCGCTTCAAGAAGTGCTGACAAGCAATACGGGCGGATTCAATCTGGCGGGCAGAGACCCAATGGGTGTCTAGCGATTGCAGACCAAATTCTCCGAAGGAAACATAGTTCCCGCGGGTGGCATTCCCGCGCATGACTCCCCGCATTTGCTTGCGGAACTTCAGTCGCTTTGGCATACGTGGCATGGCTTTGCTCCTGTCCTATTCCGTTCGCTTAGCGGCGGCCCCGAGCACGCGCTCGGCCACCGGCAGCACTTGATTCGATTTCATCCACGCCGTCCTCGAACATGCCTTTGTAGATCCACACCTTGATTCCCAACACGCCATAGGTCGTACGGCAGTGAATCGAGGCGTAGTCAACATTGGCTTGCAACGTGGACAATGGAATGGATCCCAAGCGGGACGCAAATACCCGCGACATTTCAGCTCCACCGAGTCGGCCGGCAACACGAATCCGAACACCCTTGGCGCCGTTTTGCATTGCACCCTCGCAGCGCTGCTTCAGCAGACGGCGATAGTTTGCCCGCTTCTTCAACTGCTCTGAGATGGACTCAGCGAGGAGCCATGCGTTGCAGTCGGGATTGCGAATCTCGACAATCTTCACGGCAACCTTCCGGCCAGTGATGGCCTGAAGATCACGCTGAAGTTTCTCGATTTCGACACCCTTTGGCCCAATGACCAGTCCAGGACGAGCGGTCTTCAAGATGACCGTTAATTCTTCCCGGGTGCGTTCGATGATCATGTCAGCGACCGCAGCAAATGGAGGCGTACGGTTCAACCGTCGATCAAGGAACTTCCGAATCTTGTAATCCTCAACCAAGAGCTCAGCAAAGAGAGCCTTGGGTGCGTACCAGCGAGACTTGTGGGTCTCAGTGATACCAACACGGAATCCGAAGGGATGGGTCTTCTGTCCCATGGGTCAAGCCTCCTCAACCGGAACGGTGACCGGCTCGGCAAGCACGAGGTGCAAATGACTCGTGCGCTTTTTAATTGGGTGTGCACGACCGCGATCCTTGGGGCGGATTCGTTTCATGGTCGGGCCTTCATCAACGCGGATTTCGAACACTTCCAAGCGGGACGAATCTGCATCCTGCTCTTCGGCGTTGGCCATCGCGCTCTTCAGAACACTTTTGTAGTACCAGGCGGCACGTTGCGGACTGAACTCGAGTGCCACAAGGGCCTCGGCAGCATTCATTCCGCGAATCATGTCCGCCACCAAACGCGCCTTGCGGGGCGCGATACGGGCATTTCGATGGGTCACTCGGAAAGTCATAGTGGATTAACCTTTGAGCACGCCAATCAGCGTGTCTTCAGGCCCTCCTTCTTATTGGTGTGACCGCGGAAGGTTCGGGTGTGAGAAAACTCACCGAGTTTGTGCCCAACCATGTCTTCTGTCACGTAGACATCGATGAACGAACGACCGTTGTGCACCTGAAACGTGCGACCGATGAACTCGGGCACGATGGTGCAGGCACGGGCCCATGTCTTGATGGGCTTGTTTTCGCCAGCAGTCTCTTGCTTCTCCACCTTGAGGTAGAGCTTGTAGTCGACATGTGGGCCTTTTTTCAGAGAACGACTCATGATGCTTGTACCTCAGACCTTCAACTGGCCGTAACGCTTGCTCTTTCGACGACGAAGAATCCGGGCGTCGGTCCACTTGCCCTTGATTCGTGTACGACCACCCTTGGACTTGGTGCCAGAACGGGAAACCGGCTCGCGGCCACCCTTGGAACGACCTTCACCACCACCGAGGGGGTGAGCATCGTGGTCCATCGCAACACCACGAACCTTGGGACGACGCCCGAGCCATCGGGATCGACCGGCTTTACCGAGCACAACGTGCTGGTGGTCCGAATTTCCGACCTCACCGATAGTGGCCCGGCACTCAACCGACACCTGACGAATTTCACCCGATGGAAGCACCAGGGTGGCCCAACGGCCTTCCCGGTTGGTCAACCGAGCTCCAGAACCAGCGGAGCGACAAAGCTTGCCACCACGACGAGGTTCGAATTCAATGTTGTGAACCGTCATACCCAAGGGGATGAACTTCAGCGGCATGGTGCAGCCGACTTCAGGCTCGATGGCCTCCATCGAACTGCGAATAACCGTATCGACCTTCAGGTTCTTGGGAGCCAAGATATACCGACGCACTCCATCGGCATACTCAAGCAGCGCGATGTGGCAGGTACGGTTGGGGTCGTATTCAATGGTTTTTACCGTTGCACCGATGCCGTCCTTACGACGGTTGAAATCGATCTTGCGATAAAGACGCTTGTGACCACCGCCACGTCCACGACAAGTGATCACACCGTGATGGTTGCGACCGCCCGTCTTGGGCAATGCGGTGACGAGGCTCTTCTCTGGACGCCCGCTGTAGGTGACCTCTTCATGGAGGTTCACCGAAGCATTTCGGCGGCCGTTGGTAACCGGTTTGTAGACGCGAATGGCCATGGGACTTCTCCGGCTCAGAAGAGCTCGATGGACTCCTCGGGGTGAACGGTGACGATGGCACGCTTCATCACACCCTGACGGAAGTGACCGTAGCGATTGCGACGCATTTCGCCTTTGCGGTTCTGTGTGGTGACACGGAGAACACGCACGCCATAGATGGCTTCAATGGCCGCTTTGATGGCGGGCTTGTCAGCTTTTTTATCCACTTCGAACACGTATGCGTTCTGAGACTCGATGGTCTTCGTGGCTTTCTCGGTCACCAGGGGACGGCGTATGACTTGCTCGTACTGCATCACACAGCCTCCTTGGCGGTACCGAGTGCGAGTTCGGATGCACGACCTTCGAGGAAAGCCTCAAGCGTCGCTTTGCTGATCACTACGAAACGGTGGTTCAACATCTCAAAGGCATTCATTTGATCGATACGAACGGTGTCGACCGAGTCACAATTTCGGGCGGAGCGACGGGCGTTCTCTTCGTTGGGAGCCAAAGCCACCAAGCAAGTTCGATCGATACCGACCGACTCAAGCATCCGTCTGAACTCTGCAGTCTTAGGAGCGTTGAATTCGAGTGAATCAATGACTTTGACTTCGTTGTCAACCAACTTGGCGAGCAACGCATTTCGGTTGGCCAACTGCCGCATCTTCTTGGGCATGGCTTGACGGAAATCTTCACGAGTGCGGGTCTTGGCAAAAGCAACACCACCACCCTTGCGGATGACCGTACGAGCAGCACCCATACGGGCGTTGCCGGAGCCTTTTTGCTTGTAAATCTTACGGGTGGAGCCTTCCACCATGCCACGGCTCTTGGTTCGAGCAGAACCTTGCCGGGTGTTCGCATGGAACATCACGAATGCTTGCTTGAGCAGTGCGGGACGAACTTCTCCTCCGAGGGAGGCTTCGTCCACAGGCATGGTGCCCACTTGCGTTCCGGATTGGTTGTAGATCGAGAGATCCATCTTGAATTCCTTGCCTTGGCGAGCGGATTCGCTCGCGGTGCCTCATTCTCCCAGGTCCGATTGCCGCGAACGGCGTGGCTGGGCAGAAGTTGACTCAGGTCCTGCGCTGACTTGTCGTGGTGGGGTGGTTCCTCATGAGGCCTACCTCACCAACCGGATCATCCGGCTTTGACGGCTGTCTGCTTCCTCCGGTTGAGACGAACGGCCTCGCACACGGACACAATGCCGCGATTGGGACCAGGGACAGTGCCCTTAACAATAAGTAGGCCGCGTTCAGCATCAGCAGAAATCACGTCCAAATTCCGAGTTGTGGTGGTGAAGCCACCGAGGCGTCGCGCCATGCGCTTGCCTTTTTTCACGCCGCCGGAGTTACCAGCTTCCGAACCGTGGCCACCGATTGAACCTGGTGAACGGTGCTTGCGCTCGACGCCGTGTGACGCCTCTTTGCCCTTAAAGCCCCAAGCCTTCATACCGCCCTGGAAGCCTTTACCTTTGCTCGTGCTGGTGACGTCAACAAACATCACGTCGGCAAAGACGTCCGCGAGAACAATTTGACCCAACTCATATTCCGAAGCAACAGCATCGTCATCGCAACGCAATTCACGGTGGAGACGCTTGGGGGCTGTTTCAGCTTTTGAGTCATGACCAATGACAGGCATGGTGGACAAACGAGGGCGAACGTCCTCAAAACCAAACTGGACGGCGGCATAGCCATCGGACTCTGAAGTCTTGACTTGCGTGACAACACATGGACCGACTTGCAGCACCGTGACTGGGATGTTCTTCCCATCTTCGGTGTAGTACCGGGTCATGCCAACTTTTCTGCCGAGGATGAAGGGAGGCATCAGTTGCTCCAGGAGGCTTGAGGAAGGTCAGGGATCAAAAGAATCTGAGTTCTTGATATGACCGGGACAGGAATTGACCTTGGCTTATGCCTTGATCTTGACGAAGACACCGGCAGGGACAACCAAGCGGTTCAACGCTTCAATTGTTCGTGCATTGGCATCGTTGATATCGATGATGCGTTTGTGGGTTCGAATCTCGAACTGTTCACGCGACTTCTTGTTCACAAAAGTCGAACGGTTCACCGTGTAAATCTCGCGACGGGTCGGCAAGGGAACAGGGCCGGCCACTTTGGCTCCAGTGCGCTTTGCGTGATCAGCGATCTCACGCGAAGAAGCATCGAGGGCCTGGTGGTCGTAGGCTTCGAGACGGATTCGGATAGTTGGGGCGCTCACGCGGTAATGCTCCGAAGTCCAAACACACGAACACGTCGTGCGTTTAACCAACAAGTTTGGCAGGATGCAGGGGCGAATACGCACCGCCGACGATGGATCGGGAACTCCCGATATCCCTGCCTGCCGAAGCTGGCCCGTCGGTGGTAGACAGTCACAAGACCATCACCTGCACTCCAAACTCGACCCCCGCAAAACCACGGGGGAAAGAACAAGTGTACCACGACCAACCGCATTGTCAATCCGTGCACCCTCCTTCTCACAGGTACGATGGAAACATGCTTTGGCTCAGCTTGATGTTGCTTGGACTGCCCCTCGAAGACACCACCTCTCCAAGACCAGCGGACGATTTGACCGCGGAAGACTCCGCTGCCCGCAGGGTCATGATCCCAACTTGGGAATTGGTGGTCCCGGTGCTCAAGGATTCCACGCCAATTCTGGAGCAAAACGGCCCTGACAGCGTTGTTTTGATGTCTGAAATCAGCAGTTCGCCCCGGTGGACCGCGCGGGTGAGCGTGATGCAGCTAAACGCACAGGATTTCGCCTCTGCGACTCAGTCTTATCTAGAAAGCGTCTCAACGTCCGAGAAAAACGTCGGGCACGTCTTTGAGGTGGATTCTGATCGTTCTATTGAGACTGGGCTGGGCGTGGCGCGGGCGGTTTGGGCCCTGAGCGCGCGACCCACTCACCAACTTCCAGAACTTCGAGATGCCATGATTGGTCTCATTTTTGTGCCCTACGGTGATGGCGCCTGCATTGTGGGTGAATTCCAAATTGCCGCGGAGCTCTCCACCACCAAACAGGTCGAATGCGAACAACTCATGGGAAAATGCACTGGCCCGACCCCAGAAAAGTTGGCCGAACAGCGAACAAACCAATTGGCGGCCGGAGGCCATGTGCTGGAGAAGGCCAAAGGCGCTTTGCCAACATTCGCCCATGCCCCCCGCTGGTACCGACACCGACGCATGTCGAAGGGCGGCAGCATGCAAGAACTTGGGGTCACCGTCACCTGGGCCACCCATGGACCGCCACCAACAAGTCTTGAGCCTCAAACTTCAAGCACCGGACTGCATGTTCATCAACAAACATTGACTTCAATCGGAACGCGGGATCAATATTCCGAGCACTTCGATGGCTGGGTGCAGGACGACCTTGGCCTGGAAACATTTGGCTTGCAGTGGACGAGAGGAGAATCGGTTTGGAAAACCGATGGCGCGGCTTCCGGCCTGTTTGAACGCACCCCAACGAACGTGGAATACATCCTCAGTGCCGGTGATCTAAAGACTGCAGCCAAACACAATCGCATGTTCAGCGGCCTACCAGACGCGACTCTGCCAATGTCACTCCGAATGCTGACTGGCCAGTTGTTCCACCACGCCAAAGTGCAAGAGGGGCAAATCCGCTGGTATGCACCAATATTGTCGGCCGATGACGCCGCTCTCCCCGCCCGGCGAGATCAGATCGAAAGGGACGGGGCTGAGATGCGTGTCACTTGGACCCCTCGACAAGGGGAGCCCGCCACTGTGGACCACTTCGATGCAAACGGTGTGCTCAAACGTCGTATTTTTCCGGATGGTTCAGAAATGGTGCTGACGAAATACACCACTTTGGTTCAATCTTGGCGACTGGCAGGTTTGCCAACTGAATTGCTCCAAGAAGGCCAGGCCCTTTACGCAAAGCCTTAAGCACGCCAAGCATTCAATTGGAGTTCATTGCCTTGCGCGCGAGATCAAGATCTGCCCGGGCTTCTCGAGCTCGACGCAACGCACGTTCAACCGCACCCACATTTGCCCCACGAAGCGTACTGAGCTCTGCATGCATTGCGAGAAAGAGGGTTCTACGCAGTGCACTATGCCTGGGGGCTTCGGCGATGGCTTCCAAGAACAACCGCTTGGTGGGACCAGGACACCCACCTTCTGAAGGTTCAGGGTCATGCCAACGTTGATGGGCCGCCGCACTGAACAGTGAGGCCCGAGCAACCAGTCTGGTCAATTGGTTGGATGCACCCGCCACAAGCGTGTCTCCAATGACCAGATGCGATCGGTAAAGGCTGAACCTTCACGCTCTCGGTCGGCCAAGGTCAAGGAAAGTGTGGTCTGAGCATCAAGATTGTCCAGCATGGCCACAAAAATGGCTTCCGGTGTGGAAGGCCGTCTGGCCGCCCCGTGTTCGGGCAGGTTGTGATGGGACAACAGAATGTGCTGCAAAGCCAACACGGTGTGCTTGGGCAAGAACTCGGAATCGCCCGGTTCCGCAAGCCTGACTCGCGCAGCCATCAACTCCAGACGAGTGGCCCCAGCCGCGAGGTGGCCGATGAGATTGCCCTCAGCGGTGTACTCGAACCCTTTTTCCCACGTGAGCTCTGTGGTCTTATCGAGGTCATGAATGAACAAGCCCAAGAGCACCACGTCTCGAGAGAGCTGTGGGTACAAAGGGAGCATCTGTTCGGCCAGCTTCAGCAACGTTGAAGTGTGCTCAAGGAGACCACCAATCCAAGCATGATGAAGTGCGGTGGCGGCCGGTGCGGTCCTAAAGTTCGACATCAAACTCGCATCGTCAAGGTAGGCCTTCGCCAACGCCTTCACGCCAGGATGCTCGAGCGTATCAAGCAGGTTGGTCACATCCTGGTACATGGCATCGATGGACTTGTTGGTGGAAGGCAGAAGGTTCTGCAACTCCTCTGGCCCAACATGCACGGGCTCCATCTGATCGATCTGACATTTGATCTGAAGCGCGTCGTTGAAATTCTCAGTGGCACCAGAAATTTGTACAAATCCAGTCTCGGAGATACGAGACAAAGCCTGCTCGGCTTTACGCGGATCCTCACCAACATCCCAGCACCGGAGGGATGCCTCCCCGGTGGCATCCCGAAGAATGGCTTTCAAGTAAGGCTTCCCAGCTCGAGTTGCTCCGATTTGCGGGTTCTGCAAGGCATAAATGCCACTGAACCAAGCACCTGGTTTGAGATCTTCAATTTTTTCGTGACCTTGCGGCATGTGTTCAGCGTCCTTCTTCTCGAATAATGATGTCCAAGTCTCCCATTAACTGAAGAAGACCAGCGATGTCTCGATCCATGGTCGCGCCATCCAAAGGGGTGGTGGCTGTAAGCAGGTGGGCCGCGTCGTATGCTCGCGGCAAGGTTGCATCGAGGTCCACCCAAACACCGTCTACGAGGGCTTGGCTCCACATGTGCCACCCGAACGCGTAGGGAGCTCCTTGATAGCCCTCCACGTACACCAACCCGGTCGCACCTCGAGAGGGAATACCTGCGGACCGCAGCATCGCCACCAAAAGAACGGCATGTTCGGAACAATCACCGGCTTTCGACTTGGCGGTTTCGGTTGCACTGGCAAACCCAGTGCTCAAGCCTTTGTTGCTGATGTGCATGGCCACAGCTGAACGAAGCCGCTCAGCTCGCTGGCGAACGGAAGCGTTGTCCATCCCTTGCAAAGCCCTCGTGGTGAGTTCGGCAACAGTCTCGTCGGCGGCATCAGCCAAAGCGCTTGGCCTGCGGTACCGAGGGTCAGCACGCTCGGCATCGCTTGCCGGCAGCGGCTGATCCAAGTCCACCTGCACCAAGATCTCCCCCTCGCCCATACGCTCACTTCGCTGGGCTCCGGCCGAGGGCAAGTCTTCCAAAACCCCATCTTTGGCTCGAACAAGCATTTGAAGTGTCCGCGAAGTCCGTGCATTTGCAATTGGGGCTTCCAACTTGACGAACAAACTCACCAGGAGTTCCGGAATCTTTTCACTGGCCATCATTGCAGTGGCTCGATCGGTGAGTTCAACTCGCATTTCACCAAAGGGCAATGAAGTGACTTGACGCAACAAAACACCATCCGAGGCCACGAGATCTTCACCAACTGAACCGGGCATCGCACTGGTAGTGGACTTCCACCGTGTTGCAGGAATCGCCCGCCCCCCACGTTCGAATGTGGTTTCATCAACACGAGTTCGGGTCAACTCAACGGGCTCGGGACCTTGATCAGGCAGAACTGTGGACCAGCGGATCGTCTCCGCTCCCGCCGAAGCTCGTGCGTTGAAAAAACGCTCCGCCGCGATTGGCGGGAGCCAGTCACGGTTGGCCAAGGGAATGTCCCGTTCATTCTTCCGCCCGAGTTGTGTCGCAACTTCTTGAATGACCCCGTTGTCCAAAAAAGTCCAAGTGGTGGTGATCGCCGCCCCGGCAAGCTTTTGGACCGACTCCGCTCGAATGGGCTTCCCGTGGATATCTTCGATGAATCGGCTCGTGACGAGCATGGATACAGCTTGCGCACCACGGCGAATTTCAATCTTGCTTTCCTGCTCAGTTTGCCAGCCCTCATCCACCTTCGTGCGCGTCTCGTGAAGCCAGCCGCTTCGAGCATTGGCGATGCTGATGGTGTACCAAAGGTCGCGTTCTTGCTCAGCCGTGCCGCTGGAGACCAACGCCAAAGGAAGCAGCAGCATGAAAGAAATCATTCGTCGCATGGGGTCTCCTCAGCGGCAGTTTCGGGACGAAGCAATGGAAAGTAGATGACGTCACGGATGGACGTGGCGTTCACCAGGAGCATCACCAATCGGTCAATACCAATCCCCAGACCACCGGTGGGCGGCATACCAGTCTCCAGAGCATCTAGGAAAGACTCGTCGAGCGTACGCTCTTTGGCCATCTCATCATCCATACCACCCAGCTGTTCCTCAAAGCGGCGACGTTGCTCAAGTGGATCATTGAGTTCGGTGTATGCAGTTCCCAATTCCATTCCGCCGGCAAAAAGATCCCAGCGACCGCAATACTCCGGCCGGTCCGCATAAGAACGTGTCAGAGGGCTAATCACACTTGGGTAGTCAAACACAAAAGTGGGCCGGCTGGGATCAAATGTCGGCTCGACGCGTTCTTCGAACAAAGCGTTGGCCAAAACCCAGACGTCGGCCGAAGTGGCGTTTTCCAAACCAAGACCTTGAGCAGCTTCACGCACTTTTGGCTCATCCGAAGGATCAAATCCAAGCACTTGAACAAAACTCTCACGCCAATCCAAACGGACAAAATCCGACGACCAATCAATTTCAATTTCTCCAAATGGTCGAATTGCGGGGCCGTCAGAAAGCTCCTCGGCCACTTCGCGGCAAATCGACTCGGTAAGATCCGCCATTCCGTGATGGTCGCTGAATGCTTCATACACCTCCATGGAAGTGAACTCAGGGTTGTGGCTGCGGTCGACACCTTCGTTGCGGAAGTTGCGATTGATCTCGTACACCCGAGGTAAACCACCCACAATTAATTTCTTGAGATACAGCTCTGGAGCAATCCTCAAGAACAAAGGCATTCCCAAAGCGTTGTGATGCGTGGTGAACGGACGAGCCGCGGCACCACCTGGCACGGGGTGCATCATTGGGGTTTCGACTTCGAGGAAGTCACGAGCGTCCATCCGGCGGCGAATTCCAGAAATGATCTGGCTGCGGGCTGAGAACGTTTGCAGAACTTCAGGGTTTGTAAAAAGGTCGACGTGACGACGCCGAGCTCGGATTTCCGGATCTTGAAGGCCATGCCACTTTTCGGGAGGTGGCTGCAAGCTTTTGCTTGCCAATTCGAACCGATCAGCCCAGACACAAATTTCACCCTTGCGAGTTCGGCCCATACGTCCGCCGGCAACCACAACATCGCCGTAGTCCAATTTACGAGCCAAGCGAAAGGCATTGGGCTCCAAGTCACCTTTGGAGCAACTGATCTGCAGATCGCCAGTGGCATCACGCAGGACCAAGAATGCAAGCTTGCCCATTTCGCGATGTTGCACACAGCGTCCGGCCACCAAAACACGGGGGCGAGGATCTTCAATGGTCTCTTCGGCATCTTCCGCCGCACGCCAGGCATCGTCAGCGGCTTCGTTGAACCGGGATCGGGCCTCGGTTAGCGAGAGAAGCCCGTCCGTTCGCTGGCCGTAGCCATCGATCCCAAGTTCGTCACGCCAACGGCGCAATTTGTCGAGTCGGGCTTTGAAAAGTTCATCTGGCTTTGGTGTTGCATCAGACATCGTGGCGGATGGTAGCCTCCAACGCGAATTCACCCGGAGGTTTTCAATGCGTCCACGAAGAATTGGAATACTCACCGGCGGTGGCGATTGCCCAGGTTTGAATGCCGTGATCCGAGCGGTGGTCAAGACGGCCACCCTCGGGCACGGAGTGGAGACTTTCGGAATCCTGGACGGATATCAAGGATTGGTGGAGAACCGGGTGGTTCCACTGAACCGCGAATCCGTCTCAGGCATCTTGGATCAAGGTGGCACCATTTTGGGCACCAACAACCGAGCCGCGCCCGCTCAGTATCCGGACGGCATCGACGCAGAAGGCAAGCCTCGCATCATCGACGCCACCGATCGTTGCTTGGCCACCGCAGAAAAGCATGGTCTTGAAGCGTTGGTGGTGATTGGTGGCGATGGCACCATGAGTTGCTCAGCCCCCATCGCAAAGGCAGGTTTACCGGTCATTGGCGTCCCCAAAACGATCGACAATGATTTGGTCGGGACGGACCTTACCTTTGGCTTCACCACGGCAGCCAGCACCGCAACCGAATCACTGGATCGGCTTCACACCACGGCCGAGAGCCACCACCGCGTCATTGTGTGCGAACTCATGGGCCGAAACGCCGGCTGGCTGACACTTGAATCAGGCGTCGCCTCCGGAGCGGATGTCATCTTGCTTCCAGAATTACCGTTCAACCCAGAAGTGGTCTGTGATTTCGTGCAATCAAGACGGGCGGGCGGGCGTGGCTTCTCGATCGTCGCCTGCGCTGAAGGCGCCCAAATAGCGGGTCAGGATGCGGTGGTTGCCCGCCGAATTCAGGGGTCCCCAGATCCAATCCGGCTTGGCGGCATTGGGGCTTTGGTTGCTGATCTCGTGGAACGAGAGACCAGTATTGAGACCCGAACGACCGTGCTGGGACATGTTCAAAGAGGCGGTGCTCCGGTGGCTGCCGACCGAGTGCTTGCAACCCGATTTGGGTATGCCGCGGTTGAATTTTTACTCCAGGGGGCCCAAAACCAAGTTGTGGTTCTGCGGAATGGGATGATCGAGCACATCGACCTTCTGTCGGTGGCTGGAAAGCAACGGTTGGTCCCCATCGATCACCCACTGATCAAAGCGGCAAAATCCATCGGGACATGCTTTGGTGTTGAATAAAGGCCAGTTGAAAATGATCAGACTGGAAGGGTAAGTGGAGGACGCTCGGATCCCACCAGTGGCTCAAATCGCTTACGGAAGCCTGCAATATCCATACCAGCAAGGTCTGCATATTTTTTGATGGTCTCGTCCGAAGTGAAGTCGTCTTTGCGAAGACGAATCATGTAACGACGGGCGATGGCGTAAGTCGTGGAGTCCACATCCACACGTCTCACCCGCATACGACCTGTGTTGGCGTCCAGCATGTCCAAAAGAGCAAGTGGAACGAACCGGCCGCCCTGCATGGTGACAAGGGCCCCGCCACCGCCATCAAGCAAGTACTTTGCCGCGGCGTAGCCAAGATCACGGGTGTATTCCGCGTCAAATGGGATCGGATCAATACAGCGCAGTTCGTAGCCGATGTCTTTTGAGACAAAAGTGATGTCATGACCAAGCTCGGCCAATCGCTCACGAACGGCACGCCGCAGCCCCTCCCCGACGTTGATCTCAGCAATCCGCATATGACCGTGATCGTCTCGTTCGACTTTGCCCAGCCCTTGCAAGTCACGCTCATCAAGATCCAAGACAACACCTTCCGCGACGACGGCGACGCCATCTTTTCGCCCCTCAGCGATGCGCTTCAGAACAGAACCAACGATGGTGTCCACCAACTGATTCAAACGGAAAGGACGCTGATCAAATTCTTCTGGGATCAATGTCAAAGTCGCGCCAGCTGCTTTTCCAATACCAAGCGCCAAGTGACCGGCACTGCGTCCCATGGCGATGGCGATGTACCAGCGGCCGGTGGTGTGGGCATCTGTCATCAAGCTTTGGATGATTTTCACACCGTGGTGACGGGCGGTTTGGTAACCAAAGGTGCAAATCTCTGGGGGCAAATCAAGATCGTTGTCAATGGTTTTCGGAACGTGAGCAACGCGGATCGTTCCGCCTGCGGCTTGCTGAACATTGACCGCGCTGAACGAAGTGTCATCACCGCCAATGGTGATGAGTTTATCGACGCCCTTGGCTTTGAGGGTATCGACGACGCGTTGCAAGTCTTCCGGATTCTTCGTGGGGTTGGCCCGGCTTGTTCCCAAGACCGATCCGCCACGGAAGTGCAATCGACTGACGTCAGAAATATCCAAGGGTTCCAGCGCCTCGAGGTCACCCTTCATCACGCGGGAGAATCCTTCACGGATGCCATAGACCTCAGTCCCAGCCAAACGAGCGCGAATGACTGCAGCCGCAATGACACCGTTGATACCAGGGGCGGGGCCGCCGCCAACCACAATTGCAAGAGCTCCAGACAAAAAGAACCGCCTTTCGAATTCGGGGCGACAGTCTACCCCGAGGCGTGTCGGTTCCAAAGTCCCGGAAGAAGAACGTGGTGAGCCTCGGTTGCTGCACGACGTGGTAGCTGTCGGGGTTCCTGTTCAGGTAAAGTTGAACGTCTCACAAGTGGTGGGCCCTGTCCTGGGCGAACAGGCCGCTGAACGTGTCAGATCACTGATCGGGCCGAAATTGAGGGGGCGCAACGTCTGGGCTGATTGCAAACGTGCCACAAACGGGTCTGAAAATGTGAAAAAAGGGAAACGGTGAAGGAATGGGATACAGGAATGTTCAATTTTACCAAGTAAATATCTAAACAGGGACACATTTCAATCGCATG
>PAFA01000072.1 GCA_002700845.1 Phycisphaerae bacterium | reverse complement strand
CTCCTGCTCCTGCTCCACCGAATCGAACGCGAAGGAAAACACCATGTCCGTGATTGTCACCCCAACCGCCATCAAAGAAGTTGGCGACATTATGAAGCAACAAAGCCTCAACCCTGAGACCACCTGCCTTCGGGTTGGCGTCAAGGGTGGTGGATGCTCGGGCTTCTCGTATCTCCTCGACCTGACAGAAAATCAGAAGGAAACAGATGAAATCTGGACCTGTCAAGCCATGGTTGTTGACGGGAAGGCCACTGAGGCCGCCGAAGACGCAGGCGATTCTGACAGTCTGGTGAAAATCCGGGTGATCTGTGACCCCAAGAGCTTTCTCTATCTCAACGGAACCACCGTTGATTTCCGTGATGAACTGATGGGCCGAGGGTTCGTGTTCAACAACCCGAACGCAAACGCCACCTGTGGCTGCGGGTCCTCATTCTCCGCCTGATCCTGCTGAAATCTGGCTGAGGAAGCGGTGTCAGAGAGCCGATATGGCTCTTATGCGCCTTGATCTCGCCATCTCCGCCGTTCGGCAAGCCTCGCTTGCCGCAAAATCTATCCAACAGGATCTGGGGCGAGTCGCCGAATTGGCCAAGGATGACCGGTCTCCGGTCACCGTTGCCGACTTTGCGGCCCAAGCAATCGTTTCCTCAATCCTGCGTGATGCAGATCCCGAGACTCCTCTCGTAGGTGAAGAAACAAGTGCGGCCCTCCGCACTCCGCAAAATACTGCCCTGCTGGAACTTGTGACGCAAGCGGTATCCGAGGCCCTCGGCCATCGCACTCCGGAGGATGTTCTGTCACTCCTTGACCACGGAGGCCATGATGCCACCGGTCCGGAGTACTGGGTGCTTGATCCCGTAGATGGAACCAAAGGATTTCTGAGGGGTGAGCATTTTGCGGTCGCATTGGGGCTCGTCTCTGCGGGCAAACCAACACTGGGGGTCCTTGGCTGCCCCAATCTGCACACCGATGCTGATCAGAGCCCTGAAGCGGTCGATGGGGATGGTGTCATTGTTGCCGCAGCAACCGGCGAGGGCTGTGCGACTGGAGGAATGACCGGCGCACTCACCCAGATCCAACGAACAGCTTGTGACGGACTGGTTCGGGTGTGCACCTCGGTTGAAGCAGCTCATACTGACCACACCGCGGTGGACGACGCAATGCAAGCGTTGGGCCGAGAATGGACCGGGGTCCGTCTGGATTCCCAGGCAAAATACGGGCTTCTGGCACGTGATCAAGCTGACGCCTATCTGCGCTTACCGCGGCCAGGAAAGCGGTATGTCGAGCGAATTTGGGACCACGCCGGAGGAGCTCTGGTGGCGATGGAGTCTGGAACAACCGTGACGGACATCCACGGCAAGCCTCTCGATTTTGGCCATGGTCGCGGACTTGAACAGAACACAGGTGTCATCGCAGCAGCGCCAGAGATTCATGCCGCACTGCTCACCGCAGTGGGGGCTTCCGCATGACCCTCGAGGGCATCTTTGTCATCGGTGTCATCGGTCTGGTGACAATCGCTCTGATGAGCCGCCGGATTGGTGTGGATACTGCCATGGTCGGCGGTCTGCTGTTGCTGCTGCTGGCCGACCAAATTCTGGGTGCGAATCGCATCCTGCCTATCCAAGATGGCCTGTCTGGATTTAGCCACAAAGCAGTGGTGATGATTGGAGCCCTTTACGTCGTTGCTGCTGGTCTCCGGGAGACCGGCGGTGTGCATCTCATCGCAAGCAAATTGCTAGGTCGCCCCAAAGGTCTCTTTAGCGCACAGCTCCGGTTAATGATTCCGGTGGGACTTTTGTCAGGCCTGATGAACAACACACCACTGGTCGCTATGTATCTCCCAATTTTGGGGGACTGGTGCCGACGACTCCGGCTTTCGCCTTCGCGCCTCTTTATCCCATTGTCATTCGCCGCCATCTTTGGTGGCGCTTTAACTTCTATCGGCACCTCATCCAACATCGTCATTCTTGAGATGCTGTTGGATCAAGAAGGTCGAGAAGATGTGTTGATCTCATCACCGGAAGCGCCGCTTCGCTTGATCCAAGATGGCGTGCCGTCATTCCTTGCCATCGGAGCAGTGGGGCTCCCATTGATGGTCTTGGGGATCTTGGTCGTTGCGGTCACCAATCGGAAACTGCTTCCTGAGCGCCAACCTGCGGATCCTCCAAGTTTGGATACACGTGACTATCAACTGGCCATGCGAATTCGAAGTGATGCGCCATTCGTTGGCAAAACTGTTGAAGCCGCTGATCTGCGACATCTGCCAGGTGTGTACTTAACTCGAATCGAACGTGAAGGAAGAGATATTCCCGCCCCCGGCCCCGAAGAAACCCTTTTGGAAGGCGATTTGTTGTGGTTCACCGGTGTCCTTGACTCCGTTCGCGATCTCAGAAACATCCGGGGACTCGAAATGCTTGACGGTCAAGCACGCAAAGTCCAAGGGGCACATCAGTTGCGAACTTTGGTTGAAGCAGTGGTGTCTTGGGACTCTGAATTTCAAGGAAAGTCTGTACGTGAAATTGGATTCCGTACGCGATTCAATGCCGCGATCATTGCCGTACGTCGCGGGGGAGTACCTCTAGAAGGAAAAATTGGTGACATGGTTCTGGAGCGAGGAGACACTCTTCTTCTCGATACCAACGAGAAGTTTCTAACCGATGGGCAAGCGCGTGAACAATTCGATGTGATCTCTCGCGTTCAGGATTCCCGGCCCCCCAACCATACAAAAGCTCAAGTGGCCATTGGCATTGTCTTTGGCATGGTGCTGGCTATTGCTTTGGCACCCGTTGACAGCGCGGTTGTCGCTCTGACCGCTGCGGGACTCATGGTGCTGAGTCGTTGCTTGCCGGGACGTCTGGCTCGCGCTGCGATCGATTACCCCATGCTGCTGGTTATTGGTGCGGCTATTGGTATTGGGCGTGCAATGGAACATACCGGAGCGGCAGAACAGATCGCCCAGTCACTGTTATCCCTCGCGGAGCCTTACGGGCCATTTGCGATTTTGACTTGCGTGTATTTGTTGGCCGTTGTCTTTGGCAACCTTATTTCGAACAACTCTGCCGCAGTCTTGGTCTTTCCCGTGGCGTTCGCCGCAAGCCAGTCGGTTCAGATGGCGGCAGAACCTTTTGCGGCAGCGGTGATTCTTGGCGCAAGCTCAACCTTCCTCTCCCCCGTCTCGTACCCCACAAATCTCATGGTGTATGGCCCTGGCGGCTATCACTTCCTTGATTACGCTCGCGTTGGCTTGCCTCTAGTCATCTTGCGCGGTTTGCTGCTGGTCCTTCTGATACCCATATTCTTCCCTTTCCAGTGACCAACAGGTGAGCAAGAAGTCCCAACTGCGAGCGGTCAGAATGGTGCTCTGTATCGCAATGATGCAGGCCACCACCGGACTCCTGATTGGCCGGCTTCTGACTGACCAGTACCCCTTCTTGCAAATGCTGCATTGGGCCCCAACATTTCTTATCCCACTTCTCGGCGGCTTGAGTTTGCTCATGGGCCAAACGGTGCTGCTCAAAAAAATCAGCGGGTTCATCTTCTTGGTCGCCGTCATCAATTGGTGTGTCCAGGATTGGAAACCAAAAAATGTTGGCAAACACGATGGTGACCCTGTCACCATCGTGCATTGGACGGTTGAAGAAGTTGACCAATCTCGAGCTCACAAAACCCTTCAGGTCGCAGGTGACTTCGAAACAGACTTTTTGTGCTTGGTGAACATCAACACGATCCTGCGACTGCCTTGGAAAGATGCACTCGGGCACTTGCCCTACCAGCACGTTCAGTGGCCATTTCTTTTTGCTTCAAGATGGCCAATCACCTGCGAGATTGTGCTGCGAGAAAATCACGCCGTTGACCACCCGCTCAACATCGCTCAAGGTTCAATTGAACATCCAGGCGGCACCATTACTTTTGTTGCTCTGGACTGTCCATCAGATCCAAATTTGTCTCGCATGGCGACTGCTGATCGCATTCGACAAATTCTTGGTGAATCTTCCGATCACATGGTCTTTGGTGACTTCAACTGTCCCCGAGGTGCCTCATCCATCAATCATGCGTTCCCGAATCACACCCATGCTTTTGAACTCGCTGGAAATGGTCCCATCATGACTTGGCCTGCTCGCTTCCCGGTCTTGCACCTCGACCACCTCCTGCTCAATGACGAATGGCACTGTGTGGGGTACCGCACCAATCGGCCAGGGGTGGGGGACCACCTACCGCAAATCGCGGAGTTGATTCGAAAAGTTGATTCATTGGAGCCAGAGGCGACTGGTGTTCAGTGAGCGGCGTCAGCGATAGCACGCCAAATGGCTGGGAATGAGTCGTCTTCGGCCAACATTCCAGCTTGTGTTGCGAGAACCGGCCGATCACACCACAAGACCGAGGCGTCACCACGCAGAACACTGAATCCACCAAGGCCGCCGATGTCAGGGCAACGGATGGCATCGGTGGCAAGTATCAAACGCCGGTCATCAATTCGACGAAGACGGCGGCGAGATGATGACTCTGATTCCCACCTCAGATCTCCGCAGTAGTCATATGAACAGGCCAATGGCTCAAATTCATCCGGCCGGGGAGTCGCCCAGCGGTACGAAATATCGTGGGTCCAAGTTGGCTCGCCCTCTACGGTTGGAGCATGGAAAATCTCGCCGGTGTCGGTGTACCCGTTGCTGTACAAAAGGCCAAACCCATCCCATCGTGCATCTTGCTCATCTTTGGGGAGTCGTACCAAGTTCAACCATCGGTATCGACCAATGTCAGCGGGCAACGAGGATGGGAGTTCACCCGTACGGGCCTGAGCAAATGCGTGGGTGGCAACACCAATTTGTCTCAAATTGGACTGGGTCACACTTCTCACCGCCAGTGTTCTGGCTTCCGATAATGCGGGAAAAACCAAACCCAAAACGGTCAGACCGACCCCAAGCGCGACGACCAACTCGACGAGGCTAAAGCCCCGAGAGAGAGTTGTTCTGTATTTCGCGCCCTTTTGCATGTCCCATTTGTATCAGCAACATGACCGAACCGGAACCCTCGAATTTGAAATTCAGCCAAATGAGGTGGCGGCTACACTCAAAATGCCATGCCCTGGAATGACAAAGACTTGATGCAGGAAGTGGCTTCTGGAAATGAGGCCGCCTTCGGCGAGCTTTATGACCGCTTCGGAAAGCTTGTTTTTCGGGTGGCGTGGCAATTCTTCCCCAACCGCTCTGAGTCAGAAGATGCTGTGCAGGAAGTTTTTATACGTCTTTGGCGTACCGCAGACCGCTTTGACGTGGAACGGGCCAAACTGGTGACATGGGTCATGCTGATCGCGCGCCGCCACATGATTGACCGGCTGCGGCGAAAGCAAACCAGGCCCACAACTCAGGATTACGTCTCTGATCCAGCTGGCGGTGGGTCTGGACCCTCTGAAGACCGCTCGGAAATACGGGCTGAGCTCAAAGTTCGACTGGAACGTCTTTCTGACATGCAACGAGAAGTTGTCACCCGCACCTATTTCCAAGGGTTTACGCTCAAGGAAACAGCTGAGCAACTCGGAACCCCACTAGGAACGGTCAAAAGTGCCCTTTCTCGGGCTCTCACGGCCATGCGAGAGGGCCCAGAACCAGAGAATTGGAGTTCTTAGGCTTCTCAGTGGAACCGATTCTCAAATTTCTGCGAAGGTAACAGTGTGACAGATTCTTCCTCAGACTCAACAGATCAGACATCCATTGAAGATCAATTGATCCTCGATGCGTTGGGTCTCCTCGATGACGACGAAAGTTTGACACTGCAACGCGCCTTGAAGGCCCTCCCGAAATCCGAACTGGATTCCGCATTGAACCTCCAAGCCGATTGGGCTGCCAACGCCCCTCTCCCACTGGTGTCCCCACCGCCTCATTTGAGGTCCGCGTGCATCGCTGCGGCAGCACGCGCTGCAGAGCAGTCCCCAGAACAACACTTAAAGTTGATGCTCAGTCGACAGTCAAAGAGTCAGCGTCGAGCAGCCCGATCCAACCTGATTTGGAGAGCCGCTGCTCTGGCCATGTTCGGTGGGTTGTTGGCCACGGTGATGCTGAACAACCAATCCCTGACTTGGCAAAATCAGCAAGCTCGGCTTGAAACCAATCAAAACATTCTTGACGGTCTTGGGATCTCGCCGAAAATCAACGGTCTTTTGGCCAACCGAGCCAACGATGTTTTGACTTTTGGTCAATCAGGCGGTGGCAGCGGCCAGTTGATTTGGAACGACCAGACCGGCGATCTGGTGTTCACCACACGAGGCCTACCGAAAAATGTTGCCTCAGTTCAGATCACTGTGAACGGCCGGGTCGCGCATCAAAGAACGTTCACCGCCAACAACGGACAATTTCAAGTCAACGCCGTGGAGAACACCACTCTGCGCAACACGAGTGGGCAAACAGTCACCATCTCGTTCCTTGACCAAGATGAAAAAATCCTGCTGACCAAATCCATTGTCGCAGTTTGATCGGTCTTTTTGAGACCACGCTGAATGCCAGCGAACTCACATGTCTGAAGCTCGACGCTCCCATTCGACAGTCAATGGCCCCAACTTTTCTTGAAGGGCCACACGCTCAGCTTGAAGAGAGGCCAATCGCTCTGGATCGGTCCACACTTCAGATTCTCCCAATGCGCGATCCACAATGCCCAATTGTTCTTCGAGCGCCATCACCTTGCCTTCAAGGTCTTCAAGGCTGAGGTGAGAGAACGGACTTTTTGTGCCGCCTGAAGCTCGTCTCGACGATTTGTCGTCTCGCTCTTTCTTTGCCGTCGGCTTCTTGACTGAATCGGCTTCCGCGCTGCCGCGCCGGGCTCGCCATTCCGACCATGTCCCATCAAACAATTCATGACGACCGTCTTCGTGCAAGATCAACAAGCAAGTGCACACCTGATCAAGCAATGCGCGGTCATGACTCACCAACACCATGGTGCCTTCCCATCCAGCATTTGGATCCAACATCTGCTCGAGTCGCTCTGCGGTAGGAATATCGAGGTGGTTGGTGGGTTCATCAAGAACCAGCAAGTTAGGGGCGGTGGCCAACAACCCAGCCAAGACCAATCGTGATCGTTCGCCTCCAGACAAGTCGCCAACACATTTGTCTTGCGTTGTTCCACTGAATAAGAAAGCTCCGGCCAAGTTTCGTGCTTCTTGCTCTGTGATATCTCGTCCTCGACCATCTGAGAGCGTGTCTTGCAGATGCCTCCACAAGACCAATGATGGATCCAAAGCCTCATGACGCTGACGAAACCAAGCTGTTTTAAGCCGTGAACCAACGTGCATTGATCCTGCTGCCGCCGGAGTCTCTTCCAAGAGTGTGGTAATCAACGACGTTTTTCCGGTGCCGTTGGGACCAACAATTCCAAGTCGATCACCGCGCCGCAGTTCAAGATCCAAGCCATCTAAAAGAATACGACCACCTCGTTCGATCCGAAGCTGGTCGGTCCGCAACACCAAGTCTCCACTGCGTGGGGGATTGGGGAGATCAAGATCAACCACATCAAGTTCCAACGGTTTTTCTAAGCCTTCGTCCTCAATCAATCGCTCCAACCTCGAAGCACGGCCTTTGGCTTGCCGAGCCCGCTGCCCGGCCTTGTAGCGGTCAATGAACGACTGCTCTTGACGAATTCGATCCTGCTGTTTCTCCCAGGTTCGGATCAAAGTCTTGCGGCGCTCGACACGCTCCGTACGAAAATCGGAGTAATTCCCGGGATACGCCTCCAACTGACCTCGATCAAGCTCAACAATGGTTCCAACCAGTCGATCGAGCAATGCTCGATCGTGACTTACCACCAAGACCGCCCCCCGATACGTCTCGGAAAGAAATGTCTCCAGCCACTCTCGTCCTGCGATATCAAGATGGTTTGTTGGTTCGTCTAGCAACAACACATCCGGGTTCTCAAGCAGCAACTTGGCCAATCCCAGCCTCCCCCGCTCGCCTCCAGAAAGTCCCTCTATGGGTTGCTGCATGCGGCCCCCGAGCCCAACCCCGGCCAAAGCCTCATCGACCCGGTGTTCCCAGGCCCGGCCGCCCATCGCTTCAATTCGATCTTCGAGTTGACCTTGTTTGGAAAACAAAGACTCAAGTTGATCCTCAGCGGCCTCACCCATGGCGTCAAAAACGCTTTCCAGTTCGGCGATCGCTTCAATCAAGGGGCCAAATGCTTTGGCCGCAGCAGTCCGGACGGTGTCACCTGCGTTGAAAACTGGATCTTGGCGAAGCAGGCCAATCCGAGTGCCTCGACGAAATTCGACCTTTCCCGAATCTGGCTCCCGCTCTCCAGAGATCACCTTCAGAAGCGTTGTTTTTCCCGTGCCATTCCGGCCAACCAAACCGATTCGTTGCCCCGGCTCAATCGTGAATCCCAAATCACGGAACAACACTTGGTGGCCAACTTGGACATGCAGCCCAACGGCCGTCAACAATGACATGCGTCAGCTCGCGTTCTCGAGAATCTCCACAACGGAGAATTGATCCAAATTCAAAGTGGTGATTTCACCATCGTCTTTTTGGATCTCAAGTCGATCAAGCCAAAGTCGGTCGTTTCGGCTGTGTGCAAACCATGATCCGGTCTCAGCTTGGCGGGCCCGAAGTACTGCACCCTCGATGGCCGAGGACCAGGCGGTCTCAGCCCCTCGTGGGAGTTGCTGAGTCACCCGGACACGTGTTCCGACCGAAATGGCGAGGGATTGGGACATCACATCCAGTATAGATCAGCTCGCAACCTCTGAGAAAGGATCTGTTGGGCCCAAAGCAACGGCCCACGGGTCCCCAAGGTCCCAGTCAGACAACGCCTGCAGGACGGTTTCACGATTGACCCCCTGGATGGCCTGAAGTTCCTTTGTTGGGTCCCAGATCTCGCCAAAGGTGGTGAAATGGTTCCCCAGGGCCCCTGCTCGAGCGCTCGTACTCTCGCGTCGCAACGTCAAGGCAGAAAGCACGCCTTCCTTGGCCCGATCAATTTCTTCTTGCGAAGGTGGATCGTCCTTGATGCCGTTGATGACCTGTTCCACCACCTGAACAGTCTCAGACGCCCGATCTGGCGTTGTACCGGCGGAAACCATGAACCGCCCAAAGTCATCGTTGGGAGCCCAACCACCACCCACCGCGTAACACAAACTTCGCCGCTGGCGGACATCTTGGAACAATCGACCCGAACCGCTCGCGCCAAGAACTCGGGACAGGACTTGCCACACTGGACGAAGGGGATCATGCAGCGTGGGCGCCGACCAAGCCCACACCAAATGCACCTGTGATAACGGACGTTCTACAAATTTTTGTTCCGATTTTTTTGGCCGGCCAATTTCAAGTGGTGCCAAGGTCCGATTTGTCCATTCAAGTTGCCCACACTCCCTTCGAAGGTGTTCCTCAACTCGGTCAGCATCAACATCGCCAGCGACCACGAAGCGGCCCCCTTTACACCGACTCCATTCGGACCAATCTTGATGCATGCTTTCGAGGTTGGCTGCGGCAACCACCTCTTCACGCCCGTAGTCACTTCGATCAAACGGCGCGGGAGCATGCAGTTGTCGAAGGTGATCGCGAGCCAATTCACCCGGGTCATCCTCAACACTGCGCCGACCTTGGTTCACCAATAATTTCGCCGATTTGAGGTGCTCAGAGGTGATATTTGGCTCTCGAATGGCATCTGCACACAACGTAATCGTGGGCAGTAATGCCTCAGGAAGGCCCACAACATCAACGTGCAAAAAGTGCGTGCCCAATCGAACAGACCGACGAACGCCCAGGTTGTCCAATGCATAAGCAAACTCTTTGGCATCTCGACCCCCGCCTCCACGCTGGGCCATTTCGACATGTAAAGGGGAAAAACCGTCACGCTCAACACCCCCTCGAGCAGAACCAAGTGGAACACTCCACTGCAAAGCGAAGGTCTTCCGCGCCGGATCTGGCGCACACAAAAGATCAAGGTGTTCAAGTGTTCGATGGTGCATTTCAGTTCCTCAGGAGGCGGAGAAGTTGCATGTTTTCTTCAAGATTGTTTCAGACTTGGGCCGACTGTGTTACAACTTCTCTCTTGCAACGGCGTCGTTGCAACTTTGTCCGACTATGACTCCGACCGAGTTGTACAGAGTAAGGAAAAAAAAATGGCAAAGAAAAAAGCCAAAAAAGCTACCCGCAAGGTGGCAAAAAAAACGGCCAAGAAGGCCACTCGTAAAGTAGCCAAGAAGGCCACCCGCAAGGTTGCCAAGAAGGCAGCCAAGAAGACTGCTAAGAAGGCCACCCGCAAGGTCGCCAAGAAGGCAGCCAAGAAGACTGCTAAGAAGGCCACCCGCAAGGTCGCCAAGAAGGCCACTCGTAAGAAGGCAGCTAAGAAAACTGCCAAGAAGGCCACTCGTAAGAAGGCAGCTAAGAAAACTGCCAAGAAGGCCACT
>PAFA01000071.1 GCA_002700845.1 Phycisphaerae bacterium | reverse complement strand
GTTGGTGCGTAGCCGAAGGGCTGTGGTTCCGGAGGGCAGTGTGGGCAAGGGCATCGCCATTGTTCGTGGCATCCCTGCCGGGTAACCAAAATCGGCAAGCACAACTTCCCAATCGCCATCGGGAGCTCTCGCCTCCAAAGTGAAACTTTCCCAATTGGCTCCGGCTTGCCAAGCTGCGAACATGGTCTGGGAGTACGGGTATTCAACCCATCCATCGACGACCAGTGCGGAAGGGAAGTCAAGCGCCTGATCGAATTCAAAATTCAGAATGCATTCGCGATCCAGTCGACCCAAGAATCGAGAATCCAACGGACCGGGATCTGCGGCAATAAAATCTGATTCTGCAATCTCTTCAGTGCACGGCAAACCATTGACGGACGCAAAGATTGGGTGGAGTGTTTTCTTAAAGAAGATTGGCTGCCCTGTAGGAGCCGGACCACTGATGCCAAGCCGCTCATCCAGAACGAGATCCCAAGGTTCTGGCATTGACCACACTTCAAGACCTGCCGCGTCAAGCCAACAGGATTCCTCCATGGGTTCTGCCAGTTTCAACCGGACCGGGGCCCCAACTGGCGGATTCCATGGCAGGAGAAAGCCTTCATCGGGACGGGGCGTCGCCGTAACCCCTGGTGCTAAGAAATACCCAACCCCCCCAACACCAAGAACATCACTCACGAACTGGTAGTCCTTGCCATCGTGCACAAAGACCACAGGGCAAGAACTCATTTGACGCTGTGTTTCGGAGATCTCATGAAACCCTGCCGCCAACTGAGGCTCGGTCTGATACACCCCGTCTGACCAATCAATAGCGATGAAATCGATGGCGGCGGCCCCCGCCAGTCCGATTGACAAGGGTTCAAGACCTGCTCCGGCAAATGAACTCGACACAGGGTATTCAAGTACCGACCACATTCCATTTTGGCGAACTCGAAGTCGAGTGCCCAAGCCTTCCGCGTTCGATCGCATCGAATCTCCGGGATCAACCTCACCGGTGAGCCGCACTGAGGCAAAAGAGAATCGACCCTCACCAGGAGGGAAGAATGTCGGCCCCTCGGCGCCAACCACCAAAAGACCGGGGCCAGCTTCAGGATCCAAGGTCACCGGCCGAACTGTTCCGGCGCTGAAGTTCAATCGCTCCCGTGGCTCATCAATATCAGCGGCACTATTGAAAGCAAACACTGAGGCGGTGGTTTCTCCCGAGCAAAGAAGCTCCAAATGCCCGTCACCAGAGAGATCTGCAAGCATCAAAGAATCCATGCCTGGCATCTCAGTACGGGACGTTCGATTCAACGAAAGATCTCGCTGCACTTCAAAGTGATCCAAGACCTTCGGCCGAAGCACATACAAATCAACCACGCCATCGACGTTGGGATCACCGGCAACCACGGCCAATGCGGGTTCCTCATCGATCAACTTTGATTCCCACTGCCAAATCCGATCGTTTCGCACAATGGACAAGCCCGCATCCCCGACCACGACGATATCTCGATCACGGTCCCGGTCCAGATCAATGGTCAAGACGCCAAGGGCACGATCTCCTAATGCTTCCAGTCCATCAACCTGTTTCCGCCACGAGCCGTCACCATTGGCGGTAAGCAGTCCCGACTCCGTCAGCAAATCCAAGTCACCGTCATGGTCGACATCACTGGCTTGGATGGATCTTGCGGCGGGAGTATTTCGAAGCGCTTCATCATCGACTGGGGCAAATCGATCTTCCGAAGCTTGCCACACCTGAACCCCTTCCAAAGAAACAAAAGCCACCTCCCGTGACCCGGAATGGTCCAAATCAGCCACCATTGCCGCAGTGCCGGGCACCTTGGACAACGGATGATTCGGTACAAGGCGAAATGCACCATCGGTCTTGGTCTGCTGAAGAACTGCATTTGCCTTTCCTTCGTCCAAGGCACCGCAGAACAAAAGGTCCAGTCGACCATCGCCATCCAAATCAGCGGGCACAATGGCCGATGGTTGTTCCCAAACAAGGCCTTCTGCATCAGCAACTCTCAAAGGAACTGCTGCCGCAAACAATGCTCCGTCGGGTTGCGGCTCAGGCTCGGTGGCCGGCGACAAAGAAACAACTTCGCCCAATGGGCCCAGCCGCGTGTATTTCCACTCCACCGTCCGCGCTTGTGGATGATCTTGCAGCGAAGTGAACATCTCGAAATCTTCTTCAGCCCCTTCGAGATCATCCAACCGTCGACGAACTTGCGAGCGTCGATACACCGCAGATCGCAACAGAGGATCCAAACTCAAGACCAAGCTGTAGCCCGCTGCAGCGCGCTCGGGTTGCTCCGGCTCAATCGCCTGGGCCAAGAAATACTGCACAAACGGATCGTTGGGGACATCCTGCGCGAGAGAAGCAAAGACCTGGGAACATTCTTCTTCCTCCCCAGCCCGCACCAGCAGCAAACCGAGGCCATACCGGGCCCGTTGATGGGTTGGGTCATCAGCCAGTACTGACCGAAAAACCGAAATCGCAGCGGCCTCGTCACCATCTTTCTGACGGTTGAGCTGTGCGATGGCCAGGTTCGTTCGAACGTCCAACAGTTGAGGATGGTCGGTCAACAAATTCGAAAAGGCTTCGTAGGCCCCGTCGTAGTCGTATCGGCCCATGAGCATGACACCTGCGTCATTGCGACGAGCAATCTCAGGGTCATCTGATCGGAGGATGGATGAAGAGTCGCCACAGCCCGAAAATAGAGCAACAGCGGCAACCGATAGCAGCAAACAAATAGAACGCATAAGGATTATTGTTGATCGGGCAATTGGCCCTTTGCTCGCGAAAGACGAGCCTCCAAAGAATCAGAGGTAATGGGGTGCTCGGTGGCGGGATCCAATCCCGGACCGGGGGACAAACCATGCATATTGCGGCGAAGGTGTGAACGCATGTCGTGGCCACGCCGACGGGTCCGAGCATCACGAACGGCGCCAACATCAACGGGACCCACCACGATCTTTTCACCTTCGCCCGGATCTGCTTGACTCACAATGCGGCCGTCGTGGTCCACAATCATGGAGCCTCCGGGCCAAGAAAATGGCGGGTAGCCCGAAAGAGAGGCACCTTGATTGCACGCCACCACACAAGCGGTGTTTTCGGCCGCTCGGGCACGGTTGAACAAAGTCCACCAATCCATTGGGGGTGTTGCGCCCCATGGGTCCATGTAAGCGCTGACACGAACCAAAACTTCTGCCCCTTTGAATGCCAATTCTCGGATGGTCTCGGGGAACAACCAGTCGTAACAGATGGCCGCACCCAGTCGACCGATCTCGGTCTCCACCACGGGGAATGGATCCTCTGGATACTCGGCAATGTCATGGGGTGAGGCGTGCACTTCCCAAGGCACCCAAGGATTTACTTTGCGGTACTTCGCCAACAGGCCGGCCGGACCGACCAAGCAAGTGGTATTGAACACCACATCGGGATAAACCGGATCACGTTCAAGAAAAGTTCCGGTCCATACGAAGCACCCCAGTTCTCGGCATGCTTTGATGTAAGGATCCAACGATTCGCCAGGCAACTCCACCGCCAACTTTTCGCGGAGATCATCCAGCGCCATGGTTGGTGCGGCGTGGGCAAATTCCGGGAAGACCAGAAGGCGTACATCAAAAAATGGCTCGTACCCCACCACCGCGTGGTGCATCATCTGCACCATGTGGGCAATTCGCCCAGGAATTTCGGCACGATGTTCTGGACAAGGAAATGCCGTCTGGCAGCATGCTGCGTGGTAGCGGAGCGTCATACCCAACAAGAATAGGTCCCAAAGGACAACGACGCCAAGCGACCACAAAACGAGCACCGGGCCGACCAAAAGTCGACCCGGTGCGTGCAAAGTTCAAAGAATCAATCAGATCAGCATGGACCAAAGCCTGAAAGCAGCAGGACCAAATCACCGAATCCGGTGTCTCCGTCGCCATTGATATCAGCGTCCACCGTTCCCCAGGCCGAAAGCACCAGAAGAATGTCGCCAAAGTCAGTGGTGCCATCGTTGTTGATATCTGTCGGACATGGGGAACCGCACACAACTTCCTCCACACTGAAATCGTCGATTCCAGCTTCGGTAATGGAGTTGTTTGGTGCGTCGGCTGCTTGGAAAGCGACCATCACTTCGGATGACGGCTCCACCCAATCGCCAACCCGGAACGAGACCGTTTCCCATGTCGAGTTGGTACCGGTAGTGGCCAAAGTGGTCACTTCGGTGAAAGTCACACCGTTGTCGCTGGAGACGAGGGTGCGGAGGAAGTCCTCTTCAGTCGTCCCCTCATCAGAACAGTAGAACCAACGGGAGAACGAGATGGTGCCGTCAGAGCCGCCAAGATCCAGTACGGAGGAATACAACGTCACTGGACCACCATCAAGGTCAGCCGAACCTGCCGTGTCGCCAGGGAGACCGTTTTGGGTCACCCAGCAGTTGATATTTTCTGAACCCGCGGAAGCGTCATCCTCCGGGTTGGCGATAACACCACCCGACAAGGTGCCGTTTGGATCGGCCAACTCCCAGAAGCCGGCGGTGGTGCCTGCTTCAGCCGCAGTTGTCCAATCAGCCTCTCCTTCTTCCATTGAGTTCAGGTAAGAGGTCTGTACACCTTCGGCGGCAAGCAAGTCAAAATTGACGGCTGGAGCGGCCGGCGGATCACGATAAATCTCCCCGCTGGTCAGGCTGGCTTCCACGTAAAAAGAAACCGGCGTCGGACAGTCAACCGCGGGCAAGGTGCCTTCAAATGTCAGGCCACCAAGACTGGTCAACACTTGTTCGACGGCTGGTCCGCCATCAACCGATACAAACATTTTGACCGCTGAAGGATCAATCACCGAACCACCAATTGCCGTCAGTTGCAACTGAAGCGTGCTTACGGTGTCTGCGGGCAGGAACTGTGGCACCCCAGACGGATAGCCAAAGCTGACACCAACTGGAGGCTGGTTCACCCAAACTTCAGTGCCATCGCATCGTCCGGAGACGATATCGAGCCAGCCATCACCATTGAGGTCAAAGACCGCCATGTCATGCACGCCAAACAGGTTCGCTTGGGGAAGAGGAGACCCTTGCTCTTGGAATGAGACGTCAGGCGCATTGCCCAAGTTGCGATAGATCAATGTCCGGCGATCACAGCCCGCAATATCCACGTCAACATCAGTGATGATGACATCAGGAAATCCGTCGTTGTTGAGGTCATCGGACCACGAATTACCACCGAACCCTGCAGAGTTCTGAAAATTGAAGGATGTGAACGTTGCTTGACCTTGAGCGTCGTTGCCTTGGTTCAACAAATACGTATCCACGTTGTCGTCAACCACGACAAGGTCAAGCCGACCGTCACCGTTGAGATCGTCCACGGAAACAAAGTACGGGGCGGCTTGGTTCACAATGTTGTACCGATTAAAAACTCCTTGGTTAGAAGGGTCGTTGTAGGTAACAGCCACGTGCTGCGGAGCATTCAAAGACGTCTGCTTGACGACGTCCAGAACACCATCGCCATTCATATCAGCGATAGCACTCGCGGCACCAAAGGCTGACAAACTCATCTCGCCGGTAAGACGGCTGCTGGTCTCATCACTGAAGTTGCCAGAACCATCGTTCATCAACAAGCGGTTGTTGTAGTCAAAGATCTGTGACCCACCAGAGTCATAGTCTCCGAAGTACAAATCCAGATCACCGTCGCCGTCAACATCGCCCGCCGCAACGGAGCAAAATCGTGGGCCCGCGGTTGGGTGCATTTCGGGGATACGAGAATCTTCAAACCGGAAGCCCTGCCATTGGCCACCGGACTCACCCAAGTTCATGTAGATCCTCGGGTGCGACAGGTGCTTTTGGCTGTTGTCCGTCAATGTCGGGGCGGTGACCATGTCCAACCAGCCGTCGTCATTCAAATCCGCGAGCACGACATCACGGTCGTTGGTCGGGGTCAAGAATCCTTGATCACCAGAGACATCAGAGGCCACGGCGTAGTCGGCCGTACGGTCCATCAAGACACCATTGATGGCATGACCTTCAGCCACCCCTTCGTTCATAAAAAGAATGTTGGTGTCACGTCCGGTGCTCGTGAAAGGCTGCTTTCGCACACAGACCAAATCGATGTCACCATCCAGGTCAACATCCCCCCAGGCGTAATCCTTTTCTTGGGTGTCATTCACCGTGATGTTGGGGTCGTTGCCAGGAACCCGCATCCGAACGAGGGACTCATCAGCAAAATTGACCCAGCTTTGGGCCATTGCGGTGGCCGTCAGAGCGGGGATTGTGAGCAAAATACGTGACATGCAATTCTCCTTCGGGAGGCTATGAAAACAGGCGGTGCTTAACATCCACCCCAATCGGACAAGATCAATACGAGATCCGAGAAGTCAACGGCGCCATTGCCATCAAGATCTTCAGGACATGCCGCACAGACACCCCAAGTGGAGAGTATGCGGACCAAATCAGGGAAGGCAACAGAACCATCGCCGTCCAGATCACCTGGACACACCGAGCAGGCATCAGGCACGCCATCGCCATCGGTATCAGTTGCAGCACCAGAGACAATTTCGACAACATCCAGTATCCCGTCGTTGTCGCAGTCGGCCGTATCGAACGGTGCCCCAAGGGCTTGGGCAAGCCATGCCGCATCCGATTCGTCGACATCACCGTCTTGGTCAATGTCGGCCACTGCACAGGCCGAATCAGCGTCGTATTGATCGGTACCTTCACCGTTGTAACACGCCGTGACCAACGAGAGGTCGAACACATCAACGGCTTCGTCACCATTCATGTCAAACTCCGCGCGGCCCAAAGATCCGAGGAATGCGATCACATCGGCTTTGTCCGCTGCAGGCAATGCTGCGTAAGCTTGGGCCGACGCCACGCCCTCGCTCAAGAGGACATCGTGCTCTGCAACAGCATCATCGATGAGGTCGGCAAATGTCCCTTCTGAGATCCGTCCGTCGTGCCACATTGGGCGTCGGGTTCGCAGACCCCACAGAGGTGGGGTTCGCATTTCATACTGGCCTGCACCCGATTGGGCGATGAAGTCGGAGGCCAAACCCATGTTGTGGAGCAAGAAATCCGAGTAAGGGCGAATGACCTTGTTCTGCAAAAAGGGTTCCAGCCCAGGATCATTTGAAGTCGTAAAAGAGGCGTTGTGACACTGGGTGCAACCGACTTGCTGAAAGAGTTGCTCGCCACGCATACCGGAGCGTGGGGTTTGCGGTGGTGCGGCCAAGAACCGCTGGAAGTCGGACACGCGGTCGATGAAATGGAAGCCTTCCGCATCTGGGCCATCTTCGGGATCAGGAACGGAATCACACTCCGCGATGGTGGGAGGCAAGATGCCGTTTGGATCGTTTTCGGTGGGCACCAATCGGTTGGTCAACCCCATCTCTTCACGGGCGGCATCTCCACTGAAGGAAAGAATGGTGGCCAGTTGACTCTTCCAGCCAAAGCGGCCAACCCGGGTGGTGCTGGGATCTTCCAAGAGGGGGACAATGTTGGCTCGGCCGCTGATCCCCGGGCCATTCGACTCCAGGGCCAGCAAGTCGGCGTCGGCAATTGCTTCCACCAAACCGTAACCCAACATGCCAATGGTGAGTCGATCGGCCACGATGTTGGCCATCGCAGGAATCTCTTCCGCGCAGCCCAAGTCAATACCGGAGACCTGCAAGAGAGAACCCCCGAACTGTTCAAGTTCGACGAAGCCTTCTTTTTTGTCTTCCATCCCAAATCGGGTGACGGTTTGGCTGCCGTGTCCGCCAACGGGATTGTTGTGGCAGTTTGCACAAGACTGCTTGTTGAAAATTGGCCCCAAGCCGTCCTCGGCAATCAGTGAGGTGTTGTACAGCTGGGCCCCGGCCTCAAATCGGGCGGTATAGGCGGCGTTGAGACCAGCAATTGGATCTCCCATGCGGGGCTGAAGCTCCACTTGGCCGATTATCAATACCAACACGATTCCGTCCATCACTGCAGTATGCACTCCAT
>PAFA01000070.1 GCA_002700845.1 Phycisphaerae bacterium | reverse complement strand
TGTTTGCATTGGGACGCGCACCGCTTGCACGGCTTCAATGGCTCCGGACGTTCCCCGGCGGCGTTTGATGCCGAGGGCGTCTTGACCCGAGGCCAGATTGAGACCGTGGGATGGGAGCCGGTCACCACGCCCGGAGCGATCGACGCGTGGTTCACTTTGCACGGACGGTTCGGAAAATTGCCGATGCCCCGATTGCTTGAGCCTGCCATCCGCATGGCCCAAGATGGATTTCGGGTTGCGCCCCAAACCGCGTACTACTGGGCGAAGTCGGCGGCCAAGTTTGGGCATCTGTCCGGTTGGACCAACACGTTCACCCGGGATGGTCGCACGCCACGACCCGGCGAGCAGATTCAATTGCCCGAACACGCGTTGACTCTCAAGACGTTGGCTCGGGATGGGCGTGATGCGTTCTACCGCGGCGAACTGGCCGAGCGTTTGCACGATCACAGCGTGCGCGACGGTGGAGCTTTGCGGGCCGAAGATTTGGCAAACCACTCGGGGATGTGGGTTGATCCCATTTCGATGACTTGCGGCGATTTGACCTTCCATCAGATCCCGCCCAATGGCCAAGGCATCGCCATGCTTTTTGCGTTGGGGATCCTGCGGGAATTGGATGCATTGGCGCTGGACCCCGATGGGGTTGAAGGGGCTCACCTGGCGATTGAAGCCATGAAGCTTGGGTTCCGTGAAGCGCATCGCATGGTGGCCGATCCCGATCATGTGCCAGAACCGCCATCGGACGCTCTGCAGGACGAACGCATCCATGCTCTGGCGATGGAAGTTGACCCCAAGCAGGCCCAAGATTTTCACCATGGCGTGCCTAAGCCCGGAGGGACCGTCCTGATGTGTGCCGCCGACGCTCGTGGCCGTGCGACCAGTTTCATTCAGTCAAACTACATGGGCTTTGGTTCAGGAATTGTGGTGCCAGGTACGGGGATCGCCCTACAGAACCGCGGATGTGGCTTTGTCTGCGTTCCCGATCATCCCAATGTGGCGGCTCCGTCGAAGCGTCCGTACCACACCATTATTCCTGGCTTCGTCACCCGAGAAGGCAAGAGTGGGTCCGAGGCATTGATGACCTTTGGGGTGATGGGCGGCATGATGCAGCCTCAAGGGCAACTGCAGGTTGGACTTCGTGTACTGCAAGGCGCTTCACCCCAAGCCGCGCTTGATGCGCCTCGGTGGCGGGTTGAAGAAGGCTTTGTGGTGGCAGTGGAGCCGCTGTGTGACACCAGTTGGGTGGCTGGCCTTGAAGCACTCGGGCACAAGATCAAACGGGCAGAGAAAAGTACAGTGTCTTTTGGCGGTGGTCAGGCGATCCTTCGCCATGAAGGTGGATGGTGCGGGGGCAGTGATCCTCGCCGAGATGGACAGGCGGTAGCACGATGATTTTTCCAGAAGTGGTGTGTGTGTTGGGGATCGGTCGCAATTACCGCGATCACGCTGCCGAACTGGGCAACGACGCGCCCGAGCGACCAATGGTTTTTGCCAAAGCCCCTTTTCGGGTGACGGGGGAGGACGATCCCATTGTCTTGCCGGCATGTTGCGAGACCGAGCAGGTGGATTACGAAGGCGAGTTGGCGGTGCTCTTGGGGCGCGACGCGAAAAATGTTCTCGCAGAAGACGCGCTTTCGTATGTGGCGGCATATGCGGCCGCCAACGACATCACCGCCCGGTGGTGGCAAAAGCATGGTTCGGGCGGACAATTTGTGCGGGGCAAAAGCTTCGATTCCTTTTGTCCCATCGGTCCCTGGAAATCAGTAGACCACGTGTCAGATCCACAAGCATTACGCATCGTCACCACGCTGAATGGCGAAGTGGTTCAAGACGCGCCAACCGCCAACATGATTTTTTCAGTGCGTGACATCATCGCCCACTTGACCCGCGACACCACCTTGCCTGCCGGAACGGTGCTCCTGACCGGAACCCCATCGGGCGTCGGTGCGGGTAAAAAACCGCCCCGCTTTTTGCGGGGCGGCGATGTGGTTGAGGTGTCGATTGAGGGCGTGGGAACGCTCTGCAATCCAGTGCGGGATCAGCCTTCGGCTTCGTCCATGTCTTCTTGACCCACAAAGCTAGACAACCGTCTTTTGCGGACGGGGTGTTGCAGTTTTCGGATCGCTTTGGATTCAACCTGACGCACGCGCTCTCGGGTCACCTTAAAGATGCGTCCCACTTCTTCGAGCGTGTAGGTGTAACCATCGCCCACCCCGTAACGGAGCTTGAGAATCTCGCGTTCTCGGTAGGTGAGGGTCTTCAGCACTTCCGCAATGCGTTGCCGCAGCATTTCGCTGGTGGCAGCATCGGCCGGGGAGGATTGACGCTCATCCTCGATGAAGTCTCCAAACTGGGAGTCTTCACTTTCACCAACCGGGCGGTCAAGTGAGATTGGGTGACGGGCGATCTTCATCACGCGACGGGTCTCGTCAACACTCATGCCTGCGCGCTCCGCCACTTCTTCAACCGTCGGCTCTCGGCCGTGCTCTTGCACGAGGTGCTTCTGGATGTTTCGCAGCTTGGACATCGTCTCAATCATGTGAACCGGCACGCGAATGGTTCGGGCGTGGTCCGCGATTGCTCGGGTGATGGCCTGACGGATCCACCAAGTGGCATATGTCGAGAATTTATAGCCTCGGCGGTATTCATATTTGTCAACGGCCCGCATCAGTCCGGTATTGCCCTCTTGGATGATGTCCAGGAATGGCAAGCCGCGGTTGCGATACTTCTTGGCGATGGAAACAACCAGACGAAGGTTGCCGCCCGAGAGGTCACGCTTGCCTTGTTCGTATTCGTCGAACACGGTGCGAATGACTTGAAGTCGATTCCGCAGTTCTTCTGGGTTCTCGCCGAGCAATTCGACGAGTCCAGTCAATTCTTCCTTCCGAACTTCTATGTCCTCAGGGTCATACCGATCAGGGTGCTTTTCGGAGCGGACGAGCTCGCGTTCGATGCCAGAAATCTTCTTTTCAATGGCCTCAAGCTTGCGCATTAAGGGTTGAATGCGTGCGGTACGCAAGCAGCATTCTTCAATAAGAGCAGCCATCTTGCGACGACGCCGTTGAATGCGTTCACGCATGGTCTTGGCTTTAGGACCGTCGCTGGGAAGCGCAGGCAACTCATCAAGGTCAGCACGGTTGGCTTCCAACATTGCCGAGACGGTGGCCACGTTCACGGGGATTCGTGAGGCGACAATCTCTTTGGCATTTTCAATTGCCGTAGAAATGCGCATGGTGCGATCAAAAGGGAGTCGGCCTTCGTGGACCTCTTGCAAGGTCTTCACCGCTTCGGTCACGGCGTAATCGGATTCCAGAACGCGGTGGCGGAAGATCATCCGGGTGGATTCGATCTTTTTGGCCATTCGAATTTCTTCCTCCCGGGTGAGCAGGGGAATGGTGCCCATTTGAGTCAAGTACATCCGGATGGGATCGTCAATCCGTCGTGAACCTGATTCGGCAATCGCTTGTTCGATCGCGGCCACTTCTTGCTCGTCAAGCCCTTCGGTAATGGGCCGACCGTCTTCGCCAAGCTCAACCGCTGCCGAAGCATCAGGCTCCTCTTGCATGAATACGGGTTCTGAGCCAGTACGCGGGGGGTCACGTTTGAAGTGCAAGTTGCAGAGCAGCGGGGCAAAGTAGGTTTCACGTTCTTCACGCTCGACCGTGGGTTGATCCACAAACGTCACATTCGCGCGATCAAGTCGATCAAGCAAAAGATCCATTTGTTCTGCTTCAAGCATCTCGTCGGGTAAAGAGGTGTTGATTTCCTCGTACGAGATCCATCCGCGAGAGATGGATGCATTGAACAAGGCTTGCATGGAAGGGGAATAGCAGTGTGATGTGATCATCGGTGGTGGACTCCGGTGATTCGAAAAAGAAAAGAGAACGTGATAGAGGTGCTGGTCATCCCATGCGCCTCCGATTTCGTATGGCATCCAATGCTGAGAAGTCACCGCCGGCGGCAGCTCTTTTGGCTTCGGAGTTGGCTTGTTGTTCTGCTTCGCGGTCATTGACCTGTCGAAGATCGGCAATCGCGCGTTCCAGCATGATTTGCGGATGATCTTGGGTGCGAAGGAGGTGCTCGGCTTGGTTGTGCCACTGACGCAGGGCGGTGTCGTCTTGCCCTTGGTTGCGCAGGTCATCAAGCACCTGTGAATACCGGGCCCCTGCGCCTTGGGTAAGGAAGCATTGGGCGAGGTTTGCGACGGGATTGGTCAGCAATTCCAGTGCGTGGGTTGCTTCGGGCCAAGCTTGATCTGGTGCGCCTTCGGCAAAAGCCAGAATGGCCACGAGGACATTTTCCTCAGCTTGACGGCGGCGACGTTCGGCGGGTGAGACCGTTAGTCCAGTTGCTGGAACAGCCGTGACCTGTGTGGCCCCCGAGCTTGATTGTTCTTCCCCAAGCAATTCAGATGGGATATCAAACACTTCAAACTCAGCACCATTGGGGCCTTCAACCATTTCACCTTCAGCCGGGGCTTCATGTGCCACGGTTGACGAAAGTTTGGACGGTGGAGCGGATTGGGTCCTCCCTGAGTCCAGTGGCTTTTCTTCCACCACGGCTGCTGCGGCTCGTGGTTCGGGCATCATGGATTTGACCGTGTCGGGTTCGGTCTTCAAGATGGACCCAATTCGGAGAAGCACGAAGTCTTGACGCAGGGCTGGCATGCTATGGAACCCAATATTTGCGAGTTCCTGAAGGAAGCGCTCGGTCTTTCGGAATCGATCAGCATCACCGTCGGCATCGTCGGCGTCTTTGGCAAATTCACTGAGCAGCCATTCGAGTGCGTCGACAGCTCGGTCCAGTTGGACTTGGAATGCTTCTGGCCCACCATTGCCCAAGACGTCGTCAGGATCTTGACCCTCGGGAAGGACGCAGATCGTGACGTCTAAGTTTTGTTTGAAGGTGATCTCCACAGCCCTGCGAGCCGCTCGTATACCAGCCATATCACCATCAAAGAGAAGCAGCACTCGACTGGTGCGGCGTTCAAGCAGGCGTGCGTGGTCGCTGGTCATCGCGGTACCCAGCGTGGCAACAGCGTTGTGGAAGCCAAAGCGGTGGCACGCCAAGGCGTCTGTGTACCCCTCACAAACAATGGCCAGATTTTCGTTTTCGATTGGTTTGGCCGCCACATCAAATCCATAGAGCAGCTTGCTCTTGTGGAAAAGAGGGTGCTCGGGGGAATTGAGGTATTTGGGGTTGTCTTCGGGATCGATAATCCGTCCCCCAAAGGCGACCACTCGGCCTTGGGGATCCCGAATGGGGAACATCAGCCGGTTGCGGAATGCGTCGTAGGCCCCATCCCCCTGTTGGCGTACTTTGGCCAGGCCCATTTCCCGGAGGAGATTGAGGGAGATTCCGCGGCCCATGAGATGAGGCACCAAATTTTCCCACCCTTTGGGGGCGAAGCCGAGACCGAGGTCCCGTTGGGCTGCTTCGTTGTATCCACGCTTGACAAAAGTCTCTCGCGCACCCGCGCCCGCATCAGAGGCCAATGCGGCCGCAAAGAAGTCTTGTGCGGCTTGCATGACATCGAGCATCGTGCGTCGATCCGGACCATCCTGTCGCTTGCCAGGAGTGGTTGGTACTTCGATACCGGCGACGTCAGCGCACTCCCGAACGGCTTCCACAAAGGACATCTTGTGGTACTCCATCAAGTACGTGAAGCAGTCTCCGCCCGCGCCGCAAGCAAAGCATTTGTACCGCCATTGACCGTATCGCTCATAGAGGGCCAGCGATGGCTTCGAGTCGTTGTGGAATGGGCAAAGGCACTTGTATTCTCGGCCTTGCGGCTCCACACGATGATCGCGCCCGATGAGATCGGGCAGAGATACTGCGTCGCGGACGCGCTGGATGAAGTCTCGATCAAACAAGGGCAGTGGGGGTGTCCAAAGACACAAAGGGGGAGAGTGGGTGGTGCGGCAACGACAGCGAACGCAATGATCGCTTGGAACAGAAACGACACTCTCCGGAGAATTGCCCGTGCTGGGCGGTGCGGTCCTTCAAGGTGGTGGAGAAGGGGTTCCGCGGAGTGTTCCGGATTTGCCAAATGTACGCCGCATTCCGGGCGGGGGTAGTCCTCTTGGCAAAATTGCTGGTTTTTTTCTTGACGAATCGTGGTTGAACGATCTCAGAAGTTGGCATGGCATTTGCAGCGGCAAAGGGGGTTGAGCCTGCTTGTCGCGTCGGGGTCCGAAATTGAACAAGATCTTCCCGATCCTATAGAGGGAGTCGATCGCCAACTCGGGCCTGATTGGGATATTGGTGGGCTTAGCCTTCGGCGTTCAGCTTGCGGGTGTACGTGTACTTCCGCTTGGAGGGCTTCACGATCCAGCCCTTCTTGATGCAGGTGGCTTTGACCTTGATGCGACGCGGAACCCCGTCAATGACAGCGTTTACCGTTTGAAGGTTGGGTCGGAAGGTACGCCGGGTGATACCTGTCACCTTGGTACCGACACCACCGAGACGCTTGGCTTTACCTCGGGTCGTAATGGAATTTCCGACTTGGGTTCGGGCACCGGTGAAATGGCAAACTCGGGGCATGGTGTGGCTCCAGAAAAGGCGAGCCGATCACTCTACCCGAACCCGAAGGCTTCGGCAAGCCTCTGGTGCTCGTTTTCTACGATTCTCGGACGTTAGGCCGCATCTGCCTGTTCTTGGCGAAGTTCGGCCAAGCTGATCTTTTCGGAGCCGATGGCTTCTGCGGTCACCACAAAGCGGGCGCCTTCCCCGATTTCAGGGAGATCGTAGAAGAGATCAGTCATGAACTCGTCCATGACTGAACGCAGAGCCCGGGCTCCAGTCTTTCGTTCGAGGGCGATGTCAGCCACGGCCTGGAGGGCGTCTGGCTCGAATTCGAGGGTGGCTCCGTGCTTGGAGAACAGGTATTGGTACTGCCGAACAATGGCATTCTTGGGTGCCGTCAGCACGGTGACCAAGTCGTCCCTTCCAAGATGACGCAGTGGGACCAGCACGGGCAGACGGCCAATGAGTTCTGGGATGAGGCCAAACTCAGTGATGTCATCAGCCGAGACGCGTTCAAGCAGCGTGCGATCGTCGCGGTCGGCTTCCTCGCCTTCGGTCCCACTGAATCCAATTCGGGTCTTGCCCACTCGTCGGCGGATGATGTCATCGAGGCCAACGAATGAACCGCCACAGACGAACAAGATGTTCGAAGTGTCGATTTGGATGTAGTTCTGTTCGGGATGTTTGCGGCCACCTTGTGGGGGGACATTGGCCGTGGTGCCTTCGAGCATTTTCAACAATGCTTGTTGCACCCCTTCGCCTGAAACATCCCGGGTGATGGAGACGTTTTGGGTGGTCCGCCCAATCTTGTCGATTTCGTCGATGTAGATGATGCCGCGTTGCGCGGCTTCAACATCCCAGTCCGCGGCTTGCAGTAGCCTCAGCAAGAGGTTTTCGACGTCTTCACCCACGTAGCCCGCTTCGGTCAGCGTGGTGGCATCGCCAATCGCAAATGGCACATCCAGCATTCGGGCCAGTGATTTGGCCAAAAGAGTCTTGCCGGTGCCCGTAGGCCCGACCATCAAGACGTTTGATTTTTCCAGTTCAGGGGCTTCCGACTCGTCAAGTTCGGGTCGTTCTGGACCTCCACCGATACGGAGGTAGTGGGCGTGCACCGCTACGGCCAAAAAGCGCTTCGCTTGGTCTTGCCCAATGACATACCGGTCCAGGTGCTCCACGATCTCTTTGGGAGAGGGGAGAGATGATGGAGCGCTGTCGGGCCGGGCGGAGCGTTGCTTTTCCTGTTGGAAAATGTTCTTGCACAAATCCACACACTGCGTGCAAATGAAGACGTCTCCAGGGCCTTCCACCATGGGGCCCACTTCCCGACTGTTCTTGTTGCAGAACGAGCAGGTGGTCACCCGACGTGGTCCCTCGTCTCCGCCACCGCCACCGCCACCGCCACCATCGCCACCACCACCATCGGATTGGTCTAAAGAGCGAAGGAGCCAGTTGAGAAGTGGAGTGGGCATGAGGGGGGAGATCCTGCGAATCGGTCCTTGATGAAGACGAGTCAAGTGTAGGTCGCCGCATTCGCGCCGCCTTTATCCTCATGCCATCGGCGAGTTTTCCCCTTGGCCTCAACCTCTTTCTGAGGATTCCTTGCACCAGGGGCAGGGTTGACCGATTGGTTGTACCCCAGCGCAGGTTGGACATCGGGTGGTAACGACTCTGCCGGTCGCATCGGGGGCATTGCCGAGGGCTCGATTGGCCGCCACTCGGGCAATTCTTTGACGGGTTTCAGCATCCAGATTGAGCTTTGGGTCACTCAGCAACTCAGATGAGCCATCCGAGGATGCTCCGGGATTTCGGAGTTTGCGCCGAATCCAAGTCAAAACTACCGCGCCCAAAATGGTGACCCCGGCCAAGATGGCCAAAGGCACGAGAGCGTCGCCGGGATCGGTCTGGCTCACGCCTTGTCGGCAGCGGTCCGAGCGTTCCACTCTTCAGCGCTGATGTCGGCCACTTCGGCGTCATCGACAATGCTGTCCAGAACTTTTTGTTCACGGACCTGCATGGCCAAGTTCTGGAGGCCA
>PAFA01000069.1 GCA_002700845.1 Phycisphaerae bacterium | reverse complement strand
CTTTCGCGAGGCCGTGATCAATTCAACTGTTGTTGAAAGCTTATGCAGTTGCGCCGCGTTTGAACACGCTGACCACAAGCAGCAAAGCGATGAAGCCAACCAGACCGTTAGATCCGAATTGGTTCAGCAACTCAATGATGTTTGAGGTGATGCCGGCGAAGAACGAAATGTTCGCTTCACCAAAAATGACCCCGGCGAGCACGCCGAGACCAACAAAGAGCACCAAAATTTCCATTAGCTCCTTAGCGAAGCCCTTGATGACGTCGAATCCCTTCATGGATCGAACTCCCTTTCTTTGTACAACGGAGGCCCTCACTAGCGGGGCTTACCTTTTATCGGGTAAGGGGGTGCTTTTCGTTAAAGTCGTGTTTAGGGTTCAAAAATGGCGTATTTTGGGACGATTTGTACCAGCTTTCTCTTTTTAAACCTTCTTTTCGAGGTGTGACCCTCCCATGGCATTTCAATCCAGGGTGTTCGCCTCTGGCTGAACGGACTTGCAAGCAAAAATCAAACGGTCTCCGCTCATCATTTGATTGTGAATGGACCGCATCGAACTGTTGCCCTTATTGAGCGTGTCGCCAAATTTTGGTCTTAATTGCTCTGTGGTCAGAGGCCATTCGGGGACCAACTTCCACCGGAGTGAAACCCAAATCGGCACTCACCAGGATGTGATCAATACGAATCCCTAGCCACTGCGGGATGGGGACTCCTTTGAGTTGGCTTGGCCAAGTTGCCACGGATAACGGTTGCGCTGCCACGAGTTCGGATTTCGTCAACAGTTCTTGCCATGCCGTACCAAACGGTGTTTCATTCAGGTCCCCGAGGACCAGCACTGGGAACTCTGCCGATCGAGCAGCTTTCTCTAGATGGTCGAACTCAGACTTTCTCTGGTGCAGCAGGCCTGGTATTGGCGGGCACGGGTGTGTGACTTCCACTTGCAGAGTGCCTTGTGGTCCTTTGATGATTGCAGTCAGATGGTCCAGTCTTGCGTTGGGGGTGCGACTGATTTGGACTGAATCAATAGGGAACATGCTAAAGATTGCGATGCCATTGGCGCCGCGCGCGTCAGGCTCAGCATGGACGGTGTGCCATTCTCGCCAAGACTGAATTTGATTCACACGGTCAGGATGACATTCCACGACTCCAAAAATGTCCAATGGTTCCAAATGAAACCAAGTTGCCAGAGGATCTTGTGTGTCAAGGGAAGGCGCGGTGGTGATACCGAGGTTGGCAAATCCCACGCTCAGCAGTTTCTCGTTTTTTGGGGGGGTGAATGTTGCAGCGGCATTAGGCGGATGAAGTCCCTGCATCCATGACCACGATCCCCAGAGCGTGGCGAAGAATACTGGCACTTTGAGGTACGACAGTCGCTTCCAGATTGCCCATGCAAAGATCATGGCCAGCATGCTGGTGGCCTGAGGAACAAAAGGACTGCACCATGGTTCAGCAAAGGACCATGAAGCACTTCCCGCCAGCACCGCCACGGGGCCACAGGCCAGCAGACGAATGCCCCAGATCCACCAATTTGTGTTTTGTTGGGTCAAAGTTGTTTCCGCTGGCCCCCGTTGGTCTCTCATCAGTCATACCATCGGATGTTGTTGTCTGTTTCTGTAACTCCCGAAGGAGAACCACTGTGCCCTACATAAAGCCTGAAGATCGAAATCGTATTGACGCTGGCAGTACCCCTGCGACCGCCGGAGAACTGAACTACGCCATCACTCGCCTTTGTGATGCGTATCTGATCGACAACCAGGCTGCTGGTTATGCCGCGATCAACGACGTTATTGGGGTGCTCGAATGCTGCAAGCTTGAGATGTACCAAGTGCAAGCTGTGCCCTATGAACAAGTCAAAATGCAAGAAAATGGCGAGGCCATGCGTTGGCGGGCCGACCGCTCTCACGAGGGGGCTTGACACAATGGTCACTTTCCTTCGTCGGCTTGCTCTGGTTGAAGCATTTTCAACCCTCATTCTTTTCGTGGTTGCGATGCCACTGAAGTACCTGTTTGGTATTCCCGAGGTCGTCACCGGGGTGGGGTGGCTTCACGGTCTGTTGTTTATGTCGGTCTGGACATTGTTCGTGTATGCCGGTGGTCGTCGTTTGCTTGGTTGGAAAACCGTGATTGGCGGCATGGTTTCGGCCATTTTACCCTTTGGCCCGCTGTGGGCTTGGGTTGATGTCCGACTCCGGGCAGCAGCTTCTCCGAATTGAAGCCTTATGCTGCTCCACTGCACGTTTCTTCGTCATGCTGAAGCTGGATCAGCACGCTCCGACCATGCGCGGGATCTGACCCCGCTTGGAATGGCCAACTGTGCGGGCCTTGCCACGAGAATGAAGTCGGCGAATTACCGGCCAGATTTGATTTTGGCTTCAGATGCTCTGCGAACCAAGACCACGGCCGAGCTCTTAAATCTAGGGGCAGTGGTCTTGACCCCAGAGTTGTATCTGGCATCAGCAGATCAGTTGGGATCCGTGATGTGCGGACTCTCTTGGGCCAAGCATGTGCTCATCGTGGCGCATAACCCGGGTCTTTCAGATTTTCTTGAGCAGTACTCTCGCCCTGAGTATCCCCTGTTGCCGGGGTCTGGGTTCCAGTTGGTTTGGGACATCGAAGACTGGGCCTTGACCAGAGTGGAAAGCCCGTGTGAGGTGCATCAGTTTTCGCCAGAGGTCGGGCTTTGGCCATCATCTTCTGAGAACTGACGAGCCGTGGCGTTGATGTGCCGCATGGTTCGGAGCAGAAGGGCCATCCGGTCGGGAAGCGTGGACAACGACAAATATTGACTGCGTTTCTTTTGATCACGGAGCAAGGGTTGGGCCAAGAGATCAACAATGGCATCTAAGGGGGCCTCGTCGCGATCGAGCAAATTCTGCAAATCTTCGGCCATCGACATGCTCCCAACGCCAGGGCCTTGGAGGGCAAGCCGAATCAAATCGCGAGCCTCGGGTCGGTCATGTTCGTCCGCACCTTGGTCAACGATTGGTCGAAGACGCCCTCGGCGATAAAGGCAACCACCTTCTGGTTCATGGAGTTCTTCGATCTCGACCCGGCAGAGTCCCTGAATCAAAATGTTGTACCGCCCGTCCGAGAGGCGTTCATGGTCAAGAATCTGCGCGACACAACCTACGGGCAAGAGTGGCAAAGGTTCGTTGGGTTGTTCGGCTTCGGCGTCGGGGTGGGTGGTGGCCGCGACCAGTTGTCCGACTCGGTCGAGCGAATCGTCCAACATTTGGCGGTAGCGGGTTTCATAAATATGAAGCGGAACCACACTGTGCGGAAACATCACTGTTTGCCGGAGCGGGAAGATTGGAAATTCCCGTCGAAAATCGCACTGGATGGATGTCTGCACATCACCATGCTAGCGCCGCTTTGCCATGTGCATCACCTACGATGCTCGACATGGTCGAATTCGACGCACTCATGGCCAATCCTTACCCCTTGGCGGCTCCTTTGCTGCTCCTGGCCATCGGTCTGCTGGGATACGCGTTGCGGGAAGGCTATTCTCGGCCTCGGCACGCTGGTGTCGCTTGTCTTGGATTGGCTTCTGGGGTTTGGTGTGCAGCCATGCTGGTTGAGACTCCGGCTGAGCAGGCCATCCCGGTGGTGGAAGCGTTGGTGGCCAACGTGTGTCAGGGGGAAATTGAAGGCGTCCATCGCCTCCTTCATCCCGAAGCTGGTTGGGCGATTGGGGATGCCCAATCTCCACGCCAAGACTTTGCCGTATTGAATCGTCAACTTTCCCGCGCGGCTCGGTACAGCTTCAGCTCTTGGTCGATTCTCGCCATCAATGGCACCACGATTCGTTCCGATCAGGTGCAGGTGGAATTGAAAGTACGAGTGGTTGACGGGGGGCGCCCCATGGCTTCGACATGGCGCCTCGAACTTCGTAAGGATGCCATGGGTTGGCGCGTCACCGATGTGTTGTGGCGCACCCTTCTGGGTCAAACGCCGCCTTCACGCATTCCTTGAAGGGTGTAGCGGATCGTCCGGATACCTGAGATCACATCAACGTGGGTCGCCAATTCGGGAATGACGCGTTCAATGCGTTGTCCTTGTGCCAGACGCTGGCGTTGCTCTCGTTTGATTTTTGTACTTTCGTTCCACCAAGTGAGTTCAGTGTCCATGGTTTTCGTCGTGATCATGGTGAGGCGATTGTCCGCAGACAATTCAACTTGGAGTCCCGGAAAAGTGACTTCAACTTCAAGAGTTGCAGTGATACTGGAACCATCAGCCTCCTTGATCTCCAAGTTGATTGGGTGTCGACCATGTTCTACAAACGGACCGGGCCATTCGACGCTGACCGGGAGCTTGATTTCTTGGCCAGGAAGCAGTTCGAGTTCGTTTGTGGTGAGTCGCAAACGCAACGGGCCTTCGCGTTTGGTTTGAATTGTTCCACGCCACAGTGCGTCCCGTGGGTTTGGAATTCGCAGGAAGGCCCCAAGTTCTTGGTTTCGTGTGAGTTGTACCGGTTCTACAAAATTCAACTGCCGGAGGACCAGAACTTCAGGTTCGCGCAATGGACCAACCACGGTGTTGCGCGCTCCGGACGGGATGGTTCCGGCGGCCAAACCTCTGGCTTCGATATGCCCTTCAGCGTTGGAACGTTGGCTTTCATTGGTCACCGGAAGCACAACCGGGAATGAAGGTTGGTCTAGCCATGCATACAACTTGCCGTCTCTTCGAAAAAGTTGACGACTGCCGTAGCCAGGAAGAACACCGGCCGGTTGGATCGTGCTCTGTGAAAGCCAAGTCAACGTGTGCCAGCGAGCAGCATTCGGCCCGGTTGTGGCATTGGCTGGAGCCAGAACAACATGTCTTGGATTGGCAAACAAGTGTTGAGCAGCTTGGGTAAATGCGTCTGCATTGAGTTCTAAGGGCTCACATGACAGTGATGGTTCCACATCGAGGTTTGCCACAAGATTGGAGCGGTCCACAATTTGAGTGCGGTCACGTTCAATGACAACTCGTTGGGCACGGGGATCGGGCCTGCTTACTGAAGAGCCTTCCGGGGGTGTGCTTGGGAACCGGTGCAAATCCCCAAATGACTTTGGCGGATCAAAGAATGCAACGCGTGTACTGGACAGTGGACTGGGAGGAACGATGCACAATTCTCTCTCAACTTGGAGATCTGCTTGTCTGACTTCTAGCTTGTAACGGCCGAGTCCGTTGAACGTCCTCAATATTTGCAGAGGAAAGAGCACTTCGGTAAGGGTTTCTTGCACAACTTCGCCACTGGGAAGAACTTCAGTGATCACAACCGGAGCGAGGCTCGGATCAAGCCCCTCCACTTCCAAAAGGACTTCGGTGTTTGGAGCAATGATTGATCGATCAGTACCAAGAATTCGGAGTTCACGCCGTGGCCATACTTCAACGGACATGAGATCAAGCCGAAGCCTTGGATTTGGAACGGGAGTTCGTGGTGTGACTTCGTCCGCGAGATGTTGCCGCAGGATCTGGCACCAAAGGGATGGAGGGGTTGAGCCTTCTGGGACTTCCAGGCGAATCTCATGTTCGCCATCGGTGGTAATGGTGTGGGTCGAAGACAATTCACCGCGAAGACCAAACAAGTTGATTTGATCGGCGCCAAGGTTGGTGACTTGCGCTCGAATTCGAAGTGTTGCGGGACCGGAGGTGGACCCCTTTGGGCCATCCAGTCGAAATGCCACCGCCCCCGAGTTGGCTTGGATACGTAAAAGTTTGCCTGCCCCATGCTGTTCGCTGGTGATGTAAGCGGGCCACTCGGCTCTTTGGGTGTGATCTGACAGGGTGGTCTCGAAGCACAGGTTTTCCGCCAAATCGAACGAAAGACCATCGAAAAGACCCATCAGCAATGTAAAAAACAATGTCACGTCTTTTTATCGGCTCCTTGGGGGTACGAACCGCGAAGTCTCTCATGGGGGATGTCGTGAATGGCTACAATTTTTGTGTGATGGTTCAATCTTCCGCCGCTTCCAGCTCGTCTTCCGCCTCTGAGGCCAAAACCGACCAGCGCCTCATTTGGATCAATGGCCAATTGGTGCCACGCTCCGAAGCAAAGGTGAGTGTCTTTGACCACGGGTTCCTTTATGGGGATGGGGTCTTTGAAGGCATCCGCATCTACAACGGCCGGATCTTCAAACTTCGCTCCCACCTGGTCAGATTGATGGAATCCGCTGAGCGAATTCATCTGGACCCCAAGTTGAGCATCGATGAGATCGAAGATCTCACGCGAAAAACTGTCGCGGCAAATCACCTGCAGGATGGGTACATCCGTCTCATTTTGTCCCGAGGGGAGGGCACTCTGGGTTTGAACCCCTTCAGTTGTCCGGAGCCAGGTGTCATTTGTATTGCCGACAGCATCCGGCTTTACCCAGAAGAGATGTACCGAGATGGGATGAAAGTCATTGTGGCCAGCCGTCCTCGAATCCCGGTCGAGTGCTTGGACCCCTCAGTCAAAAGTTTGAATTACCTCAACAACATCTTGGCCAAATGCGAAGCCCTAAGCCAAGGTTTGTACGAGGCCATCATGTTGAATACCAAGGGCGAGGTTGCTGAGGGCACGGGCGACAATATTTTTATCGTCAAGGATGGGGTGATCTCCACGCCCGCGCCTGATTCAGGCTTCTTGCTGGGTATCACTCGAAAATTTGTTATCGATACGGTCGCCCCGGCCTGTGGTCAAACGGTTCTTGAACAAACACTTCGGCTCGAGGATCTGTACAGCGCGGATGAAATATTCCTGACGGGAACTGCAGCCGAGGTCATCGGTGCGTCCAAAATTGGTGACCGGGTCATAGGCAATGGCAAGGTGGGACCAATGACCCAGCAGTTCACCAAGACCTTTCGTGAGATGGTTGCAAACGACGCCTCAGAAGACTGAGCGCGACGCGGCGAAAAACTCAATTTTTAGCCAGCTTCGAACACGCGGCGGTTGGTCCCTTGGGTGCCGATTTTGGCCCGAGTTTGGGCTCCACATTTGGGGCATCGCCCCTCATACGCCGTTTTGCTCCGGTTGGGAGTTAACCGGCCGTAGGTGTTGCAGCAGCGGTAGACCACCATCAAAAACTTCTTTGGTGAAGCCATTTTGAGAGTATCGGCTCCCTGATGCTTGAAGGTGTACCTCGGTCAACCAAGAAGCAAAGCGTTGAGTTCAATCAGCAGGGCTTTGGCCTCGGATTCCTGCTCGAAAAGATCGTTTTGAATTTGGTCTTGATCCTCGGTTTTCACCAAATGCAGATTCGCTTTGGTATTCCATCCGGCGGCGGGGACGCCTGCAGCGGCCAATGCGCCGGCGATTCCAAGGTCAGAACCGAGCCGAGGATTGCTTGTTGTTGCCAATCGAACACACTCTCGAAGGAGTTTGAGAGACAGGATGGCCAAGGCGTTCGGAATCCTCAGGATCTCGTCTGCAGCACTTTGAAGTTCGGGGTCGTTTTCGGCACGCTCTTTGCGTAACAAAGACCAGCGGCCATAGGCGTCGGCATCGCGGACCGCCAAGTCAAGGGCCTCCGCACGGACCGACTGCAAATTTTGGATGACATCAGGCAATGCTGGAGTCGTCCATGCCACGACCATCTCGGCTTGTGCGGCTGCCAACGCCACGGTCACGCCCGCTGACGCGCCACCACCGGGAGCGGGTGAACGTTCGGCCAATTGCGAGAGGAATGAAGCAAGACTGTCGTTTCGGAAGTCATTCATTGGCGAAGTTCCGCGCCGAGAGTGGCTGCACAGGCCTGCACCACTTTGGCGACGGGGGCATCAACCTCGTCGTGGGTGAGGGTTCGATCTTCGGCTCGGAATCGCAACCGAAGCGTCAAACTTTTGTGTCCAACTTCCAATTGTTTGCCTCGGAATACGCCCACATAGGCCACAGAATCAAAGGCCGGAAGTTGCAAACTTTCGATCAGTGAGGAGATCGCATGCCAGTGGACATCATCGGAGAGCACGAGTGAAAGATCTCGTTCGATCGCGGGGAATGCCGGTGGCGGGGTGACTGAGATTTCTGGTGGCCATTGTGCAAGCAGTGGTTCCAAGAACAACTCGCTCGCCGCCCACTGACCTTCCAGTCCATGCACTTTGAGGATTTCGGGGGCCAGCAATCCCAAGTGTCCGATGGTGGTGTCATCCAGTATCAGGTCAGCACCGGGCGCCGACCAAATACGTTTGGCGGGTACTGCCGTTGGCGTTTGTCCGGTCAGCATGCTGATCATCCGGTCAACACAGCCTCGGATGGTTTGGAGTGATGGATCCCCATCGCAAGGGATCAGCAGCGCGCTGGCGGTGCGTTCGGAGTGGCCGCCTTCGTGCTCATGAAAGACTGCCGCAACTTCGAAGAGCGGTGCCCGTCGACCGGAAGCATCAAGATTGCGTCCCGCAATGGTCCCCAAGGTGTCAATGAGTGACGGGCGGAGGATAGGTGTGCCCCCAGCTCGTTCGTCATCCACTCGCAGCCCACGTTGCCCTGCCTCTAGGAATCGACCAGCCGCAGCTTCGGAGACCAAAGTGTGGGACACGGTTTCATAGGCTCCAAAGCCCACCAGCATGTCACGCACCATTCGCCGCGCGATCTCGGTCGTTTGGGCAGGGCGAATTCGTATGGTGGCAGCATCTTCGACAGGCAAGGATTCAAGTCCGTGGATGCGCGCCACTTCTTCGATGAGATCAATTTCTCGCGTCAGGTCGGCGCGCCCAATTGGGGCCGTACAAGAAACGGTGTCATCCGAATGTTTGGGCTGTAAACCCAACGCATCTAGGATTTCAATCACCCTTGGGGTTGGGATGTCGATGCCCAGAATGACCTTGAGCCGGGGGAGACGAAGGGACATTGTTGGAGGGGGGGCAACGGTACCGGCCATGGTTGGTGGGGATGCCTCACCTCCTGCGATGGCCAAGATCAGTTCGAGCAGCCGTTCTGCTGCGATCGGAACTTGTCGATCGGGGACCTGACGCTCAAAGCGATACGACGAGTCGCTGGCGATGCCATGCCGACGGCTGGCTCGCCGGACCGCGCTTGGCGTAAAGGTGGCCGTTTCCAAGAGAAGATCCGTGGTCGTCTCATCAACACTTGAAGCAGAACCACCCTTCACGCCGGCAAGGGCCACCGGACACTCGGCGTCTGCGATGACCAGGTCTTCGGTTGCGAGTTCAATTTCTTTGGCATCCGCGCCAAGAGGCAACATTCGTTCCCCTTGCCGTGCGTGACGAATCTCAATACGTCCACCTTGGATTTTGTTCAAGTCAAAGGCATGGACGGGGTGTCCCAGTTCGTGAAGCACGTAATTGGTGGCATCCACAATATTGTTGCGAGGGACGTCTCCACGTGCCTCAAGGTGGGCTGCAAGCCAGTCTGGAGAAGGGCCAACTTTGACACCACGAACGATTCGCGCGTGGTAAACCAAACAGTCTTCTGGGACTTGATTCTCGATGACCACGCCGGCTTCGGCTGAACTGACCGGGGGGGTTGGTTCAAGATTGGTGGGGTCTTTGAGCTTTCGGTCAGTCAGTGCCACCACTTCCCGAGCCAAGCCCAAGTGGGCGTTGCAATCGCCACGGTTGGACGTGGTTTCCACATCCAGGCGAACATCTTCACCAAGCCGAGTGGACACAACTTCGGTGTGTTCCACAGGAAACCCCGCACGAGTAAGAAGGTCTGCGGCCTCCTCGCATTCGATCGGGCGGTCCAAGAGAGCATTAATCCAACGGAGGGAAGCGTCCATAGGATGTCGAGGGTATCCGGGAGGGGCCCTTTCGGCCAAACCCTTACACTTCACGTGTGTACCTCATTCGCCTCATCATGACTCTTGGGCTGTTTCTGGTTGGTTGCCAAACTCCCGTGGCTTCACCAGGAATGGCTTGTGTGGTCACGGTGCCCCAAGAACAAATGGTCTTGAGGTACGGCTTTGATGGCTTTGGTCGTTTTGGTCAAACCAAAGAGGACGGCGCGATTCCATGTGTTCGCCGACTTTCCGAAAAAGACCAAGCTGAGTTCCGAGAACAACTTGCCATTCTCGGCTTGGATGCACCGGCTCGAAGTGTGGTTCTGACCACCTCCTGCCCCCCGGACATGGTTCAGGTTGATTTTTCCGCTGAGGGCCGCCGCTGGTCTCATCGGGTGCTTCGGGCTGAGGCAAACGCCTTTCTTCGGTTTTGCGAGCGGTGTTCCCGGCGGTCTGAAGTTCCAGCCCCCCCGAATGCTCGATACGCCTGGGAAGGTGATCCTTGGGCTGGATGGCGCCAGAACGCTCCCTCAAATTGAGTCGAACTCTCAACCCCACCGCGGCGTATCAAAACCATGTCTGGCTTTGCGATCAACCCGCTTCCATTTGCCAAGCCTGCACGGTTGACCGATAGCATGGCGACCAAAGTGCCTGTTGATCTTCGATCCGAATCTGATGAACGTTTGGTAGCTCTCCATGTTGAAAGCCATTCTGGTGCAATTGAAGAGCTCATTCGCCGTCACAGAGATGAATTGTTCGGATACTTGGTTCGATTCACTGGATCTCGCGCTCTGGCTGAGGATGTGTTTCAAGAGACGTTTTTGCAAATCCATATTTCCGCCGCCAGCTTTGATGTCGATCGTCGTTTAAAGCCTTGGCTTTACACCATCGCCACCAACAAGGCCCGCGACGCACGGCGTTGGCTCCGTCGGCGTCCAAGTGTTTCTTTGGACACACCAGTTGGCTCCGATGGTGATTCGGTGACCATGGCGGATTTGATTCCAGCTGACACCCAAGACCCTCAGCAGCCACTTGATGGGGCGGAGCGCGTGTCACAAGTTCGAGCCGTGGTTGATCGACTTGGAGACACTCAACGTGAAATCTTGTTGTTGACCTACTTTCAACGCATGCCTTACGCACAAGTTGCAGACATTCTTGGGATCCCCGTCGGCACAGTTAAGAGCCGACTTCACGCTGCCGTGCGAACGTTCGGAGAGCTTTGGGGACAGGAGGCCGACCAATGAGCGATACGCCGAAAGCCCCATTTGACGGTGAGCGTGAAGGCTATTCTGATGACGAATCCTTCCACGAAGTCCCAGGTTTGGATGAGTTGATGGACTCCGACTCGGACCCAAAGTCCGAGGAAGCCAAGAATCTTCTTGTTCAACTGCACCCATTAGAAGCACTTCGTGAAACCCCGCCGGCAGAAGATATTTTGGTGCAGGCCACGTTGGCACGGATCAAATCTGCTGTCCCATCAGCTTCGACCGGCGTGTCTTTTTCTCCTGCTCTTGAAGTGAGTGGGGGAGGTCGATTCCAGTTCCGTTTCCCTGACCTTTTTGGTGTCGCAGCCAGTCTGCTCTTGGCGACTTCTATCTTTCTGGCTCTCGGCCGAGGCGCAAAATTGCACGGCCGGGATGAGTTGTGTGGGGCCAATATCCGGGCACTGGGAACGGCGGTTGAGTCGTTTGCCAGCGACCACCGACGTCAGGTCCCTTCGGCCAGTTGGAATGTGGTGCCGTCCCTCGCCACCGTTCGCCAGTTCGTGGATGACGGATACTGTCCTCATCATCGTGTGAACTGTCCATGCTGCCGGGGGGCCAAGAAGGGTATTTCGTTCTACTCGGTGCAGGTTGGTCCAGGGAAAATTCGACTTGATCGTTTGAATCCCCAGCGTCCAATTGTCGGTGATCCCAACCCGCTTCAGGTCGCTCAGTTGCTCCAGGTTCCCGCTCCTGGGCCCATGAGTGGGGCTTTGTCTCACTCTGGCCGATGCTCTCATTTGCTTCTTGGTGATTTGTCGGTTCGCTCAGCGCGTCGTCCAGTTTGGATCAACAAGGGTCGGGTTGATGCAGTCTGGGTGCCGCGAGGACACACCACGCTGCCAAAATTCGCATTGATTGACCCTCGAGACGTATTTTTGGCCCGCTGAGTCGAGTTTCGGCCCCATTCGATCGTTGCGTGGTTTGTTGGGTCTTGGTACGATTGTTTCTTCCCCATTCGTGGGCTGAATATCAGGAATTTGCCAATGCACGGTCGTAAACCCAACAAAGGCCTTCTCAAGCGCATCCGATTCACCGGCACTGGCCGTGTGAAGTTCCACCGTGCGTTCACCCGAAAGCAGCGCAGCCACAAGTCTGGCAAGTTGCTTCGCAGTTATCGAGTTCCTGCTTACTTCAAGAGTTGCGAGATGCGTCGTGTGGGCCGGATGTTGTTCCGTTCCGTCCGCGCCGGTGCCGCCAACGTTTGATCAAGCTTTTTGGCTTTCAGCCAACATTGTCTTGCTTCGGGGCATGATCGCCCAACCCGAAGCGATCAATTTTCATGGGTGATCGTCGATCGGGTCAAGTGTCCACTACGTGGGCCCCCGTCCTTCCGAAGGAATGTTCGACATGCCACGTGCTGCCAAGGGCGCTGCCCGCAACAAAGCTCGACGCCGAATTCTCCGTGCCGCTCGCGGCTACTGGGGAACCAGAAGCCGTCATAAGCAACAAGCCAAGATCACACTGACCCGTGCCGGTGCATACGCCTGGCGTGACCGTCGTCAACGTCGCCGCAACATGCGTCGACTGTGGATCACCCGTATTACGGCCGCGTGTCGTATGCGTGGTACCCGCTACAGCCGCTTCATGAATGGTTTGATGCATGCAGGGATCTTGCTGAATCGCAAGATGCTGAGCGAAATGGCCATTCATGACCCAGCAGCTTTTGATGTATTGGTTGAAAAGTCTGAAGCCTCTACCACGGCTCAGGCCGCCAAATCCTAAAGTTCGCTGAGTTCTTTTTGAACACCTGAGGCTCCGGAACTTGAGTTCCGGAGTCTTTTTTTGGATGTTCAGCAAATGATGCTGAGGCAGGGTCAGATGGAATGGGTATTGAACTCAGGTTGAAATGATTGCCAAGCCAAGCCAAGCCAAGCCAAAAAATCACTCGGTGACGTTGGGCAGGCTGGGGGGTTCGCCTTTTTTGGCGCCTTCAAGCAATTGATCCATGCCTTCTTTTACCGCCCGTTGGGTCGGAGAAAGTCGGGCTGCTTGTTCTTCCGCGTGGTAACTGGACCGGACCAAGGGTCCTGATTCAACCACGGAGAAGCCCATCTTTAATCCGGCTTCACGATATTCGTCAAACGAGGCGGGTGTCACCCAGCGATCGATTGGAAGGTGGTTTCGCGTGGGTTGAAGGTATTGCCCAACCGTCAGAATATGGATGTCTGCGGCGTTGCGGAGATCTTGCATCAGCTCAAACACTTCGTCATCTCGTTCGCCAATCCCAACCATGATTCCGGTTTTGGTGACGAGTCCGGATTCGCGGATGTGCTGGAGCACGTCGATGGAGCGGTCGTACCGAGCCTGAGGTCGAACCGCCGGATGCATGCGTCGAACGGTTTCCATGTTGTGGCTTAAGATTTCTGGTCGAGCGGCAATGATCGCGTCGAGTTGGTCATGGTGGCCTTGATGGTCACCAATCAGACATTCCACACTGGTTTCTGGGCACGCCTCATGTACCCGTTCGATGGTCTCCGCCCAAATCGCGGCACCACCATCGGCCAGATCATCTCGATCCACGCAGGTGATGACGACGTGGCCAAGCCCCATGAGGGCGATTGATTCGGCGACCCGTCGTGGTTCATCTTGATCAACTTCGGCAGGCCGCCCGGTTTTCACGTTGCAGAACCCACAGGCTCGAGTGCACGTATCGCCAAGAATCATGATGGTTGCGGTGCCTCGGTTCCAACACTCGCCCATATTGGGGCAGGCGGCTTCTTTGCAGACGGTGTGCAAACCATGGGTGTCGACGATTTCACGAAGCCGTTCGTAACCCGGACCACCTGGAACACGGGCTCGAAGCCAATCGGGTTTGCGACCAAGATTTAGTTGGTGAGGCTCGGTGTTGTTGAGGACCATTCCGCTGAGCGCGACTTGGACACCACGTCGATCTTTGGCGGTATCTCCCCCAAGTGGTCTGGGGTGACGGGCCAGTGTTCGATCTTGGGCAGATTCGCTCAAAGCATCCACATCTTAGCCCTCAGAAATCTTGGTGGTGCGCGTCTAATGAGGCCGATAACAATTCCATGCGTATTTTTTCCTCCGGGTTGGCTTGCTATGGAATGGGTTTGACGCTGGTCGGCCTGACTGGTTGTCAGACAGATTCCTTTGTTGACCCCTCGGTAACGGGTCGTTGGGAGCATCAGCCCACGACGCTTCCAATTTTGCGTCGGATCCATGCCATCGAGATCGGTGAGCAAATCGTTGGCGAGACGCCTTCACGCGAGGATCTCATCGCGAACGATTTCAGCGACTATCGCATTGTTCCCGGAGACGTGGTCACCGTGACAGCATTTGATGTCTATCAGCCTGGCCAGCCAGTGACCGTTGATCGGGTGGTTGATCAGTCTGGATACGTCCAGCTTCCAGAGATTGGGCTGGTGGAAGTCCAAGGTTTGCTTCCTGAGGAACTCAATCCATCCGTTCGTGCGGCGTACGGTCGGTTGCTGGGAGCTCCGCAAGTTGATGCTGCTTTGGTGCAACGCACAGGGTTCCGATTTACGGTGAACGGATTTATCGCGCAACCCAATGTCTATCCATTGGTGCGATCTGACCTGCGTCTCTTGGAAGCGCTAAGTCAGGCCGGCGGCATTTTGGACAACGCGCGATACGCCGTTGTGCGTCGACGAGTCCAATTGGACGAGCCAATCGAATCTGAACCCGAATTTGATCGTTCAGTCCCTCTGGATTTGGATGGTCTTCTGGACCGCCTCGAAGGTGGAGCTGGGGCGGCAATTGGAGCCACCGAGGACACCTTCATTGATGTCGATGCTTTGACCGAGAGCACGCTCCCTGAAGTCCAAACTCCGAATGAGATCGGTGCATCACCATGGCGATGGGATACTTCTTCTGGAGCATGGCAGAAGCTTGGGGCCAGCCAACATTTGGCCGGTGTTGTTCAAGACGAATCTCCGGTCTTCATTGACCGAGTCTTACGCATACCTCTGCAAGAGCTTCGCAGAGGTGATAGCAGCCTTGACATCGTTGTTCGCCCAGGTGACTCCATTTTGGTGGAACGGGTCGGTGACGGGAATATCTACATAGATGGTGAAATCGCTCGCCCGGGGCCATATGGCATTCCGCTGAACGAGCCGTATTTCACGCTGTCACGTGCCATTACTTCTGCTGGTGGTCTGGGCCCTTTGGCGGAGCCAGACAAGGTTGATTTACGCCGAATTGTTGGCCAGGATCGCGAAGCTATTATCCGATTGGATCTGGCCGGTATACGAAATGGAACGGAACCTGATGTGGTGCTGCGACCCAGCGACCAAATCATTGTGGGCACCGGATTCTGGAATCGCCCTATGTTCATTCTTCGCGAAGGGCTTCGTTCGAATTATGGATTTAGCCTGAGGTTGGACCGGAATTTTGGCAACGACGTGTTCGGGTTCCCCTCTGATTCCTAAATAAAAAGTCACAGCGGCCAGGATTCCGATTGGATTTGCCGCAAACCCTTGCCGATGCTGGGGCGTACCCTTTGAATCGATGGGGCCCGTTTGAGCCATGAAAGACACTCCTGACCACCCAAAAAGTACATCCCCTGCAGCGGGAGACCTCTTGGTGTTGGGTGTGGTTGCACTGTCTTTTTTGGCGTATTACTGGGACTTCTTGGTTCGTCAATTTGAATGGGCCATACAAGAGACGGATGACTGGGGGCATACCCTTGTCGCTCCGTTGATTGCAGCCTGGTTCATTCGTCGAGCATGGCCGCAAATACAAGCAAAAGGTGTTCGCGTCTGCTGGTGGGGCTTACTGCCCTTGGTCCTTGGGTTGATCTGGTATGCAGTGTGCATCTTTGGTCCGCCAGTTTTGCATCATCACAATCTCCGTGGGGCTGGTGTTGTCTTGAGCCTCGGTGGGTTTGGCTTGGTACTGCTGGGGCCAGCAGCAATCCGGCACTTGATTTTTCCCATGATCTTTTTGCTCGTTTTTGGGCAAACGATTTCTGAGCGACTGATGGCCTACGTCACGCATCCCATGCAGTCAATAACAGCATTTGGGGCGCACCTTCTTTTGGTCGTTGGGACCTTGGATGCAGAAATCGAAGGCAATGTGATTCGCATCTACATGATGAGCGATGACATGACATTGAAAGTTATCCCACTCAATGTTGCTGAGGCGTGCAGTGGCATGCGGATGCTGATGGCGTTTTTGGCCATCGGAACGACAATGGCTTTTGTCTCATTTCATCGGTGGTGGCAACGGATCATTTTGGTGCTTTCGGCATTCCCAGTGGCCCTGATCGTCAACATCGTTCGGGTGCTTGTTCTTGGTTTGCTCAGTCTTATTGATCAGGACTTGGGTTCGGGTGAAGTGCACACAATGGTGGGGGTTTTTCTCTTGGTTCCGGCTTGGCTGCTCTTTTTGGGAGTTGCGGAACTGTTGAAGAGGTTGATTGTCGAAGAGCCAGATCCAGCCTCGGGAGCCGCGTCATGATTTCTAGCATCACCATGACTTCGACTCAGAGGCGCGCGATGCTGGTTGTTGTTGGACTCATTGTTTTCTCTCGGATTGGCATGAGCTTTGCCATGGATGCTTTGAACATCCATCTCAAGAAAGAGGCGGTACCTATTCGCCGTGGTTTGGCTGATGTGCCACGGGTCCTTGGGGAGTGGGAAGCCGTTGGCGATGACCAGCGATTGTCCGAGGAGTTTATAGAAGAACTTGGGACCGATCAGTTCCTTACCCGCTCATACGAGCATGCTGATGGGCGATACCTTCAGTTGCACATGGCGTATTACACCGGGATGATTGATGCAGTGCCGCATGTCCCGGACCGATGCTTGGTTGCGACTGGCGGCTTCGATCTGGAACAGCTCCCAGAAAATATTCCACTTGGCATCCTCCCGCCCGAGTGGAAGAAAATTGACGAAAATTGGTTCCAGGTCGGCATTAAAGATCCCCTGACCGGACGTCTTTCAGATGTCTTTGTGCCGACAGGTGAACTCGATTTAAGAACCAGTAGCTTTGTGCGTTCAGACCAGCCAGGGGTTGTCCTGTGGGGCGGGTACTTTTTTGTCGCCAACGGTAACTTCGCGGCAAGTCCTGAGTCAGTCAAAAGACTGGCATTTGACCCAACTCAAAAAATGGCGTACTACTGCAAGGTTCAACTGGTAACTCAGTTGAAGCGACGTCAAGACCGTTCGGAATTTGTCGATGCAAGTCGAGAATTCATTGAACTGGTATTGCCCTATCTCATGCGTAGCTTGCCGGACTGGCGAGCGCTAAACGCAGACACGGAGTCATATTGATGCGACAGCATATTTCGCAAGCTCGAGTCGGCGCTTTGAATATTAAGCTTCTCTTGCTCATTTCAATTGTCGGAATGAGTTTGGTTGGTGGCTTGGGTGGAGCGTATTACTTCCTAGTTCTTCGTAGTGCGACAGCCATTCATCAGAAGGCGAAGCAGCTTGAAGCTGCGGGTCAGCTTCGGGAGGCGCGAAGGAACTACGGGCGTGCACTCGGTAAGGAGCCTCGTGATCTTGGCTATCTGACGGACCTGCAGCGTACGATTTTGCTTACTTCTCCCGGTTCCAGGGTCGAGGCCAACGAGTTTTATAGCTTCTGGATCGGCTCCTTGAAGTGGGGGGCTGAGAACCATCCTGAACTCACTGAGAGATCTCGCGCGTTGGTGCAAGCAGTTTATTCCGATGCAAAAGCATCTCGATCGTCGAGTCTTATGGAGATGGTTGAAGAGATCGCTGACGCATCCGGTGTTCGTAACGTGGACAACGAAGTCTTTGCTGAACGGTGGGTTGCCGTTAGCCGTTTAAACCGTGTCCGATGGTCAGAACTAAAAAGCCGTGATCGCGACGAGGCTTTTGAACTCATTCAGAATCGTTTGGAAGACAATCCGCTGGCCATTGATTATGGCATCGCACTCGGAGCATGGTCGCTGCGACTCGAAGAGGCGGTTTTGGACAATGACCGCAGTTACATCCTTGAATATGCAGGAAAACTCCGGGAGATTTTTGACGCGAGTTCCACCGCTGACGTTCCTTCGCAAGGCTCAGAGAGATTGTTGGCCAGCCATGCGAGATCCTTGGTGGGAGAAGCCTTTGCTTTGCCAGTTCCAGAAAACGGAGTTGGACATGGCCGTTCCTTGTGGCTGATTGGTCGTCTTCATGCAGCGAAGGCTCTTAACTCTGATCGGGTGCAAGAAATTTGTCCCGAAGTCCAGGTTTCTGATGGTTCTCTTCGTGAGCGCGCCATTCTGGAATTGCCACTGATGATGGAAATATCTGACATCCAAGAATGCTACCGGTCGCTTTCAGTCATGGGAGAGCCTGACCTCACTGCTCAGTTGGTACAAGCATTCCGAAACCTCCAAGGTTTTTCTGACGCTCCATATTTCGTAGAGCAAAACTTGGCCGAAATTCTGAGTCAGAGCACTGAAGAACAAGATCGCATCGGAGCTTCCAAAGTGGTCGCAGACTTCATGTCCCGTGAGCGTCCAAAGACGGGACTTTTTGCCGCTTCGTTTGATGATCTTCGTCTCTCGATGTATCGCATTCAGGTCGGCTTGGTCATGGATCAATTGGTGCGTGGTTCATTGGACCGTGAAGATGCCGTTGAGCAGATCGCCTCCTTGCGTTCCGAGGCTCAAGCTTTCGTTACCGATCCGGACAGCAATCTTGTATTTCTGGAGATCAAAGCCAAGGAAGCCTATGCGCGCAATACCAAGCAAAGTCTTCGGGAATCCGCAAAGATTTTTGACGATATTTTGCGCAGCCAGAACCTTGCTGGGGGGGCTCCAAATGTCCGGCTTCTGCTCTATTCGGTTCAAGTGAATCGAGAATTAGATCAAATTGGCTTGGCCCTACGTCAACTGGACCAAGCGCTTGATCAGGTGCCAAATGAACCAACTCTCCTGCAGAATAAACTCCAACTGTTAATCCTTAATCGCGAATGGGAAAACGTTGTCGCGCTGGGTCAAGCAATGGTTGATGCCGATATTGTCGCCGACATTGCTTTCGAAGCGATACAGGGTGCCAAAGATGCGCTAAACGGGGGCGGCCCATCTTCGCCCTTGGAGACCCAGGTTCGTGATGTCGCTCTACGGTTTGATTCGGGTGAATACGAAAACGCGCTCCTTGAGATGTCTGACCTCTACAGCAGGTTCCCTGAGGAATTCCGCGTGGTGAATACCTACGTGAGGATGTTGGTCGCGAACAACCAAAATGAACGAGCTTTGGAAGTTATGGATGGCTTTGCCTCGTCGTCCCCGCGGGTGGATGAAATATTCAGAGAGCTTCGCAGTATCGCAAGTACCTCTGATCCCATCGATGCCATTGTCCTTTTTCATACGAGTGACAAAGGATTGAATGAGCCGGAACGTGCCGTCGCAATTTTGCGAGGCTTGAAGGGTATTTTGGGTTCATCCAAATCATCTTCAGATGATTCTTTAGGCCAGCGCATTCAGGATGAGATCAAAAAGCGTTCAGATGCGGCAAGCATAAATTTCCCTGACGACCCAGGCTTCATTGAATTTCAATTCGTGGATGCAATTGTTGCCGAAGACTGGTCTTCGGCAGAATCATTGGTAGAAAGAGCAGTTCAGGATGACTTGGACCAGGCTTCTGGGTACACCTATCGCGGTCGGTTGGCAGCAGCCAGACGTGATTGGGTTGGGGCTCGTGACGCTTTTTCGAGTGCCACTGAAGAAATACCAACTGATGGGCAGATCCTGGCCCAACTGGCTCAATCAGAGGCCAATCTTGGTGAGTACGCAAACGCTGAACGACACTTTGTTGAAGCTTGGGAGATTCAGTCCAACAGCGTCAGCATCGGTCGGAGTTACGCAACCTTGCTGGTTCAGTTGGGCAAGTATGAAGAGGCAGTTGATGTCTTGCGGACGGCGTCACGCCTCTCGCCAAGCAATATTGCCATTCGAGAAGCTTGGCTGAATATTGCTCTTCGAGCCGGCGACACCTTGGAACTTCTTCGGGTTCGTGCCTCACGGTATTCAGTGAACCCGGATGACACTCAGAACACACTCGAATTTGCTCGGCTCCTTGCGACCACGACTCCGAGCGTCGAGTCAGCGATTTTGTTGAACCCTGAATTCCCTTACACGCCTGCTCGATTTAATCAACTTTCAGCCGCACGGCAGAATGCCCTTCTGGCTGAAGCGCAGAAGGTGTGGATGAGTCGGTCAGATAATTTGTTGGATCAGCTGAGGGCCAAAGATGACGACGGTAAAACCCTGTTGTTGATAAACGCGTACAAGGCTGAAATTCTTAAAGATCAGGGCCAGGCGCAGGAGGCAATTGGCTTACTCCTTCAGGAAATGAGCCAAGCCGAAAACCAGGAGTCAAAATTGATGACTCGTCTGTTGGCTGCTCAGATGTACTCCGGTATTGGACAATTTAGAAAAGCAGTTGAAACCCTCTCATATCCAGATGGCCAAACCCCGGATCAATCTGCACTCTTTGCCTCAGCAGCGATTCTTATGGCGAACAACCAATTTGCCAACGCGGCGGATGTCTATGCAGAACTTATTGCGTTGTTGCCGGATGAGGGCCTTGGCAAAACTCTGCAGCTCTTGCGTCCAAACACATTCCGGCCAGGCTTGGATAAGTTTGAACTTCCTCAATATGCAATTTTAGAACAGTACGCTGAGTGTCTTGCTCGATCAAATCGCACTGATGAGGCTCAGGTGGTATTGGATGGGCTTCCCCAGACTGAAGACACTCGCGATCTTGCCTCCCGGTCCTTGGTTCAAGCTTTGATCTACGCTGGAGTTTCTGAGAAAAAATTTAGAAGTGACGAAGATGGTTCCTCTGAGGAAGCATTGGCCTTGCAGGTATTGGCTGAATCGAAAGAGCTGCTGCCTCAAGACGTTGGTCCTCGGCTACTTGAAGCATCCATCCTGACCGAACGTTACCGACGAGTAGGGACTCGAGAAAGCTACGATGAGGCCTCAGCCGCGGTCGCTTCGGCGGAAGCGTTGGCTCCAAATTCACCGGCGGTCAGCACTGCAAGATTCCAGCTGCTGGGTGCAGGCGGAGAACGTGCAGAAGCGATTCGAACGTTGGTTGGACAATTGGAGCGCACTCCAAAGAACGATGTTCTTCGTTCGAGAATCATTCGGCAGTATTTGCAGCTTGGTGATCGAGTTGCTGCTGCCTCGGTGGCCTCATCTGGTGCGGATGCGTACCCCTCCGGCAAACGGTCTGCAGATTGGTTGTCTCAGGCTGGCGAACTTTTGACTGGTGTTACAGGTCAAATTGTTCAGGCTCGAGAATACCTTCGTAATGCTTTCGATCAGGATCCTAATGAAGCACGGTTTGCACGTCGTATGGCTTCTGAAGTCGCGGTCCCCAGTCCTGATTGGCAGTTGATTATTCGATTTACTGCGAAAGAAAAGGCATGGGTCCAAGACAACCCAGATTTGCTCTCGATGCGTGCGAAAGCCCTTTTGGAAAAAGGGCGAGAGCAAGAGTCTCGGAAAGTACTTCGTGAGTGCTATGTTGCATTTGAGCGACAAGTTTCGAATGGAGCTCCCAAGATGGGGATGGCTCGATTCCCATTGCAGCTCAGCACCTATTTTGGTTCGGGCCGTTCGGCCGAAATTGCGAGGTTTGCCAGAGAAGTGAGTGGGGCTGACTCTTTGTCATGGCCTCTTTTGAACGGCTTAGCAAGAGTAAAACTCACTGAGAAAGACTTTGACGGTGCCATCGAAGATGCTCAGCAGAGCGCGAAGTTGGCTGAGGATTTGAACGACCCAGAAGCGTTCCAAGTGTGGCTGGCCGCGGGAAATATTGCGATTGCCGCCGACCAGCCTGAAACCGCGATTTCAGCCTGGAGGAAGAGTCTTTCTCTGAATCCCGATCAGCCCCTTACGGCGAACAATATTGCGTACATCTTGTCCGTGAACTTGGGGGAGCACCAACAAGCATTGCCGCTGGCGGAGCAGGCCGTGGCCGCCAATCCCACAAACCCCACCATCTTGGACACCTTGGGCTCGGTGCAGCTGGCCTTAGGAGATACTCAAGCCGCCAGGCAAACGCTTGCTCAAGCCATTCGCCGTGGTGCGGGGGCCATGACCCATGTTCGCTACGCCTTGGCCTTGGCCAAGGATGGTGATGCTCAACAGGCCGGTTCAGTCCTCGCAAGTGCAAAAAACCGCGATGATGCTGAGGGCGATGAATTTGAGGCCATGATTTTGGAAGTGGAGTCGATTTTATCCCCCTAATGGAAGCCGGGGGAGCTTTTGGGCCGATAGAGGCAGAGTATGCAAACGTCAGAATCGAAGGTTGAGGAACAGTTCTCAGCACCATCTCCATCTGAAGCAGGCGTTTCTGTGGATCCAATCCGGATCCTAAGGAAGCACCTCTTGCTTTTGGTTTTTGCCGGCTTTGTCGGTATTGGTGTTGGTGGTGTTTCTTACGTTGGGCTTTCCGTACTTTTTCCAAAGTATCGATCCGAGGCGTTATTTGAGATCCGTTCTGGTCTCCAAGATGCAACGGAAATTGGCGCGGCCAAAGAACTGGATGATGACGACATTGAACGCAGAGCCAATACAGAGCTTTCACGCTTGATGGACCGAGAGGTTCTCAAGGCGGCAGTACGTTCTCGGGCCGTGCAGCGATCAAATTGGTTCACATCGAAGTACGTCGATGAGGACGGGCCTCGTATTGAAGAGGCAGTAGACGAGTTGGAAGATGATTTGGCTCGGGCGCCAATTTCGAAAACAGCGCTCTTCCGGATCAGCTTCTCAACCGGGAGCCGTGAAGATTCTCAAACTATTATTGCAGCGCTGTCGGAGGCTTATCTTGAAAGCACCGTGACTGCGGAAGAAAATAGAACCAAATCAATTGATGGTCTGTTCAGTCGTGAGTTTGCTGACACCCGGCGGCAAATCGATGACATCAGCGATGAACTTCAGCAGTTCATTACAGACAATGGCGTTTCATCACTTGAAGACCCGAGATACAGCCCAGAGCTTATTGCCGCTCAGCAGTTGACCGATCGGATCTACTCCAATCAACAAGCTACACAGAGTCTGCAGACTCAAGTCGCTCAGTCACAGCAGAAGCTCGACGGCACTCTCTCTTACGATGAAGAAGATGTTCGAACCGCTGAAGCGGACCCTTCAGTATCAGTCCATGTGCAAACCGTTGAATCCGTCAAGCGTGAGCTGAGTTACTTGCGAAAGCAATATCTGGATGCCTCAAGCCCGATTCTTCAGCGAACAATCCAGCGTCTCAACTCTTCTGAAGGAGCGCTTGAGGCCCGCCGGGAAGAGGTGGTGCTGCGGAATTTGCGAGCGGATATTCGCCAGGCGATGAGGATCTTAGAGCAGACGCAAGCTGTTACGCAGAGTCTTCAAGACGAATACGCTGAGAAGGTTGGGTCCTTGCAGTCGCAAGCGGCAAATCTAAGCCGTATTGAAAATATAAAAAACCGTCGTGATTACCTCGAGCGTAAACGTGATGGTGAAGATCAATTGGTTCGTGATTTGAAGTTGTTCCGCTCTCGGGATGATGCGAGGCTGGTCGTTCTGGCTCGTAGCGCAACATTGCCGCGTGAGATGGCATTCCCCAAAGTTGAAATAGTTATACCTCTAGGATTTTTGCTGGTGACCGGTCTGGTGTCCGGAATCGTCTTCTTGCGTGAATTCACTGACCAGCGAATCAAAGGCGTTAAGGATTTGTCCTTGGTTCCTGGTCTTCGCACATTGGGTGTCATCCCACACCTCGAAGAAGATCCAGATGGATGTTCCGTGTTCGAATCTGCCGTGCTGGAGTCTGGACAGAGCGTGGTTGCTGAATCCTTACGTCAAACATGGACTCAGTTGTCTCGAAGTTGTGCCCCAACCGAACGCCGGGTAGTAGTTTTCTTCCCCTGTTCTCCAAATACGGGCTGTACCGGAACCGTCATGAATATCGCTGCGGCAGCTTCAGCTGCTGGACGCAAAGTCCTGGTGATCGACGGAGATTTCCGCCGACCCGGCCTTGCGGAACATCTTGGCCTCTCTGATGGGGGAAGTGGATTGGGTGATGCTCTTGGTGGGTCCGGTGATCTCTCGAGTGTTGCTATCCGAACAGAAGCAGGTTTTGATCTGGTCGGTGCGGGTACCGAAAGCTCACGAATTGTTGACCGCTTGGGATCCCCAATAATGGATGAATTGCTTGACAGAGCCCGTGAACAATGGGATCTGATCTTGTTTGATGCCCCACCGGCACTGGCGGCGGGTGATGCAGTCACCCTTGCGGCCAAGGCAGATGGTGCGGTGGTGGTGGTTCATGCCGGTCAAGATGAACGTGGCTTACTGGTTCGCTTGGCCAATGCGGTCAAGCAAACCGGAACGGACGTCTTTGGTGTTGTTCTCAACCGAGCAAGGACAGAGACCGGTGGCTACTTCAAGACAAACTTCCGCATTATGCGTGATTATTCAGAGGTGGCTTGATCACTGTGTCCCGAGTTCTCGTCACTGGAGGCGCAGGTTTCATTGGATCTCACCTCGTCGAGAATCTCTTGGCCGAGGGACACTCTGTTTTGATCGTCGATGATCTTTCCACTGGGCGTCGGCAGCAAATTCCGGATCACGATCGGGTTGAGTTTGTTCACCTTTCAGTTGCAAAGTGGCTTGAAACCCATCCATCTGAATTGTTTTCAGAGGCCTACCACCTGGCCGCAGCCGTTGGTGTTCGGAAAGTGGTTGAGGATCCGTTCGGGACCATCATCAACAATGTGGTTGAAACAGCTTCATTGCTTCAATTCTTGGCCGCATCATCAACCCCAACACTCCTGGCCAGTACCAGTGAGGTCTACGGTGTAGGTCAGGGCCGTCCGTTCCGTGAAACCGATGACTCGGTCTATGGATCTACTACTGTCGCCCGATGGTCGTACGCGCACAGCAAGGCTGTCGACGAGCATCTGGCATTTGCGCTTGAAGATGAGTTGCCTTCGGTAGTGGTTCGGTTCTTCAATACGGTGGGGCCCCGTCAACGTGGTGAGTGGGGGATGGTTCTGCCACGATTCGTTCAAGCAGCACTTGAAAACTCACCCATCGAGGTGCATGGAGATGGCACCCAACGTCGATGCTTTGCCGATGTTCGTGATGTCGTTGGTTCATTGCCTGTTCTTCTTCGGACCCCCCAATCCAGAGGTCTACCGGTCAATATTGGTCATGACGAACCTATTTCAATTTTAGAGCTGGCTGAAATGGTTCGCTCTGTTCTTCAATCTTCCTCCCCGATCAAAATCACGCCTTATGACCAAGCTTGGGGAAGTGGATTTCAAGATTTGCAGGAACGTGTTCCTGACTTGTCCCGGGCTCGCGAGCTTGTCCAGCTTCAGCCATCACGTTCGCTTTCTGAGACCATCCGGGACCTCGCTGATTCCATCCGCATGGAGGCCGCATTGTGAATCCTTTAGACCCACCCAGTGATACCCCATCGATTGCCGAAACTTTGAACTCGGTTGGCGTTGTGGAAGTGTTAAACGCTTTTGCCCCTTCGTTCTTTGTGGCATTTATTGTGACACTACTGGTGACACCACTTGTTCGAAAGCTTGCCATTGCTTTGGGTGTGATTGATCAGCCTGGTGGCCGGAAGATACACACTGAACCTATTGCCTATCTGGGTGGACTCGCGGTCTTCATCGGGATCATGGCGGGCATCCTTTCGGCCGCCTTTGTCGAAGCACCTCTCGATCAATATCGCTCCGTACCGATCTCGGTGGTTTTTGGACTGATCGTTATTTTTATCACCGGGGTGGGTGACGACATGTTCGGTTGGGATCCCCGGCTCAAGATTGCTGGTCAGATGATGGCAGCTGCGGCTTTGGCGGTTGAAAACGTAGGGGTACAAGTTGCTGCGGGCGTCTTGAATCCTATTCTCGGTGGTGGCGATACCCAGCTTTTCTTCTTCCCCGGAGTGGACTGGGTACTTAGTTCTCATATCTATGCAATCGTTGGAACGGGACTCGTGGCGACTATGGTGCTGGGAGGGTGCAACGCCGCCAATCTGCTTGACGGCCTTGATGGCCTTCTGTCTGGTGTGACGGCAATAGCTCTGATCGGTCTGGCCTTGATCGGCATCATGTTGCTTCCCGAAGCTGGGGGGGACTCTGTAGAAGCCTCGCAGTCCGTAGCAGTTGCCCGGATCGTATTGGCTGCTGTGGGACTCGGCGCCTTATTGGGCTTCTTGCCGCACAACTTCAATCCCGCCACGATCTTCCTAGGAGACGCTGGGAGTCTCATGTTGGGCTATTTGGTTGTGGCCATCATTTTGATGCTGGGGGATCGAGGTCAAACCCACGTGGTGTTGGCGGGGCTGATGGTGTTTACGGTCCCTATTTTGGATACCTTCATGGCTATCGTGCGACGTCGATTGTCCGGGAAGCGTATGAGCGATCCAGACTCTGACCATATTCATCATCAACTGAAGCGATCACTGGGTGGGGTAAAGCCCGCGGTTTTGACGTTGTATGGCATCGCTGCTTTTTTCGCATCTCTTGGAGTTTTGCTGGCATGGCTTGACGTCTCGACAGAATTGCGAGGTCGGGTGGTGTACGCCGGGGCACTGGTGGTGTTCTGCTCGATTGTGACCTATGCGATCAAGGTTGCGCGCCGCCGTGCTATCCCATTAAAGGCCAGTTGATGCCAAATATCCTTTTTGTGTGTCTGGGCAACATCTGCCGTTCCCCCGCCGCAGAAGCATTCTTCCGCCACCACGTCACGACGCGGGGCGCTGATGATCGATTCAATATTGATTCTGCAGGCACAGGTGGGTGGCACGAGGGTGAATTGGCTGATGCTCGGATGAGGTCAGCCGCTCAACATCGCGGGGTTCAAATTCTTTCCAGAGCAAGAAAAATTTCTTCTTCAGATCAGAGCGCTGATCTGATCGTTGTCATGGATGAGGTCAATTTCAAGGACGTCATTTCTTTGTCCTGGGTTAAACCTACGCGGGTAAGACGTTTGCTTGAATTCCATCCAAACTCTTCTCGAACTGCGGTTCCAGATCCGTATTACGACGGGCAGGATGCGTTTGATTTGGTTTTGGATCTGGTTGATTCTGCCACGCTTGGTTTGCTTGATTATTTGGAGTCGGACGCACTGGACTGAATCAATTCAGCCAGTTTACGGCACGCCACTTCATCGGCCGCGTTGTAGACAGAAGCGCGGAGACCACCCAGCGAACGGTGTCCCTTGAGCCCCGAGAATCCGATTTCGGAGGCTTTTTGAAGGAAATCCAACTCTGCGTTGCTGGTTGGTCCGTGCCACGTGATGTTCATCACGCTTCGGCATTTCGGCGAGGCATGAGGCCGCCAGAATCCATTGGTTGCATCAATCGCGTCGTAAATCATTTTCGATCGCCTTTGGGAAGCCTCCGCCATACCTTTGACGCCACCCTGGGTTTGAACCCACTCAAGCATTCGCCGCATCACTGCGATACCGAAAGTGGGCGGCGTATTGAGTCGTGAACTCGCGTCAGCATGTTCTTGATAGTTGAATGGTGTTGGGGCATTGCTCTTCGCTAGCAGCTCTTTTTTGATGATGACCAGTACGGTTCCAGCCACGCCGAGGTTTTTTTGGCATCCAGCGTACACCATGTCCAAGTCACCCCACTCGATCCTCCGGCTGGTAATTTCACTACTCATATCACAGAGGTGTGGGATTTCCTTGGGGGCGTGAGGAAGGCTTGGCCATTGGGTACCCATGACCGTGTTGTTGGCGCAAGTGTGAAGAAATGATGCATCTTGCGGGATGAGGAGATTCGTGGGTTCGGGCAAGGTTCGGAACTTGTTGTCCGAACCATCAAAGATGATCTTGGTGGGGCCGAATTGTTGGGCGGCTCGTATGGCCTTTGCGGTCCAGATGCCAGTGTTGGTGTGAACTGAAGGGGTGTCCGTCCCGAAATTCATTGGGATCATGCTGAATTGCTGTGTGGCACCACCTTGCAGGAAGAGCACTTCGAATGCATCTGGTACATCCAATACGCTTCGTACCAGCCTCTCTGTTTGGTTCAATACCTCATCAAAGACCTCGCCCCTGTGCGAGTGTTCCAGACAGCCGATACCAGAACCATCCAGATCCAGAAGATCTTGGGCCACGAGGGCTCGGACCGCGTCAGGGATGCGGGAGGGGCCGGCTGAGAAGTTTCCTGCGGATTGTTCCATCTGTGCAGCCATCATCGGCATGATCCACGATGGATTCTTCCCCACAAAGCGAAACTTCCGATTCAGTCACCCTTATGGCTTGCCGATGAGCCTTTTGGAGGTTTCCCATGGCCGATTTGAATTACCGACCCGCCGCTGAAATCGAATTCACCAAACCCGCTCCCACGGAGCCGGTGGCTGGATCACTTCATTTTGAACAGCGTCGTGAATCCAGATTGCACGCTTTGGGCAGCGCTACCGCGTTCCTGCTCGATCCGGAGCATTTTGGTGCGACCCACGCGTTGACCCTTGCCGACCGATCCGATCATGGCTTGGGGGCCTTTTCGCCTCAGCCACTTCCCATTGGGGCTGCAGTGACGCTTGGATTCTCAGGATTTGACATGTTTGCCCGCCGAGGGCGTGTCGTTCGTTGTGAGCAGATCGGTGATCAGCAATATCGCTTGGGATTTGAACTCGACGCGGCCTTGGCAGCCGCTTGACCGAACAACTGGGTCAGTTTGAACGGCTTAGATCGCTTGTTCGGCTTTGACCCAAGATCGCACCCAAGTGAGATTCCATTTGGGCCGATCAGCATGGTGCATGGGAAGGAGCGCATGCCCGCGGATTCCTGAGGCTGACCGCAGTGGTCGCCGAATTCGCGGGCGGCGTGACTCCTTAAGGATCGCGCCATTGTCCACTTTGAAACGAGGTCTTACAGAAACCGCCGTAGCTCTGGTGTTGGCCGCGAGTGGTTTTGTGTTCACGGTGGGTATTGTTGCTCTTCCGGATCACTCTGGTGGAACTTCAGTGCATTCCGAACTCCAGCAAAAGCTTGGCCCGATCGAGCGTGTGTGGCGTGAGTCCGATGGAGATCTGTTGTTGAAGCCAATGGGTGTTTCAGCCATTTGGTCTCTCGAATGCGACACTGATTTTGGCACCCTTGATTTGGTGAAATGCGATCGCACGGCCGAGCGCATACGGATTCAAACCGGAGTGCAACGATTCTCAACCCGCTTGATACAAAATGGGGTTGCCGAATTTCAGACCAATGATTCGCATTGGCGGATTGCATCGGAGGTTCAGCCATGATGGGTTGGATACGAGAGAAATCGAAGACTTGCCGCCACGCCCCTCATGCGGGAACAGCTTTGGTCTTGGGCTTGTTGTTATGGGCTCGGCTTATGGTGGCGACGGACACGCCAAAGATTGCGATTGCGGAACCCGTGGACGCGGTTCGGGTCGTTCCAGCCAGTCGTTAATCGCGTGAAGCATTTCGTCAGTGTGCTTGGCGAGGCGGAAGGATTCCTTGAGTGGTTTCACGTGACCTAGACTTCGCGCGTAACGTGAAATTCGACTGCGGAGGATGTGGAGTGAACGCCGTTCTTCGCAATGTTCTCGGCACAATTCCACGTGCCGCTGAATGACCTTCAGAATGCCGTGGTGGTTGAGTTCACCTGGATCCTCACCAAACTCAAGAAGTTGATGAATGCGTGAAAGCAGCCATGGCTGCCGGGTCGCGGCCCGGGCCAACATGACGCCATCGCAGCCAGTGAACCGCATCATGTGTTCGGCATCTTGCGGTGATTCAATGTCGCCATTGCCCAAAACGGGGATGTTCTGCACGGCTTCGACGACCCGGCCAATGCCTTCAAGTCGAACATGCCCGCGGAATTTCATTTCTGTGGTGCGTCCGTGAATAGCGATTGCGGATACGCCCACGGACTCCAGCATTCGGGCAAGCCGCGGACCTGTGAGCTGATCGTCGTCCCAGCCTAAGCGTAATTTTGCGGTGACTGGGACTCTTCCGCGGACGGCCTCCAAGATGCGTTCAACCAGCCGAACGGTGCGATCTGGATCACACAGAAGAAGTGAACCGCCATTTTTCTTGCAGACCTTGTCGATTGGGCAGCCCATGTTGATATCCAAGACATCAATGCCACGCTCCACGGCCCAGGCGGCGGCTTCGGGCAAGGGGTCGGTGTCATTGCCGTACAACTGCATGCCCACAGGACTGTCGGCCTCGTTGGTTTCTGCCAAGCGAAGGGCCGTGGGATGACCCGCCAGAATTGAACGGCAGTTCAACAAGTCGGTGGTGGCCAATCCGCAGCCTCCACACTCGCGAACCAGGCGCCGGAATGCCAAATCTGTAAATCCGGCCATTGGGGCCAAAAACACCCTGCTAGGAGGGTGAAATGCCCCAATTTGCAGCGGGGGGCGTCCTGCGGCAATTCCAACCATGGTCACATCCTACGAGTCTCATGACACGGACTCCAGTCTGCCGGATTGGCACTCTGAATTGCCCTTCTTCGGTTCACGGCGGTCAGAACCCACGGAAAGGGCCCCTGGGCTTTGGCATGGCGATTGCATTTTGAACACCTGGACCTCAAGGAGACCCCTCGAATGTCAAAGATCATTGGTATTGACCTCGGTACGACCAACTCTGTGGTATCCGTAATGGAAGGTGACCAGCCCAAGGTCATCATCAACGCGAGTGGGAACCGAACGACCCCCTCCGTTGTTGGATTCACTGAAAAAGGTGAGCGGCTGATTGGACAGGCTGCACGCCACCAGCAGGTAACCAACCCCAAGCACACCGTCTTCTCCATTAAACGCTTTATGGGGCGTCGGGCGGAAGAAGTCACGGGTGAAGAGAAGCAGGTGCCCTACGAGGTGAAGGGCGATGAATTCGTCAGTGTCCGCGTCCGCGACAAGGATTACACCCCGCAAGAAGTGAGCGCCATGGTCTTGAGTGAACTCAAAAAGACTGCGGAGGACTATCTCGGTGAAAAAGTCGACCGAGCGGTGATCACCGTTCCGGCATATTTCAACGACTCACAGCGTCAGGCGACCAAAGATGCCGGCGAAATTGCAGGGCTCAAAGTAGAGCGGATCATTAACGAACCTACGGCCGCGGCTTTGGCTTATGGACTCGACAAGAACACCAATGCGCGTATTGCGGTCTTTGACCTTGGTGGTGGAACGTTTGACGTGTCGATTCTTGATGTTGGTGATGGCGTCTTTGAAGTCTTGGCTTCAAATGGGGATGGCCACCTGGGCGGTGATGACTTTGATCAAGTTCTGATTGATCACATTGCCGACGAGTTCAAGAAAGAATCTTCGATTGATCTTCGTCAAGACCCCATGGCCCTACAGCGATTGAAAGAAGCAGCCGAGAAAGCCAAGCACGAACTCTCCACGATGTCGGAGACTTCAGTGAACTTGCCCTTTATTACGGCCACCCCAGATCGTGGACCTCTGCACTTGCAGCAATCGATCAACCGTGCAAAGTTTGAGCAGCTGGCATCAAGTTTGTTTGAGCGATTGGCCGGCCCTTGTCGACAAGCCTTGGCTGATGCCAAACTTGATGGAACCAGTGTTGATGAAGTCGTAATGGTCGGAGGATCGACCCGGATCCCTCAGGTCCAAGAGGTCGCCAAGGAAGTCTTCGGCAAAGCTGAACTCGACAAGTCCATCAATCCTGATGAAGTTGTGGCCATCGGCGCCGCCATTCAGGGTGGCGTGCTTGGCGGTGACGTAAAGGACGTATTGCTCCTGGATGTGACACCTCTTTCTTTGGGTGTTGAGACGAAGGGTGGCATTACTACGAAGCTCATTGAGCGAAATACCACCATCCCGACTTCGCGGAAAGAGACTTTCACCACCGCTGCGGACAATCAGCCATCGGTCACCATCCATATTTTGCAAGGTGAGCGAGAATTTGCCACCGACAACCGCTCACTCGGCCGGTTTGACTTGGGTGGTATTCCGCCGGCCCCAATGGGTACTCCGCAGATTGAAGTGGAATTCAACATCGATGCCAACGGCATTCTCCAAGTCACTGCGACGGAGAAAACTTCAGGCAAGAGTGCTGACATCCGAATTGACAACTCTGGGGGACTTTCCGAAGAGGAAATCGAGCGGATGAAGACCGAAGCTGAAGCCAACGCTTCGGCCGACAAAGAGCGTCGTGAGCTGGTCGACGTCAAGAACCGTGCCGAGCAAATGGTCTTCCAGACCAAACAGGCTTTGGAAGAGCATGGCGAGAAAGTTGCTGAGGATGTGAAGTCCAAGATTGAGGCCGCCGTGGCCGAAGTTGAGGCCAGCCTTGCTGGTGAGGAAAAAGACCCCATTGAAGAAGCCATGAAGAAGCTTGAAGCCGAGTCAATGGAGCTTGGCAAGGCGGCGTATGAAGCGGCAAAAACCGCCGAAGCAAAGCCTGAAGGTGCTGAGTCAGCCGATTCTGAATCCGATGGTGATGACGATGTGATTGACGCCGAGTATGAGGTCAAGGACGGGAAGTAAGTCCGGTATCGCTCAAGATCATTCATTCACGCCTCCCATTTGGGAGGCGTTTTTTGTGGTGTCTTGCTCTTCTGGGCACAAAGGCCGACAATGGTCCGTTCCATGAGCAAGCCCAAAACGGCGATCGAACCCGTCCGAAGTGAGAACTACCCAGAGTGGTACCAACAGGTTGTCAAGGCCGCTGATTTGGCTGAGTCCTCACCGGTTCGCGGTTGCATGGTCATCAAGCCGTGGGGTTATGCCATTTGGGAAAATATTCAGCGTGATCTTGATCGGCGCTTCAAAGAAACTGGGCATCGCAACGCGTACTTCCCACTGTTCATCCCCAAAAGCTTCTTGGAAAAAGAAGCTGAGCATGTTGACGGCTTTGCGAAGGAATGCGCGGTAGTCACCCACCATCGCCTTGAAGATGATGGTGAGGGGGGGCTGAAGCCGGCGGGTGAACTTGATGAACCACTGATTGTTCGTCCCACCAGTGAAACCATCATTGGAGCCATGTTCAGCAAATGGGTCGAGAGCTATCGCGATCTTCCCTTGCTGATTAACCAGTGGGCGAACGTGGTGCGATGGGAGTTGCGAACCCGTTTGTTTTTACGCACCGCAGAATTCCTCTGGCAAGAGGGCCATACGGTGCATGCCACGGAAGAGGAAGCCCGTGAAGAGACGATGAAGATGCTCGAGGTGTATGCCCGCTTTGCTGAGGACATCATGGCGATGCCGGTGATGACTGGGCACAAAAGTGCTGGAGAGCGATTCCCGGGAGCTGTCGATACGGTTTGTATTGAGGCCATGATGCAAGACCGCAAGGCGTTGCAGGCAGGAACCAGCCACTTCCTTGGCCAGACCTTTTCCAAGGCTCAAGACATTGTGTTTATTGATGAGCAGGGCGAACGACGCCACGCGTGGACAACCAGTTGGGGTGTGTCGACCCGTTTGGTTGGTGGATTAATCATGTCCCATGCCGATGATGACGGTTTGGTGCTGCCGCCAGCATTGGCTCCGGCCCATGTGGTTTTGTTGCCCATCACAATGAAAGCGAAGGATCCTAAAGCCGTCTTGGCCCACTGCAAGAAGATCGCTGAGGAACTCCGTCAACGCACTTTCATGGGCCGTGCCATCGAAGTGGAAATCGATGACCGAGATATTCGTGGCGGTGACAAAGTGTGGGGTTGGATCAAAAAGGGCATCCCCGTTCGAGTGGAAGTTGGCGAACGGGATATGGAAGCTGGGACGGTTTTTGTTGCACGCCGCGATCGTGGCCATAAGGACAAAGAATCTTTGCCTCGCGACACATTCATTGCCGGTCTTCCGGACATGTTGACCGATATGCAGAGTGGTTTGTTGGCGAAAGCGAAGGCTTTCCAAGAAGAGCACACAAAGATCATCGACGACGAGGAAAGCTTTCGTGCGTTCTTTACGCCGCCAGCGCACAAAGAAGGGACGCCAACGCCAATTCACGGTGGATTTGCCCTCACCCACTGGAATGGCTCGGAGGAAGTTGAGCAACGCGTCAACGATGAGTTGGGAGTCACCATTCGCTGCATCCCGCTTGAAGATTTGGGAGATGGTCCCGGGACATGCCCATTCAGCGGCGAACCCAGCCCCATGCGGGTCGTTTGGGCCAAGAGTTATTAACGATCAATGGTTTTTGCCGTCGGGTGCTTCAGATCAAGCAATTGATGCCAAGGCTTTTTGGGCTCGTTCTTTGATCTTGCCCCAACGCTGTTCTGCGATGTCGTTCGGATCAAAGACTGACTGCACAAAACCCACCGCGTGAGCCCCAGCCTTTAAGAACGAAGCGGCGTTGTTTTCGTGCACGCCATGGGTTGGGACCAGGTTGAGAAATGGCATCGGTCCCCGGATGGCTTTGACCCAGGCGGCACCAATTCCAGGCATAGGAAAGATCTTCTGCAGGGGGGCGCCAGCTTGATGGGCTGCGTAGGCCTCGGTTGGGGTGGCAATACCTGGCATCCATGCGATGTCGCGTTCAGCGGCAACCGCACCAACTTCGGGATTCAGGACAGGTGAAACCAAGCATGCCGCGCCTGCATCGATGGCGGCATGTGCATCCACCGGCGTTAGGACAGTACCGACGCTCACCAAAAGACCATCTTGTTTTGAGAACGAACGGATCAATTCCAACGCCCCCGGGATGGTCAAAGTGAATTCAACAATTTGAAATCCTGCGTCAACGGCAGCCTCCATCGCTGGGCCGGCCAGATGTTCGTGGGGGGTGCGAAGAATTGCACTGGCTCGGGCCGCAGCAAAAGCACTGACAAATTCATTGCGATTCACGCGATGGTCTCAGGTCCAGCGGGTGCCGCCTGAGCTGAGGCACCGTAGGTGGCTTGGATTTGGGCCAAGTTCGGGCGAAGTGTCAATCGGGAACCCGGTGCCAGACGCCCAGCGACCAGTGGGTCGACGGGTTGGCTGGGTGCGATCCGGGCCACTGGGGCTCCTTCGCTACCGGCCTCTTCCAAACGAAGCGGGGCTGTACGGACAGCCGAAGTCGTTGGGGGGAGAATCGGGGGGAGTCCGTTGATTGAATTCACGGCTGTATGGTACGAGCGCACGGGACTTCCGTCGAAGGCTACGGTTCTCGGACGTCCTCCAGGGTCAAGCTTGTGGAGAAGTATGTTCGCTGACGGCGGCTTGTAATCGTTTGCTTAAACCTGGAAAAAGGGTCTCAAGATCAACTCGGGCCGGTTGAAGAAGATGCGCACACGCGGCCTCTGCTTCGAGGATCAGGATCCGATTCTCACCGAAGGCGGTTTGCCGCATGGTGGCAAGATCTTCCAAAAGAACGGCGGATGGGGGGGAACCGGTTTGGAGGTGTCCCAGCATCTGAACAAGTGGTGTGATTGCTTCCACCTCACGCCGGGGGCCTAAGGTCGATTTCATCCAAGGTGCTGGCTGATAGTAAGCCACGGGTTGAGCAACTGAATCAGGCGAACCAGAGGGGCGAAGCATTTGCAGTCCCAACCCAATGGCCAAGAGCCAGCCTGCAGCTGTGGCCACTTGCCATGGCCAGGTGATTTGTGCAATGGGCGCCGTGGTTTGATTCAACACGACTTGGGTCATCTGTTCGGTCCATGCAGGTTCCACTTGGTCCCGAAGGTGGGATTCGGTGGCCAGCAGGTGTTCAATCTCGACTTGGCACTTTGGACAGTTTGCCAAATGTTGTTCCGCTGAACGGGCTTGATCGGAAGAAAGCCGGCCATCTAAAAATGCGTCGCGGTATTGATCAAAATTCTCGCAGTCCATTGTCATGGCGTCTGTCTCCGTGGAAGTGGGATGGGATCACTGTCGGTGTTTTTTTCTGACTGAGCCAGCTCGTGAAGCAATGCTTTTCTGGCTCGAGCAAGTCGGCTCATGACGGTTCCGATTGGAACTTCAAGGGCCGCGGCGATGGCTTCGTACGGAAGTTGGTCTCGGGCACGCAGCAAAAGTACCGCACGTTTTTCAGGATCAAGACGAGCCATGGCGTCTTCGATGCATGCTGCTCGTTCTTGGGCATCGGCGGGCGGTGGATGTTCTGGTGCGGCAGGATTCAGCGTGTCGCTTGGTGTGGCCTGACGTTTTCGAAGTCGGTCGATTGAAGCTCGAACCACCGTTGTTCGTAGCCAAGAGGGCATGGCGGCTGCGGCTTCTGGAGGTTGCCGCCAGAGTTTCACAAAGCTCTCCTGAACGATGTCTTCTGCCACATGCGAGTCACGGACCACGCCACGGGCCAGAGCCAAGAGCCTTGGCCCTTGCTCCTGCATGATTTGGCGGAGTTTGGATTCGGACAGAGGTCGTCGGGCAGCATGTTCACCATGCTTGAGGGACGAGCCCGAAGGGTCAGGTATTCCCTCAGGCAAGACGTTCTTGTCCAAAGGGCAAATGACAGTGCACCCAGCGGCAACCAGGGCTGATTTCAGCCTCAACGTCGCTGTCGGCCGGAAAAAAGACGGTATCCCCCTTACGCCAGTGGAGGTCTCCACACATCATGTCTCCTTCGAGGAGGAGCCAGATTTCAGGTCGATCGCAGGGGGGGCGATGGAGGGTATGCCGGGCAGGGGCATGAAGCGTTCGGAGTACGAAGGCAGGTGTCGTGGCAACAACACGAATCTCCAGACCATCGGCATCGGCACGCGTGAAGGAGGGCTCAACTGCTCGGCCAGAAGACATGCAGGCCAAGGCATGCTCAAGGTGCATTTCTCGCCCCTCACGCCCCCAGTCCCACACCCGGTAGGTGGTGTCACTGGGTGTCTGGAACTCAGCCACCAAAATGCCGCCTCCAAGGGCATGACAAGTCCCACTTTGCAGCACATGACAGGTTCCGGGGACCGCGGGCACCGTGTGCATGAGTGGTTGTAAATCCTCGCCACGTCGGGCGGCAGCACACAGTTGTTTGGGAGTGATCCCATCGGCCAAGCCGGTGTAAAGGGTGCTCCCTGGATGAGCATCAAGGATGAGCCATGCTTCGTCTTTTTTGTACGCGCCCGGATGAATTTCAGCGTATTCGGCCGTGGGGTGCACTTGTACCGAGAGGTTTCGCTGGGCATCAAGAAGCTTCACCAGCAAAGGGAAGCCACCCTGGGGGCTGAGTGGAAGGTCACCCAGCAAAGATTTGGAGTGATGCTTTAAGGCATCTCGAAAGGTTTGGCCAGCAAGTGGTCCATCGCAAATGATGCTTTGGCCGTCAGCAATTTCTTCCGGAAGATCTGCCAACTCCCAAGATTCACCCCATTGACCTTGTCCTGGGTTGGGAAGCGAGCGTCCCCAATCGGCAAGTTTTTGACCGCCCCACACTCGGGATTTGAGCAAAGGATGGCAGCGGAACGGAGGAGTGAACATGGATCTGCTTTACAGGGTGAAGCCGGTTATTTGTGCATTGAATACGATATTGCCACGTACCAATCCTTGGCATTGACAGACAAATCGACGTTTGTGTGCAGGCTTTAGGCGACGACCAAGAAGCAACAGTTGATCGCCTGGTTCAACGGAGCCTCGGAATGAAGCATCATCGATACGAACCAGCCCCATGAAGCGGTCGGGACCGTGGCACAACGTGTCCAAGATTGAAGCCAATTGGGCGCCTGCTTCAAGCTGCAGAACTCCCGGCATGACGGGCCGGCCGGGAATGTGTCCATCGCACCAAAACTCGTCATCACGAACTTCCTTCACCCCAGCAATAAGCATTGGTGTCTCGGCAAAGACGATGCGATCCACTTGGCGGATCGGGCCACGGTGTGGAATGAGCAAATCAATAGCCTTGGCGTCATGCAGACAGGCATTGGGATCAATCTGATCAAGCGGTAGGGCAGGTTCTATGGCCATGTGCGATGACAGAATACTCAAAGCAAGAAGGCCGCCCCGTAGGACGGCCTTCTTGATGTTTGGTGAGCCTTCCGAAGAAGGCCGATTTGAAGATCAGTTGTCTTCAGTACGAATTTCAAGCATTTGAGCGCGGATCTCTTGGGCCGCAGCTTTGATCTCTTGCATGATCTTGCGAACACGTGTGCCAGCAGCTTTGTTGCCACCCTTGGCTTTGTTGATGTCTTCATCAACCGATTCCACAAGACGTCGAAGGTTGTCGTAGGACTCCATAGTGGTTCTCCTTTAGTGGGCCGTTAGGGCCCTTCAAATTCCATTGTGCCGCATGACGGGCATGTGTGCGGGCTCAGATCAGTGATTTGGGCCCAGCAGAGCCTTTTTTTTACTTAAATGGCGAGATCTGACACATCTCCTTCGATATTCGACGCATATCGGTGTCGAATTGGAGTCACGTACTGGCCAATAAAGCGGTCAACTTGCTCTGGCGCTCGCCCAATGTGACGCTCTGGCTCAAGAGCTTCTTCCATGCTGACGCCGTCGAAGGCTGGTTCGGTTCGAAGACGGTCCAGCAAATCATTCGTGGTTGCGCCAGCTCGAAGGTCTGCTTGGACCTCCCGACTGTGGGAACGGATGACTTCGTGGGTGGTTTGTCGGTCTGCGCCTTGTCGAACTGCAGCCATAAGCAACGCTTCAGTGGCCAAGAACGGCATCTCACGCATCAGGTTGGTGCGGCACACGGCAGGGTTGGCGATCAGGCCTTTCGAGACATTTCTAAGAATGCCCAACGTTGCGTCTGTGGCCAAAAACGCCTCGGACAACGCCAACCGTCGGTTTGCCGAGTCATCAAGGGTTCGTTCGAGCCATTGGGTGGCGGCCGTTTGGTAGGTGTTGGGGACCAAGTTCATCACAAATCTCGCCAGTCCACATGCCCTTTCACAACGCATGGGATTTCGTTTGTACGGCATTGCTGATGAACCAATTTGCTTCTTGGCAACGGGTTCTTCGATTTCGGCACGTCCGGCAAGCAGGCGGACATCGGTTGCCCACTTGTGGCTTGCGGTGGCGACGATGCCAAGGGCGCTCAGCACTTTGGCGTCAACCAACCGGGGGTAAGTTTGACCGGTGACCGGATGCAACTGATCAGCCGTGAAACCCATTCTTTCGGCGACCATGTTTTCCAGTTGATCTACTTTGTCATGGTCTCCGTCGAAAAGAGCCAAAAAAGATGCTTGGGTGCCGGTGGTTCCTTTGACGCCGCGAAGTCGGATGCCATCGCGTTGGCGTTCTACTTCTTCAAGAGCAAGGCACAAATCCCAACACCAGACGCTCGCACGTTTGCCAACAGTTGTTGGTTGTGCGGTTTGGAAGTGGGTTGATCCCAGGGTGGGGACGGCTCGGTGGGTGCAAGCAAACGTGCCCAGAGCATCAATGACCGCGGCAAGGGTGCCGGCGATCTGATCCAGAGCATCCCTGAGCATGATGGCCTCGGCGTTGCAATTCAGGAATTGGCTGGTGGCGCCCAAGTGCAAAATTGGACGAGCGGTGGGGGCCACATCCCCCCAGGTGTGCACATGGGCCATGACGTCGTGCCGCAATTCGGCCTCGTAGGCGGCTGCTTTCTCGAAATCGATGTCGTCGAGGGTGTTTCGAAGTTCGTCGAGCTGCTGAGCGGTGATGGGCAAGCCCAATTCATGCTCAGATTCGGCGAGAGCCAGCCAAAGCCGCCGCCACAGTCCGATGCGGTTTCGGTCAGAAAAGAGGGTTCGCATTTCCACTGAGGCATAGCGGCTTGCCAGTGGACTCTGCCATTCGTCTTGGGGGAGTACCATCGTTGTGCTGATGGTACGCCAGCGCCCATCCGGACCGCGACTCAACCGACTTCAGTCGAAGCTCTGGGAGTGCGCGCTCGCTTTGGATCCACGCCACGCCGAGGCTCGACTTGATGGAGGGCTTCGAGCGGCACTTTCAGCGACAGAAGCCGAAGAAAGTGCATCAGCCTTCGCTGCTTTGGTGGAAGGGTTGCCTGGCGCTTCGCCTGATGCGGCGTTGCCGGTGCATCGTTTAGCGCCCCGCGAGCGGGCGGCTTTGGTGTTGTGCGACTTGGGGGAATTGGAAGACACGGTCATTGCTGGTGCGTTGAACACCACGTTGCATGAGGTTCGTTCCCTCCGCTGGCGAGCCCGTCTCGGGTTGCTCGCTGAGGATGACCCGGGGGTAGGTCGTGGACAACTTGGTCAATTGCTTGGCTGGGTCGAATCACGACTTGAGGAAGCAGATCGCATTCGGCTGTCGCGTGATCTTGACGCTGATGCTGAACTCCGCGATTTGGTTGAAGGGATGCGAGCCGATCGTGCAGCCTTGCAGCATCGAGGCGAAATCCCAGAACCGCCTCGGTTTGATCCCAGTGGCATGGCTGCAAGGCCCGTTTTGTTGGGTCCTCCAGGATTGCCTGAGCCACGTCGCCAGATGGCGAAGCCTGTTCGTCAGACGATTATTGGAGGTTGCTTGCTTTTGCTGGTGCTTTCAATGCTTTGGTTCGTCGCCCCTCGACCTGCCCTTTCGTGGTTTGACCGGGGGGGATCGTCGGTGGCCAAAGTTCCAGAGGCTTGGCCTCCTCCAGGATTACAGGCGTATCCGCGTCCGCAACGTCCGGTTCCGGTCCAGCCGCGACTGGATGAACCCCAGCGAGAAGGTGAAGCGGTCGCTGCCTTTTTCTGCCGAGTACCAGCAGAGTTGATGGCCGACAGCACTCTCGAGCCGATTCCTCCTCAAGACGCATTGGCCTCATTTGGAATTACTCATTTGCTGGAAGTGGATGCGGCCGATGCTCCAGAAGCGATGGCTTCGCTTGTTGATCGTGCCGGCGGGGCGTTTCAAGTCCTAAGATTGCCGCCAATGGCTGCTGATGGCCGAGTGGTTGGTGAAGCCGCAGTGCTTGATTTTGTGGCCGCGCAGCGGCTGGTTCAACAGTGGGCCGAACAGGCGCGACGTTCAGCAGTAGCCAAAGTGCCACTCCAACTTCGTTAGCCATATTGGTTGGCCATAACCTGCTGAACCGCCGACACGACATCACCCACAGAAATCCGTTCCAAGTGGAAGACGCCCGGAGCATCATTCGCGACCAATTCTCCTGGTGCAAATGGTTGCGACCGCAAAGCATGCTCATATTGAGTGGGTGGTGCCCACCGAGGATCGGTGGGGCCAAACAGTGTGACGCATGGGGTGCCAAACAACGCGGCCAGATGTCTTGGTCCGGTGTCGTTGCCGACCAAGATCTTTGCCTTCTTGATGGATTCCAAGGTTTGCGGTAATCGTTCGTTGCAAATCACCTTGCTGTCGGGGATTTCCCTCGCGATGGCGTTGAGCATCGTTTGCTCAGCCGGTGCGCCTATGAGGGTGATCGGCTCTTGATATGTTTGAAGAGCTTTAGCGAGGACTACAAAACGCGATTCGGGCCAGCGTTTGAAAGGGCGGCTTGCCCCGGGGACCAGCACAATGCCTGACCGATCGATGCCCCTTCCTTTTGCTCGCAAAGAGTGAGGTGGTCCGGGACGAATGCCAACCGCATGTTCAACCAGATCGGCGTAGTGCTCGTGGGTTGCTCTCGGGCGACTGGTGCCTCGGGGGAAAGCATGTGTCAGCCACCATGATCGCGAGTCTTGACGGACACCAATTCGAACTTTTCCGATTCCTCGACAGATCCAAGCGCTCCGGAAGCTCCCGGGAAAAAGGACTACTGCTTCGGGGTCAATGGTTCGCAAGGTCTTCCGGAGTTCTTGGACGCTTGGTCCCATTTCGTGGCATTTCAGTTGGGGTGCATTGAGCAATCCGATGACATCGGAAAATGGCGCGCGAGCCAAGACATGGAACGTCGTTTGGGGCCTTCTTTGCAAGAGTGTCTGGATGCTCGGTATGGCCATAGCCACATCCCCCAGCCAGTTTGGGGCCAGTATCGCGGCATGGGTGGTGGCTTGTGGGATGGCTCCAGTCATCGCAGTTCGACAGACTACG
>PAFA01000068.1 GCA_002700845.1 Phycisphaerae bacterium | reverse complement strand
GGTCGCAACAATCTCAGCTATGCCAAGCGGGTGAGGCTTGATTTGGCCTATTCGCGAGGTCGCTCCTTCCTTCTGGATTTGGCGATCATCCTGCGCACATTTGGAGTGCTTCTGCTGCCGATGGATCGTGGTGCCTACTGAGCGAACGACCAGCCAGCTGCCACCAGCAACCAGGCTGCTTCAAGCCTGAGGCTCAGGTTCAACATCGTGCGCACGCCTGAAGCGGTTGCCTTCCCTGACTGTGCAGAGAGCAGAGGTTTGTTGATCCATGTGTCGCCGTAGCGATTGAGCCCACCCATCTGCACATCGGCGCAGTGGGCAAAAATGGATTCTGAGAGTCCTGCGTTTGGAGAGGGATCAGGGGTCCCATCTGCGATCGCAGCACGCACTGTTGTTGGCCATCGAGACCAGTTCAAGCTCACGAGTGGAAGCGTGATGAGCACCAACCTGCAGGGCAACCAGGTCAGGAGATCGTCGAGCTTGGCCCCAGCAGTCCCGAGCCAGCGCAGCCGTCCCTTTCTGTACCCGAGCATGGAATCAAGGGTGCTGCTGGCTTTGAAGGCCCATGCCATGGCCAGGGGGCCTGGACCTTGGCTGAACCCCGCCTTCCATAGGCCTGCTCCGATCAGCATCCAAAACAAGGGGGCAAACAGTCCATCCACGGCATTTTCACTGGCTGTTTCGGCGCTCGCCCGAAGAATGCCATCTTGATCTAATTGGCTCACATCACGGCCAACAATCCAACTCAAGCGCTCTCTTGCTAATGGGAGGTAGGGAAGGACCTGAAGGACATCCAGCACGCTGTCGCGAAGGCTGCGTGCTGCAAGGGCACTCGCCAGAGCAATCACCAGTACGAGTGCCGCCAAGGGCTGGGGCAAGGGAAACGGCGGCAAGATCAGCCGCTCGAGCAGCCAGCCCGTTCCGCCGCTTCCCAGCACCAACCCGGAGGTGATCAGAAACCCACCGGCGCGCAGTGGAAAGGGCCGGTCTCCGACCCAGTTTTCGATCCATTGTCGTAATCCGGTGATCACTCGACCCATGGCCACCACTGGATGGGGGCACCAGCGGGGATCGCCGACCAACAGGTCAAGGCCTGCGGCGACGATCACCAGCAGAACGGGATTGTTCAGGCCGCCTTCAGCCAGCTGAACATTGAACGCAGACCCTTGCCAACTTTCTCGATCGGATGCTCAGCATCACGCGCGCGAACTTTATTCATCTCAGGTTTGCCTGCTGCGCATTCGGCAACGAAGTTCTTGGCAAAAGTTCCGTCTTGGATGTCGGTGAGGATCCTCTTCATCTCCGCTTTGGTGTCGGCGGTGATCAAACGAGGGCCACTAACATAGTCTCCATACTCCGCCGTATTGGAGATGGAGTCGCGCATCGAGGACAGACCGCCCTTCACCATCAAGTCGACGATCAACTTGACTTCGTGAAGACACTCGAAATAGGCGAGCTCCGGCTGATAGCCGGCTTCCACCAGGGTTTCAAAGCCTGCTTTGACGAGTTCCGAGAGACCGCCGCAAAGAACAGCCTGTTCACCAAAGAGGTCGGTTTCGGTTTCTTCCTTGAAATTGGTTTCGAGGATGCCTGCGCGCGTGCCGCCGATGCCCTTGGCGTAGGCCATGGCCAGCCCGCGCGCGTTCCCTGAAGCGTCCTGTTCGATTGCGAAGAGGGCTGGAACTCCCTGACCGTTCTGATACTCCCAGCGCACGGTGTGACCTGGCCCCTTTGGAGCGATCATCAACACATCCACGTTGGCGGGTGGCTTGATCAGCTCAAAGCGAATATTGAAGCCGTGGGCGAAACTTAAAACCTTGCCAGCACTGAGATGAGGTGCGATTTCCTTCTCGTACACCTCTTTTTGGAACTCATCCGGTAGCAGCACCATGATCCAGTCGGCTTTCGCGGATGCATCCGCCACGCTCAGCACCTCAAGACCGTCGGCTTTGGCTTTTTCGACTGAGCGGCTGCCTTCATAAAGACCAACCACCACATTGATGCCACTGTCCTTGAGGTTCAGGGCGTGGGCATGGCCCTGGGATCCATAACCGATGATGGCAACCGTCTTACCGCTAAGCAGTGAGAGATCAGCGTCGGAGTCGTAGAAAAGCTCGGCCATCCAGGCTAGTGATGTTTGGGGGGATTTTCTAGCTTAGATCGACAACGGTGAGAGCCCAGCCAATTTGAAAATTCCGTCGTTGTGATCGTTATCGCCTCCGCCCATTTGATCTTCAAATGAGAATGACTTTGGATTGTTGACCTTAAAGTGGGTGTAATTGAAGGTTTCTTGAGCGTTGGGGATGAGATATTGACCTTGTTCCGTAAGGACTAACGCCATATAAATTCTTCCTCCTTCTAGTTCTAGTTCTCCGGATACTGTTGAATTGTCGATTTGATTGGCAATGGGATCGTCTTCGTTGATGATATTCGTTAAAGCTGAATCTATATAGTTAGCGTCACCAGGGAGAAATGTTCCTATTTGCCCTGTTATAGCATCAACTTGATAGAAGAATAATTTGTTGAAGTAATGAGCGGAACGTGTGTATTCATAGTTCAGTGCCCACTTAGTTCCCTCTAGCTCTCCGTCACTCCATCGCATATCAAGAACAGCGCCAATCGCATTTGGGACATATGGATCCTTTTGATTGAGTGGTTTAACGATTTCAGAACCTGTTTTTTCTTTTACAAGATTTTTGGAGGATTTGCTGAGATCTGACCAAAGTTCAAGGCGAGCGAGTGCCCCTCGCTCGATTTTGGGTGGTAAATAAAGTTCTGGTTCAGATGCAGCTAAAATTGTTTTCTCTTCTGCGGTTGTCGGATTGTAATAACGTCCCATTAATTGAAATTCATAGGCTTCCTTTACGAACCCCTCGCTGGGCGTAGGCAGCCAGTTGCTCGAGTTTGTTGGCTGAAATTGCTGTAACTGCAATACGATAACTTCGTTTTCGTTAAGAACGAAAGAATCCAGCTGTGCCTGTCCAAGTTGAGAGACTGGATTCGTAAAGCCAAAGTTAAGTGTCTCTCCTGATTCTGTAAGATTGATTGCCTTTCCTGGAGATCCTTCTCCACCAACTGGAACACCTTTTACTCCATCGATTCTTCCATCCCAGTTGAAATCAGGATTATAGTCTTCAGATAATCTGAAGAGAATTTCTTTTTGATTGTTTGGAGTGTATTGAATTTCCGAAATATAATAGGTGGTCAAAGGCTTTAATTCACTGATCGATACAACTTCTCCTGTATAAATCGCTGTTCCGATGGCGTTTGCGTTACTCCAATTTCCAGGTTTTGTTGTTTTTAGCCAACCTTCTTCAGTCAGCTTGGCTGTGGCGTTAAAGGGTGTGTAAAAATTGCTTGATATGGAATTCTGTATCAAGAAAGGTTGAAAGGTATTGCACTCGTTGGGCTGATACATAGTATATGCCCAGAATCCTTCAGCAGGACCATAGGTGATTTTATTGTCTTGATTGGTGAGGGGCGGAAGAGTGATTGAATAATTGTATCTTGAGGTTAAAGGATTCCCCTCGCTATCAAGTTGACTTGTTGGATAAACGGCATCATTTGGAATATTTGCGGCACCCCCGTCCACTGCTACGCCTGCACGAAGAATCAAGCTTTTCCAATCAATGAGATTAGGGTTGTTCTCTGGAGAATTGGGATATACTCCAACGTTGAGGTTTTTGATATTCCAATTGTTGGTTTCCGACTTGCCTTTTGCGATTTCAAATGTCGCAACGCTAAGAAGTTGTTGGCTAAATTCATATGCTTTTTGGAAAATAAACGCTTCACGTTCTCCCCAGTTTGTTGGAAGGGAAAAGCCTGACTCGACATTGAGTCCTATGCTTGAAAATCTATCATTGAGAAGTTTTTTTTGGCCTTCTGAGAGTGCTGAACTCGGTTGATAACTGCTGTCTGGCAGGTAACTATCGGAGTTGGGTGTCTGTTGAATCTGGTTTTGGTTTCCAAGCCACGCCGCAAAACTTGGAACTGGTGATGCAACCTCAGTGTCTCGTAATGCAGGTATTGGGCTATTCTGTATCGACTTTCCTAATGAATTAAAGAAATCAGTGACGAGAGTAGGGAGATCGCCAAATTCATCTTCCGCTTTTCCGTTGATAATACTTTGGTCAATTGGCTCTTGATATGCAATAGAGCCAGAATTCTCAAATTCATTTATAGTTCCGATTTGAAATCCGCTTCCACTCTCACTGGGATCTCCATTGATAAACTCTCGAGTATTCTCCAGTGAGGTGGCGCTCATCACATCGGTGCCAAACCTGCCAGTCATCCAGGCTATGGGTGTATCAACTTTGATGATATTGACTGTTTTGTCGTTGATCGTTGTCGTCCAGTCGGGACTGTTGTAATAGCTGCTAGAAGGACCCGCTAAAAGATAATAAGCACCCTGACTGAGTTCGGAATTGGTCTGGGTTCTTGGGCCGATTGATCCGACTGTACCGATGAAACTATCTAAAATTGAAATGATGTAATAATTATCATTATTGTTTTTTGGTGTTTGTAAGATTAAATCACCTGCTCTTAGGTCGAGCCATGCGTTGATATAGAGAACTGAGGCGTCTGGCGCTGGTGCAGAATTTTTATTGAGCCAACTAGCTGCATAGGCGGGTTGAAAAATTTGATTAACAGGGGCTTGTTCAACTGTGTCTAAGTTGCTTAATCGATATGTTTCCTCTGGTGGGTATCCCCATATCACTTGAATGCAAGGTAGCGTCAAAGATGGATAAGTCGCTGGAACTCAGCACTCCCGACGGAGATTCTCCAAAAATCTCAAGAAAATAATCGCTAACAAGAGTAGTTGTATCTAAACCACTATTGTCATCAAAAAGATAATTTTCAAAGATACCTGCTGAATTCATGGAAATTTGAGTGTATTAATTTTACTCGTAGCTAAGGGACTGAGTCGTTGGGCAAATGTTGTGATTCCTGCAGATAGCATGCTGCCTTTTTCATTCAGGCTTCGTTGGGATGGGAAATCACCCGATCGATCAAGCCGTAATCCTTCGCCTCTTCCGCACTCAAGAAATAGTCCCTGTCGGTGTCTTTCTCGATTTTTTCAAAACTCTGTCCGGTCATATCGGCCATCGAACGGTTGAGCATCTCCTTCATCCGCAAGATTTCCCTGGCTTCGATTTCGATGTCACTCGCCTGGCGTTGCGCCGTGCCACCAAGAGGCTGGTGGATCATGATTCGGCTATGCGGTAAGGCCAAGCGCTTGCCTTTTGTGCCTGCAGTCAACAAGAAGGCTCCCATCGAGGCAGCCAGCCCGACGCAGATCGTGACCACGTCACTCTTGACATATTGCATGGTGTCGTAAATCGCCAAACCGGCGGTTACGGATCCACCTGGGGAGTTGATGTAAAGGTAGATGGGCTTGCTGCTGTCTTCGGAATCGAGATAAAGCATCTGGGCGACGAGGCTGTTCGCAACTCCGTCGTTTACGTCAGAGCCGAGGAACAAAATTCTTTCAACGCCAAGGCGGGTGTAGATGTCAACCCAGCGCTCCATTTGGCTGCCGGGAAGGCGGTAGGGAACGCTGGGGGTACCGATCGGCATGGGTTCTTAGAAGAGAGGTAAATAAAAAGTTGGTTCTGTTTGAACAACCACGGCTGGTTGAACAGCTTTGGTGTTTTCAACTACAGATGCAGTTGTTAATTAGATGCTTGCTTAGCTCGCGTCAGCAGGCAGGTCCTTGCGGCTTTCGAGAACCCTGTCAATGAGGCCGTAGGACACAGCTTCTTGAGGGGTGAGATAGCTCATTCTGTCGGAATCTGCAGAGAGTTCTTCCACGCTGCGACCGGTGTTGGTCGAGAGGATTTCGAGCATGGCTCGTTTGTTATGCAACACCTCTTTGGCGCGGATCTGAATGTCCGTGGCCTGACCGCGCGCCCCGCTGCGGGGTTGATGCAAGACGATGGAGGAATGGGGTAGGGCTGCCCTTTGCCCTTTGGTACCAGCGGACAGAATGACGGCAGCCGTTCCCATCGCCTGACCGATGCAGATCGTGTGAACAGGAGGTTTCACGTAGCGAAGCGTGTCGCAGATGGCGAACGCTTCTGTCTCGAAGCCAATCGACTCGCCTGAATACCAACTCGTGCCTGTGGAGTTGATATAGAAGTAAATCGGCTTATCTGGGTTGTCAAACTCCAAAAAGAGGAGCTGGGCAATGATCAGCTCCGTGACGTCGAGGCCGAGCTGACGCTTGGTGTCACCGTCGGAAAACAGCGGAAGGCCCAGGTAGACGATCCTCTCTTTGAGCATCAAAGAGGGAAGGTCAGGCGGTGGAGTGCGCATCACGCCTGAATCGCCGTAGTAAGGCGCTGATGTGGTCATTCCTCTAAGCATCCCTGTCGTAGAGGGAGCCTAGCGGGGTCAAGTGGACGGCTGCTCCTCAGGGCTGTTCGTCCGAGCACCCTTGCTCTTGCTGCCCTTGCTGCTGCGGTTGTTCCGTGCCCCATTTTTGTCGCGGCGTGCAAACACCATGCGCCCTGTTGGGGTCTGCAGAGCACCGGTCACTACGACGGGTTGACGGGATCCGATCAAGGTCCGGCCCTCCTCAACCACCACCATCGTGCCGTCTTCGAGATAGCCAACCCCCTGACTTTCCTCCTTGCCTTCGCGCACGATTTTGAGCAGCAGCTCATCACCAGGCTGAACCTCAGGGCGTAAGGCGATCACCAATTCGCTCAGATTCATCACTTTGATCTCTTTCACTTCAGCGACCTGGGCCAGGTTGAAGTCGGCGGTCACAAGCGTGCCGCCCGTATCGCCTGCCAGAAGCAGAAGGCGATCGTCTGTGCCTGTGCCTTCGTAACGGGTGCTGTTGATCACCAGTCGACGTCCGTAGGTGTCGCGTAGATCGCGCAGAAGTTTGAGACCACGACGCCCTTTGGCACGTTTCTCCAGATTCGTGGAGTCAGCCAATTGCTGCATCTCGTCGATCACGGTTTGGGCAACGATCGCCTGACCTTCCAGCAAACCGCAGGCCAACATGCCGCGGATTCGCCCATCGATGATCACGCTGGTATCAAGAATCTTCGGGGTGGCGGGGGTGAGAACACCGTCTGCCACTAGCAAGGCTTCGGTGCTTGTGGGGTTGAACAGGCGCAGGAGTGTGCGTCCATGAACCTCAGCGAGGTTGTATCCCAGAACGCCAAAAAACACATTGCTGAGCACCGCAGCCAAGGGTTTAACCAGCGTTACGCCACCGGCAAGGGGGAGCAGCAGGATGGGCGCCAGCAATAGGTTGGCGACCAGCAAGCCCAGGATCAGTCCAACCGATCGACTGATCAATAAATCGGTGGGCATCGTGCGCACCTGCTGCATCAGTTGCAGGCGCAGCCGCTTAAAAACCAGGCCAGCTACTAGGCCTATGCCCGTGCCAACGCATGTGAGCCCCAGGCGTACCCGTTGGACATCGGTGACATCGTCCAGCATCTCTTGTGGAAGGAGATGAACTCCCATCCAGCCGGTGGCTCCACCGGAAATCAGAAATAGGACCAGGATGAGAACTTCAACCATGGCGATCAGTCGTGGCCGTTCACTCCGTATGCAGGCAGCATGCACCATCTTCCGTCGCTCTGCCTGCGCAGATGACCGCATCTGCACCTCGCAGCGCCT
>PAFA01000067.1 GCA_002700845.1 Phycisphaerae bacterium | reverse complement strand
GGGAACGGGACGCGGCGGGCGAGTGACCGCCAGTGATGTTGAACGATTCGCCGCACCGGGCTCCGGCGTTGCCGCTGCAACCTCCAAACCAACCGCAACCAGAGTAACCGTGGCAGATATTCCTGAACACGCGGCCGCACCAGCTTCACCAAGCGAACAAAAGCTTCCACCAGTCACCGTTGACCCTTCTGGAACCACGGAAGTGATCCCGTTTCGGGGCGTACGTCGAAAGATTGCCGAAGCACTTGACCGATCGGTCAAGACAGCCGTGCACTTCACGGTAGTGGACGAGGCCGACATCACAGATCTTGATCGGAAGCGGAAGGAATACTCGGCAATCACTGGCCGCAAACTTTCGTTCCTTCCGTTTGTTATTCGCGCCGTGGCCCACGGCCTTCGAGAACACCCGGCTCTCAATGCACTGGTCGACGAGGCGAAATCAGAGATTCATCGCAAAGGCAACTTGAACCTTGGTATCGCAGTCGATTCCGACGCCGGCTTGATGGTGCCAGTCCTTCGCAACGCGGAAAAGTTGGCCATCGTCGAAGCAGCGGAAGGTATCGCTCGATTGGCTTCTGGCTGTCGAGATCGCAGCATCCCTCGTGAAGAGCTCACGGGCTCCTCATTCACCATTTCGAATGTTGGATCCTATGGCGGCCGATTTGCAACGCCAGTGATCAATCACCCCGAAGTGGCCATTTTGGCGGTTGGTCGCGGCTACGAGAAGGTCTTGGCCAAAGATGGTCGCATCTACGCCGGCCTTTCTTTGCCACTTTCACTGTCATGCGATCACCGTGTTGTCGATGGGGCTGAAGGCGCTCGATTCCTGAACACGGTGAAACGTCTGCTTGAAGACCCATCCGCCTTGCTAGGCTGATGCCATGACCTGGTCCATCAAGATTCTTCGTGCGGGAACCATGCGTCTCGACGGCGGCGGTATGTTTGGAGTTGTGCCAAAAACGATGTGGGAGCGGCTCTCGAAGCCCGACGAACACAATCGGATTTTGCTGCAGACCAACTGCCTTCTTTTGGAGCAAGGTGGCACCAAGGTCTTGGTGGAGACTGGTTGCGGGAGCAAGTGGTCAAAGAAGGAACGTGAGATCTACGCCATTGAAGATCGCACCGTGGTCGATGCACTCCATGAAGAAAATATTGATCCCTCTGAGATTTCACATGTGGTGGTCTCACATTTGCACTTCGACCACGCTGGCGGGCTCACCACCTTGAACAAAGATTGCCCGGTGCCCACGTTCCCAAATGCAGCGGTGCATGTGCAGGCACAGGAGTGGGCCGATGCCAACCAAAATCGTGCGGTCATGACTCGTACATATTTGCCGACACATCTGGAACCAATTGTCTCGCAGGTGAAGACGCACACCGAAGCCTCCACAATTCTGGAAGGACTCACCGTGGCATCTGCTCCGGGACACACTTGGGGACAGCAAGCCATCCATATCACGGCGCCCAATGGCCAAGTGGTATTCCCCGCTGATGTGGTCCCCACCATTCACCATGCGCCGCCCGCATTCGTGATGGCCTACGACATTGAGCCTTACACCGCGATGCAGACCAAGATAAATGTGTTAACCCAAGCCGCCGAACAGGGCTGGACCATCGCCTTGGGCCATGAACCTGGACCAGTGCTGGTCAAGGCGGAGTCTGATCCTGAGCGACCTGAACGACGACGGCTGGTGCCGTGTCAGTAACCATCGCGGGTCTCCTCCTTACCGCTTGGACGGTGCTCGAAGCCAACCCAATTGTGGTTCGCGGAGCTCCAACGGCTATCGCAGTACAAACCGATGATCCAGACGCCGGGCCTCCGGTGGTTCTGGTTGACGGGATTCCTTGGCCATCGCGTCTGGCCACGGTCATTCCCGTGCCAGAAGCCTTCTGGGAAAGTGAACTGCGGCCCACTCGCGTCCGTCCGCCCGAAGCCGGTGACGCAACCGCATTGCCAAGACTGCTCCTCTTGACCGTCCCTGAATCAGGGGCATTGCAAGTTGGGAATACTGTCATTGAACCCGTGCGATTTCCAAAGCCTGTGCGATGGAGCCGAGTACCGCGACCCGAAGTACCGCGAACTCCGCTCGATCTCGCAACCTGTCCCGGGGGTCCAGACCCTCAAGACCCCTTGGCTTGGTGGCGCCTCGCGCTGATGGCTGATCAAGCCGACACCTCTGCCAAGCTCCCCGAGAATTGGACACCTGAAGCAAAATTGGCCGCCCAAGCCCTGGCTGCACGATGGCGAGCCGCGCTGGCATTGGTCGCTGCTCAAGATCCTGGAATTGCCGCGGGCCTAAGGACGGCCCTCACCAACACCATCCGAGACACCAAAGCCCGGGTGCGCGCCGCGTGGATGGACGGAACCTCACTGCTTCCGAAGCTGCTTGATCCCGCGACTCAAGAGCAGGCTGCAGACTTGGCCCTGGCGGCCCTGGATGCATGGATTCCACTGGGGTGCTGGACGAGCGTCGGACCAGATGGGCTTCCAAGATTGGCTGGCTGGCATGCGGGATGGGAAGACCGCCTGCTTGAAATCGATGGGCTACCCGAACGAGTGACCATTCCACGTCGAAGCCACTTTTCCTTGTCACTGCCCGTTGCACTCGGCGGACAACAAACAACATTGAGAGCCAGCGCCGGAGTGCGCACGGTCCAGTTCCCAAAATCTATTGGACAGGTGTTTCCTCCGGCATTCCGGTTCGAAGCACCACGACCGGCACCACGCCTGTTTGGCGTCCAGCAATCGAGTCTGTCTTTTGCCGCCGAGTGCCGAGTCCACAACGAAACGCCCGAAATCTTTGTGACTTGTGTCACCAATGAAGATGTTCGCCGCCAACGGGATGAATTGTGGATTCAGATGGATAACCTTGGACTGCTGATTCCAGCAAACGGTCCGTTACCAACCGCTGACGGTGTGATCATCCATCGGCGGGCTTGGGAAGATCGATGGCTGGTACGAATCGAATGCGAGACCCCGCCATCCTCACTCTCGATCCGACGGACCCATGACGGCGGTGGACCGATCGCAGTGCCAGGGCCGGCTGATGCCTTTGGCTTAGAGGATCCCAAATTGAAGCTGAACTGGAGGGCCTGGAACCCAGATCGGGGCAACAAGCTTACGGATTCACCGGAAGCCAATCAGTAACGCAGCTGCCAGCGAAGCGAGACAGACAATCCACCCTTGTAATCGCTGCTCAAAATCTGAACACCTTCTCGGTCCCGCAGTTGCAACTCACCACTCATGTCGCGGCCAACACGGACCTCAAAGGACTGGTACACACTGGGCACATAGCGTGCACCAACCCAAATGGGGAACGCGCTGTCTTGTCCAACACCTTGATACCACTCTTCGATGGTCTCGTCGTCAATGTCACCATCAACGTCGATATCAATTCCTGAAAAATCATCCAAACGGAATCGGTCACGTCGATAGCCGAAGCCCGCAAAGAGATCCCATTCCGAGAACGCCTCCCAGACAATATCGACTCGTGGCTCGCGGATTTCCCACGGACCAAACCAGCCCTCGACCGACAGATCATTGCTCAACGACCAATCCAAAGCCAAGACGGGAAGGAACTGGGTGGGGCCATCGATTTGTTCACGAATGCAAAGACCCCAACCAAACGCAAGATCGTCGCTGTACCGGGTGGTAACACCCCAGTGCCCCGCGAAAGCTCGACCATCTCCATACTCAGCCGAACGCTGACGGGATGCTTGCACCCCAACGCCACCAAACGCGGTCCTGACGCCCTCTTTGCGAGAGAACTCCAACCCTAATGTGGTGGTGTAGATGTTTCGCCATGGCTGATCGCTGGAATCAAAATCATCACCACCATCCAGAACACCCGTACCCGAGAAGTCGTAATCATCGAATCGCTGCTCAAGGCGAAGGTCCCAGTGCAGATTTCGAGTGAGACGACCCTCAGCAAGAACGCCCAAAGATGTGCTGCGCTTGGAAAGGTCTCCAAACTCACCAACTTCAGTGTTGTTCATGAACCCGCCGTCAAGAATCAGGCTGACAAAGGCCTGCGACAAAGGTGGTGGAGGCAATTCTTCTCGCCGTCCTGGGACATCGGCCGCGGCGAGAACTTGACAAGCGATAAGGGTGGTCAGAGACATCAGACAAACTCCTGCTGGTGCAAAGTGTACGGGAGCGGTTCAAGCATTGACGGAATGAGGCGGGACGGTCTCAAGAACCGCCTGAACCACCCGGTCGGTGTCTATCCCCTCGGCTTCGGCTTCAAAGCCGCGGTGGAGCCGGTGCCGAAGGGCCGGCAAAGCCGCGGGCACAAGATCCTGGGCCTCAACGACCGGACGTCCGTCACGAAGAGCACGAACTTTGCCGGCAAGCAGCAAAGCTTGCGCGGCGCGAGGAGACGCGCCAAATCGCAACCAACGGTTGGCTTCGGCTGAAGCCAGATCGTGTCCGGGGTGCGTGGCCAACACCAAGCGAGCGGCATAGTCATGTGTTTCATCACTGGCCTTCACCGCGCGAACCGCTTGCTGGTGGGCAAGCAACCGTTCACCGTCAAGAACAGATGATGGTTCAGGAACAGGCGCTCCGGTGGTTCGACGCAAAATTTCGACCAAATCATCACGTCCGGTGGTGGGCACAACCAATTTGAACAAAAAACGATCCAGCTGGGCTTCGGGCAGCGGATACGTACCTTCTTGCTCAACAGGGTTTTGAGTCGCCATCACCATGAATGGCGCCGGCAACTTGTGCGTAACCCCGCCAACCGTAACCGAACGCTCCTGCATGGCTTCCAACATGGCAGACTGGGTCTTTGGGGTTGCGCGATTGATTTCATCCGCCAGCAGGAGTTGGGTGAAAACAGGACCACGGCGGAACACCAACGCACGCCCCTGTTCGGTTTCCTCAACCACCGTGGTGCCGGTGACATCAGCGGGCATCAAATCCGGGGTGAACTGAATCCGCCGAAATTCCAAACCAAGGGCCGCCCCCAAAGTTCGCACCAACAACGTCTTGCCCAAGCCAGGAACGCCCTCAAGCAGCACATGTCCACCCGCGAACAAGGCCGTCAGCACACCTTCTACCACTTCATCTTGACCGACAAGAACAGTACCGACTGCCGCCCGGACAGCTTCCCAATCTTTGGCAAAGGATGATGCGTCACTCATGAAAGCGAGCCTAGCCGATTTTGAGTTGTTTACTGTGGGGAAAGGCCGTAATCCTCAGTCTTCGCCCGGTTGGCCCAACGCCGCATGTCACGCATGGCATCGGCACCTTGAGTCTCAATGTGCCCGTCGGCACAAGCAATCACTGCGGTACCGCCATACCGAAAATCAACGTGCCCAGAATCCTCTGGACCTGTGCTTGGAGTAATCGTCTCGGCCCAGCGCTCTTCTTGCCCTGCGGCGAACCGCGGAGACCGAACCCGGAAAAAGCCTTCATACGGATCGGACTCTGGCGCTCCAGGATCGGAACCCTTTGCCGAGGCAAACACCATCAGTTCACCGGGCTTGCGAATATCACCCAATTTTTGCACGTAAAAGCGCCCAAAATTGGAGAGAGCCGATGGGCTGAAACCGAGTTCATTTTGATCACCACCAACCCAAGTGGTATTCAGGCCCAGACTTGGTGAAACAGATACCACGTAAACATACGACTCCAGGTCCTGCTGTTGCATTGCTTCCAAAGCGCGGGCGTTGATCCCCCGGTAGAGCGACCGAAAATCGTAATCCAAGAACGGGGCCAAACGCCATGGGTACCGGGCGGCGGCGATACTGTTCGAGACCTCCCCAACTTGATCACCATCTGCAGTGAAAGCACGAAGGCCGAGCTTGTAGCCCGGCAAGACTGATTCTTTAAACTGCACCGCATAAGAGTCCCACGCGAGCATCAACTGCCGTGCCGAAGACATCTCATCCGTACGATCCGCGGCCACACGCGCTTTTTGCACTGCTGGCAGCAACAGACTTACCAAAATCCCAATGACGGCAATCACCACAAGCAACTCAACAATGGTGAAACCGCGACAAGTTGGAAAGAATTTACGACCGTCGGGCATGGGTTAAGTATAGCATTGAGACATGTTCTCAATTAGCGCTGGTGCAGGACTGCTGTTCGCCGCTTCAGTGGAAATCTATGAGTTCACTGAGCTTGCAGTTTCAGCCGACCGCTGGTTTTATCCATTCAACGCGACTCCAGGCAATCGCATTCTGGCCTCAACTTTTGGGCAAGACACGTACACCGTGTTCGACGATCGTGATGGCCAATTCTTGCTGGTATTTGATCTCTCAGAGATTGGAATTCCGACACCAATCGACCCCAGCTTGATCAACTTCGAATCGCTCCGGCTGGAAGTCAATTACGAAGGCACCAACCCGGTCATCTACGACAACACTATTGATGATCCATCCACATTTGGGTCTAACAGTGCTCCAGACTCCGATGCTGGTCGCCCTCTTGAAGTCTGGCCCGTGGGCTGGCGCGATGGCTGGACCGCCGGCACATTTCCGGAAGACGGGCCGTACTCCTCCGATGGCGGCGGCTTTGGACGAAGCATCCGAAATGCATACCCCAAGACCACTGACGCCAACGGCTTCCTCCAAGATGCTGGCAATCAACCAACACTCGGCTTTGCCGCCAATCCACTTGCTATCGGTTTAAGCAGCAACACCACCCCGGGAGACTTGATCCCAGTCGACTCGACCATTGTGTTTGAGATGGAATCCCTCGGCGAAAACGAGAACCTCCTGTTGGCCCAAGGGGTGGAAGACGGGAAGCTCGCCTTTCTGTTGACCTCCATGACCGAAGTGATTGAAGGCGGCAAAGGCGCGGATTACCCTTCTTATTACTGCCGAGAGCACCCCAATGTCACATTTGGCTTGGCGTTTGCGGCTCGGCTTTCGGGCACAATCAACATCATGAACGGGCCACCCCTCGGCTGTGAAGCTGACTTGAACCGCGACGGGAATATTGGCCTCAGCGATGTTTTGGTCATTCTTTCGGAATGGGGTTGCACCAACTGCCTCAGCGATATTGATGGCAATGGCACCACTGGCTTTGATGACGTGATTTCTGTGCTGGCGGTCTGGGGACCGTGCACCGGGTGAACGCCTAGACTCAACCTCCATGAAGCTCTACACACGATCAGGCGATGATGGCTCCACCGGGCTCTTTGGCGGCGGACGGGTCTCTAAAGATCATCCACGCGTCACGGCCTACGGAACTGTTGACGAGACCAATGCCACCATCGGACTGGCCATGAGTGCTCTACCCAGCGATGACGGAAGCTTTCTCTCTCGAATGCATGAAATCTTGCATCTCTGCCAGAGCCGACTTTTCGACATTGGCGCCGATTTGGCCACACCTGAAGGAACCGCCCACGAAGAGAAGACCGTGCGTCTTCCCGATGCGGCCGTTGCCGAAATGGAGCAATTCATCGACGAAGTCGAAGCTGGGAATGCCCCCATGACCACCTTCGTACTTCCGGGAGGTTCAGAAGTGGCCGCCCGGCTTCACATGGCCAGGACCATCGCACGGAGATCCGAACGAAAGGTTGTGGAATTGGCGCATACCGAAACGGTCAGCACGAATGTCGTCGCCTGGGTCAATCGGCTCTCCGATCTCTTGTTTGCGATGGCCCGGCGGGCCAATCGTGAACTTGAAATTGACGATATTCCGTGGCTTCCGAAGAAGGACTGAAGGATCTGGGCAACCGCTCGCTACACTGTTTGCCCAAACTTTTCTCTCATCCGACCCGGAGTCCATCCATGACCACTCGTATTGGCATCAACGGTTTTGGCCGCATTGGCCGTCTTGTCCAACGTCAGGCCACCCGCCGCGGCGACTTTGAAATCGCACTGGTCAACGACCTTGTGCCTTCCGACAACCTTGCTTACTTGATGAAGTACGACTCCACCCATGGCGTCTTCGAAGGTGAGGTCGAAACCCACGACGACGGATTCTCGGTCAATGGCAAGAAGACCACCTGCATCAGCGAGCGTGATCCCGCAAGCCTCCCATGGGGCGATCATGGTTGCGACTACGTCATCGAATCCACCGGTCTCTTCACCACCTTCAGCGATGCTTCCAAGCACCTTGAAGGTGGCGCTAAGCGGGTCCTGATTTCGGCCCCGACCAAGACCCCCGATGAAGTGCCCACATTGGTCTACAAGGTCAACCACGAGACCTTTGATGGTGGCAAGCACACCGTGGTCTCCAACGCATCGTGCACCACCAACTGCCTGGCCCCGATCGTCAAAGTCATCATGGATGAGTTTGGTCTCGAAGAAGGCCTCATGACCACCGTGCACGCGGCCACCGCGACCCAGCCCACCCAAGACGGTCCTTCCAAGAAGGACTGGCGTGGCGGTCGCAACGCGTACACCAACATCATTCCTTCCTCGACCGGTGCGGCCAAGGCTGTCGCCCTGTGCTTGCCTGAAACCAAAGGCAAATTGACCGGTATGGCGTTCCGCGTGCCAACTGCAGACGTGTCCTGCGTCGACCTGACCTTCCGCACCAGCAAGAGCACCACCATGGCCGACATCAATGCCG
>PAFA01000066.1 GCA_002700845.1 Phycisphaerae bacterium | reverse complement strand
TCACCCAATAGGTGAATCAGCATCCAAATCACCACCGTCGCCGGCCTTCCCGCCCAGTTCCTGACGGAGGACGTCCATCAGGGCCTGGTTGAGGTCAGGATCAAGGTCCTCTGCCCCCGTGGAGATCCCTGAGGACTCTCCTCCAATGGGAGCGTCGAGGTCAGCACCGGCCAAGATGTCGGAATCAGACCCTGTTGGACCGGAACGCGGCATTGAGCCCCACGCGGGTTCCGCCCCAAGGGCTTCGGCCGCTTCTCGAGCTTCCTCGAGCATGAGCTCTTCCTCGACCTCAGGGGCCGGAGGTTCGATCAACTTGGTGACCTTCATCTTGTGGTACGGATCAAAGCCAGTACCAGCCGGGATGAGGTGGCCCAAGAGGACATTTTCCTTGAGACCAGTCAGCTCGTCCGTGGCACCACGAAGTGCGGCCTCGGTGAGAACCTTGGTGGTTTCTTGGAACGAAGCTCCCGAAAGGAACGACTCGGATTGCAATGAAGCCTTGGTAATACCAAGGAGCAGCGTCTGGCCCGAAGCCCGCTTGCAACGCTTGGTCTTGGCAGCATCTTTGCCATCAGCCTCCATAAGAGCGTTGCGTTCCTTAAGCACTTCCTTGTCGATCAACTCGCCCGCTCGGTAGCCGGTGTCCCCGGGTTCCACGATGCGCAACTTGTTGTCCATCTCGTCATTGCTGGAACGGAAGACCCAACGATCCACGACTTCGTTCGGAAGCAGAGTGGTATCGCCTGGATTCTGGATGCGAACCTTGCCCATCATTTGTCGCAAGATCACTTCGACGTGCACATCCGAGATCGGGACCCCTTGCGCGCGATACACACCTTGGACTTCGCCAAGCATGTACTCGTACAAGGCTTCGTCGCCCTTGACCGCGAGCACTTCACTGGGCACCAATGGACCGTCGGTCAATCGATCACCAGCATCAACATAGTCACCAGTGTGAACCATGAGCGCCTTGCCTTGCGGTGCCAAGTGCACTTCTTCCAGGCCTTCGGATTCGACAACGATGGTCATCTTGCCCTTGCGACGATCGGGTTCCAAACGGACGGTGCCAGAAATCTTGGCCAAGATTGCCGGATCTTTAGGAATTCGTGCTTCGAAGATTTCGGTCACTCGAGGCAGACCACCGACGATGTCAGCACTCTTGGCCACATCCTTCGGCTGACGAGCCACCATTTCACCGGCTTGTACCGTCTCGCCTTCCTTGACCTCAATCCGGGCCTTGGCGGGCAAGTGGTGGAAGTCCAACACTTTGCCTTCTGCATCGACGATCAAGATTTGTGGCGAACGGTCGCCGCGGTGTTCAGTGACCACAACTTCAGTCTTATCGCCACGCTTGTCTTCACGGACCGTAGCACCGACCTCGATGTCCTTGAATTTCACGGTACCCGTACGCTCGGCCAAAATTGGCGATGCGTGCGGATTCCATTCGCAAAGGATCGAGCCCTTCTTCACCTTTTCGCCATTGGCAAACATGATGGTGGCGCCGTAAGGAACTTTGTGCTTCTCGAGTTCGCGTCCCTTTGCATCGACAATGGCCAACTGACCATTCTTCTTCACACTCACACGCTGTTCGCTGCCATCGGTGAGTTTGACGACTTGCTCGCCGCATTCACGCAACTCGACCATGCCCGCTTGACCAGCTTTATAGGTGGTTTCAATAAGGCCCTTGGACGCAACACCTCCGGTGTGGAATGTTCGCATGGTGAGCTGTGTGCCCGGCTCACCAATGGATTGAGCGGCAATGGTGCCAACAGCACTTCCCTCTTCAACCTCACGGTTGTTGGACCGGTCCATGCCGTAGCACTTGACACATACACCACGTGGGGTATCGCAGCAAAGCACCGAACGAACGAACACTTGATCAATCCCAAGCCCTTCAATCGCCGCTGCGATATCCGGAGTGATCATGTCATTCTTCTTCACAACCACTTCGTCGCTCATGGGGTGCATGATGGTGTCGAGAGCTGTTCGCCCAGTAATCGACTCCGACAAAGGAATGTCAATCTCTTCACCCTTGTAGACAGCCTTCTTCAGAATGCCCCGGGTTGATCCACAGTCATACTCATTGACAACGCAAGCCTGAGCAACGTCATAGAGCTTTCGAGTCATGTACCCAGAATCCGCCGTCTTTAGGGCGGTATCAGCGAGACCCTTACGAGCACCATGGGTGGAGGAGAAATACTCCAACACGTTGAGACCTTCACGGAAGTTCGCGCGGATGGGGGCCTCAATGATTTCACCCGAAGGCTTGGCCATCAGACCACGCATACCAGCAAGTTGCTGCATCTGGGAGCGGTTGCCCCGTGCACCAGAGTCCAGGAAGACAAACAATGGGTTGAGATATGGCGAACCACCAGAGGACTCAACTTCGATTTCGTCACCAGTCTCAGGATCACGGCGGTCATTCTCAACGCCCTTCATCAAGGCCTTGGTGACTTCTTCGCGGCAATGAGACCAGACATCAAGCACGTTCGAGTGCCGCTCACGGTCGGTGATGGCACCAGCATCTGCCTGCATCTCGATGCGATCCACTTTCTTTTGCGCATCGGCCAAGAAGCCCTGCTTCTCTTTCGGGATCCGCATGTCTGTGATCCCGATGGACAGGCCAGACAGCGTGGAGAATCGGAAACCGATTTCCTTCATCTCATCGAGCAATTCGATGGTTGGAGGCTTGCCCAATCGCTCAAAAGTATCGGCAATAACCTGGCTGCAACCCTTTTTGCCCAGAGCGCAGTTGTAGTACGGCATGCCTGGGCTCAGACGTTCGCTGAACAAGGCACGACCCACCGTGGTGGTGATGCGACGATTTTCGGGCAGAGGCGATGCCGTGCCCGCTTGCTTATCAACGACTTCATCGAACCGCTCAAGACGGATGTCAATGGGCTGACGCAGGTCAATCTGACCATCTTCCCAAGCGTAAATGGCTTCGGTGATGTTGCGGAATCGACGACGACCAGCCTTCTTGCTTGCTGGATCAGGATCACCGGCATCCATATGGGCGGCCATGTGGGTGAGGAAGTAAACACCCATGACAACATCTTGCGATGGAGACATGATGGGCTTGCCGTGTGCGGGGGAGAAGATGTTGTTTGTGGACAACATCAACACGTGCGCTTCGGTCTGAGCCTCAATTGACAGAGGCAGGTGAACGGCCATCTGGTCACCATCAAAGTCAGCGTTGTAGCCGGTGCAGACCAAGGGGTGCAGGCGAATCGCATTGCCTTCCACGAGTACCGGCTCAAAGGCCTGAATACCCATACGGTGCAAGGTGGGCGCACGATTCAACATCACAGGATGCTGGTGGATTACTTGTTCGAGCACATCCCAGACTTCGGGATCACGACGCTCGAGCATTCGCTTCGCACTCTTAATGGTGTCGGCGAGACCACGTTCCTTCAGTCTCCGAATGATGAATGGCTGATAAAGCTCAAGGGCGATCTTCTTTGGAAGACCACACTGCCAAAGCTTGAGATCCGGACCGACCACAATGACTGAACGCGCGGAGTAATCAACGCGCTTGCCAAGCAAATTCTCACGGAACCGGCCTTGCTTGCCTTTGATCATGTCCGTAATGGACTTGAGAGGTCGATTGGATGAGCCAAGAACCGGGCGACGGCAACGTCCATTGTCAAACAACGCGTCAACCGCCTGTTGCAGCATTCGCTTTTCGTTGCGGACGATGACTTCTGGGGCGTTCAGGTCCATCAACTTCTTGAGACGGTTGTTTCGATTGATGATCCGGCGGTACAGGTCGTTGAGGTCGCTGGTTGCGAAGTTGCCTGAATCCAACAGAACAAGCGGACGCAAGTCCGGCGGAATGACAGGAACGACGTCCAAAACCATCCAAGCAGGATCATTGTCGGAGTTTTTCAACTGCTCGACCAACTTGAGTCGCTTTGAAATATCTTTCACGCGCTGCTTGGAGCGAGTGGTCTTCAGTTCTTCTCGCAGGTCGACCGCGATTTGGTGAAGATCCAGCCGATCGATCAACTCTCGGATTGCTTCAGCGCCCATCATGGCTGTAAACGCTTGTCGACCGTACTTCTCAACTTGAGCGCGGTAGTCATCCTCAGTGAGGACCTGCATGAACTCAAGCTCAGTGGCTCCAGGTTCAACGACAACGTAGTCCTGGAAGTAGACAATCTTTTCAATGTCTGCGGTCTTCATCGCCAACAAAGCGCCCAAACGCGATGGCAATGCTTTGAAATACCAAATGTGCACACACGGGGTGGCCAAGTTGATGTGGCCCATCCGCTTACGACGCACGCGGGAGTGGGTGACCTTTACACCACAGCGGTCACAAATAATGCCTTTGAACTTGGTTCCGCGGTACTTGCCACAAGAGCACTCATAGTCCTTCTCAGGACCAAAGATACGCTCGCAGAACAGCCCGTCCTTTTCAGGACGGTAGGTGCGGTAGTTGATGGTCTCAGGCTTCTTGACTTCGCCAAACGACCATGAACGGATGTCGTTGGGTGAGGCAAGATTGATCTTGACGCAAGCGAAGTCGTTGACGCGGTCATAGACGGTTTCGGACATTGCGGGAGGCTCTTAAGTGGTGAAAGAAAAAAAGGGAAGAACGAGGTACGTGGGCGAAGATGAGCGTGCTGGTTACAAGACCGGCAGGGGCTCTTCCTCGTCCTTCTGAATTTGGATATTCATGCCGAGACCCTTGATCTCGTTCATGAGCACGTCGAAGACCACCGGCATTCCGGCTTCGAGCGTGTTGACGCCCTTGACCATCGAGTCGTAGATCTTCGTGCGACCTTCCACATCGTCAGACTTGACAGTGAGAAGTTCTTGGAGGATGAACGCCGCGCCGTAGCCTTCGAGCGCCCAAACTTCCATTTCCCCGAAGCGCTGACCACCGGTCCGCGCTTTGCCACCAAGCGGCTGTTGGGTAATAAGAGAATAGGGACCCGTTGCACGAGCGTGGATTTTGTCGTCAACCAAGTGGTGCAGTTTGATGAGGTACATGTAGCCGACTGCGTTGCGTTGCTGGAACGCCTCGCCAGTACGGCCGTCGAACAGTTGGACCTTGCCACGGAATGGCATTTGCGCAAGCAGTTCGGTGGATGAACCAGCAGCGCCTTCACCCTTCTCGAATAAGCCAACATGGCTCTTCACGTGGGCATTGGCTTCGTCAATGGCGGCCAAGACCTCAGCCTCAGAAGCACCATCGAACACTGGAGTCCGGCACTGGAAGCCGAGAACGGCCGCCGCCCAACCCATGTGCAACTCAAGCACCTGGCCAACATTCATTCGAGAAGGCACACCCAGTGGATTCAGAAGAATCTGAACCGGCGTGCCATCTTCGAGGAATGGCATGTCTTCTTCGGGAACAATTCGGGCAATAACACCCTTGTTGCCGTGACGACCAGCCATTTTGTCACCGACCGAGAGCGTACGCTTGGCGGCAACGTAGACCTTGACCATCTCCAGCACCCCGTTGCCGAGCTCATCGCCCCGCTTCATGTGCTGCACACGACGTTGTTTTTCTTCATCGATGGCCTGAATCCGGGGCCAGAACTGAGAGTGGGTCTTGAGCGCGTCATCGCGCACGTCCTTACCACCCTTGATCCACTTCTCGGTGAAGTTTTCGATCTGCTCGAGGACAACCTCAGGAATGTCCGACTGACCAACCTTTTGGCGAGTCATTGGGTCGACCATTTGGGTTCCGGTGATCTCGTTGATGGACTCGACCATTTCGCGGAAAAGCTTGATGGCCTTTTCATCCATCATCTCTTCGTAGGCTTCTTGCTCCTCTGCCAATGATGCTTTTTGCTCATCAGTGAGGTGCAACCGGCGTGAGAATTTACGGGTGCCAATGACGATGCCTTGGGTGCCCGAAGGAACCGTCAGCGAATCATTCTTGACATCTTCGCCCGCACGACCAAAGATCGCATGAAGCAACTTCTCTTCAGGCGTCAATTCGCTCTTGCTCTTGGGTGAGACCTTGCCGACCAAAATGTCGCCAGGACCGACTCGAGCACCGACGCGAACAATGCCTGTTTCGTCAAGATTTGAAAGTGCCTTTTCAGAGACATTTGGGATGTCCCGGGTGAATTCTTCGCGACCAAGTTTGGTTTCGCGAATTTCGACATCGAAGTCTTCGATATGAATCGAAGTAAAGGTGTCTTCTTTCACGAGTTGCTCGGAAATCACGATGGCGTCTTCGAAGTTGTAACCATCGAAGGTGTTAAACGCGACCAGGATATTCTTGCCGAGTCCAAGTTCACCCTGGACGGTCGAAGCACCGTCGGCAATGATCTGCCCACGCTTCACACTTTGACCCAACTTCACGATTGGCTTCTGAGTGTTGCAGGTTCGCTCGTTGAGGCCACGGAACTTGAGCAGCTCGTACTCGTCCGAGTTGTCAACCACAATGCGTTCTGCGTCAACAAAAGTGACTTTGCCAGGATTGGCGGCACGAACAGCCATTCCCGAGTGAACCCCGGCAGACTTTTCCATACCGGTGCCGACCCATGGCACTTCCGGCTTGAGCAGGGGCACAGCCTGACGTTGCATGTTTGCACCCATGAGAGCGCGGTTTGCATCGTCATGCTCGAGGAATGGAATCATGGCCGCAGAAACACCGACAATCTGCTTCGGTGAGACGTCGACGTAATTCACCTCATTTGGGTGCATCTGCATCAGCTCGCCTTGATGACGAGCCAAAACGGAGTCGCCATCAATTTTGCCACTTGCGTCAAGGGCTTCAGCCGGGACCAAAGTGGAACGAATTTCTTCGTCCGCACGAAGGTGCACCACATCGCCAGTGATCTTCCCTTTTTCAACAGCGCGATAAGGCGTTTGAATAAAGCCGTATTCGTCAATGTGGGCGAAAATTCCCAACGAACAAATGAGGCCAATATTCGTGCCTTCAGGAGTCTCAATAGGGCAAACCCGTCCGTAGTGCGAGATGTGAACATCACGCACTTCGAAGCCGGCACGCTTCCGATTCAAACCGCCAGGGCCGAGAGCCGAAAGACGGCGCTCGTGGACCAGCATGGACAACGGGTTGGTTTGGTCAACCACCTGCGATAGTTCGGAGCGGCCAAAGAAGAAATCGATCGCGCCAGAGATGGCCTTTGAGTTCACCAAATCGGTGATCTTTCCGATTTCATCCGGTGCTTTCACGCTCATGCGCTCTTGCACGGTTCGACGCAACTTGGCAAATCCCTTGCGCAATTCGTCGACCGCCAATTCGTCGAGCGTACGCAAACGACGGTTGGACAAGTGGTCAATGTCATCGATGTACGCGGACTCGTCCTGAGCACGCAACTTGAGCATGTATTTGATGATCTCGAGGAAATCCTCGGGACGAATGTGCATGATTGATTCGTCAACATCCTCGTTGAACTTTCGGTTCACGCGGAAGCGACCAACTTTGCCCAAGCGATACTTGTTCTCTTCGTAGAAACGCTCTGAGAAGAGTTCTCGAGCCTTGTCCACCTGCGGCGGATTGCCGGGACGGAGTCGACCGTAAATCTTCAACAATGCGGCCTCGTGCTCGGTGACCTCGGAAAGGAAATCAAGCTTTTCTTCGGCGATCGTGTTGAGGATCAACGGATCAACTGAGGGATCAACCACGCGGAGGGAATCAAGGCCGGAAGACAAAATGGCTTCCAATGCATCACCGAGCGCCGCACCAGCCTTGGCCAACAGTTCCCCAGTCTCCTGGTCGACGATGTCCTCGGCGGAATAATGCTCTGGGGTGAGCTTGGTCACTTTGACATCTTCGACGTCGTAGAACGACTCCAAAATGCGATCCGTAGTCGAGAATGGCGGGACCACTTCACGGCCCTCACCCTCTGCCAATGGATTCCACAACGCACGCAAAAAGGTGGTCGCGGCAATCTTGGCGGACTGGTCGATCTTCATCCCCAAGACATCTTTCTTGGTGACTTCAAGTTCGATCCACGAGCCACGCTCAGGCACAATCTTGGCCGAGTGCAGTGGACGGTCGTGCAAGGTCTGGGCGATTGAGAAATCGATACCTGGAGACCGGTGCAACTGCGACACGATGACTCGCATCGCACCATTCACAATGAACTCGCCGCCGCCCATCATCACTGGGATGTCGCCCAGATAGATGTCTTCGGTCACATCCTCTTCTCGGCCTTCCATGATCAGACGGACAGTCACACGCAGTGGCAATCCGTAGGTCAACCGAAGTTCACGACATTCAAGAGGGGTATATCGCGGCTTCTCAAGGTGGTATTTGTGGTACTCGATCCTAATTTTCTCGTCGTACGAGACAATTGGGAAGACTTCACGAAGAAGTCCTTCGAGTCCAACGCGTTCTCGCTTGTCAGCGGGAACACCTTGTTGAAGAAATTTCTCGTAAGCGCGTGCCTGAAGTTCCGTCAGATCTGGAACTTCAACTGCATCGCCAAGCTTTGAGAAATCACGAACCGGTCGATCGGAAACAATCTTCGCGGGCATGCATAGACCTCAGCAGGGGACGCCGAATGACGGAAACCTGCTATCAGGAAGAGAAACATGAATTGGGGGGACGCCGTTCGCCTGCCACACCGTGAACGGAAGATTCTAGGAGTGATCGAGCCTTACTGCAAGTCACGTGCCCACCTCGGCTTGAATTTTTTCTTGACAATCTCAGCGGAATCTCGCAAAGCCCGATATTTTGCCGCCTAGCCATGATTCCGACTCCAAACCGCCGAGTATTTGCCATGGGCGCTGTGATGGCGCTTTTCGGAATCTTCCTCATTCTCCCTCTGATTTTAACACTTTCCGGCGGATTTGAGTCTAAAGAGGGCGGATTTACGGCATTTCATATCTTTGAAGTCTTTCGAGACCCCCTCCTTCGCGCTGGGCTTGTGAACAGCCTGTGGATTGCAATCGCCGTTACATCCTTGTGCCTGGTGATTTCGCTCCCTTTGGCTTTTCTCGAAGCTCGAACCAAGTATCCCGGGCAGGGCCTCCTTTCACCCCTGCTGCTGCTTCCCCTCATTTTGCCCCCTTTCGTGGGCGCTATTGGATTTCGTCATATTTTTGGACGAACAGGCAGCCTCAGCGTCTTGCTTCAAGACTGGGGGATCATCAGCCAACCCCTCGATCTGCTCGCCGATGGGGGCTGGACAGCCGTGGTCCTGGTGGAAGCCCTCCACCTGTATCCCATTGTCTTCCTGAATGCCACCGCCGCGTTGGCCAACATCGACCCCGCCCTTGAAGAAGCTGCCCAAAGCTGTTCCGCAGGGCCTTGGGCCCGATTCCGCCGGATCCTCCTGCCCTTGCTCCGTCCGGGACTGTTTGCCGGATGCACCATTGTGTTCATCTGGAGCTTTACTGAGCTGGGCACCCCGCTGATGTTTGACATGCGGGAAGTAACCAGCGTGCAGATCTTTGATGGCCTGAAGGAAGTGGCCTCCAGCCCAAGGCCGTACGCCCTCGCGTCTGTGATGCTGGGAATCAGCATGCTGCTCTACTTAGGAGGACGCCGAATACTTGGCCGCGAAATTGCCGGTGGCTGGACCAAATCCGCTCGTGGCAGCGAACCAAGAATCCTGCGAGGGCCAACCGGCATCTTGGCCACGATCGCCGTGATCGGGTTTGTGATTTTTGCCGCCATGCCGCACATTGGCGTACTGCTTGCCGCGGCCGCCCCAGTAGGCGGGTGGTATGAATCAATCCTTCCGGAGAGTTTGGCTCTTGGCAATCTGACCGAAGCCCTGCAACACCCCACCGCGAGCACCTCCATTAGAAACAGCCTTGGTCTGGCTGCCGGCGCGACCATGATCGATGTGATTCTGGGCTTTGGTATCGCGTGGCTTATCGTGCGTACCACCCTTCCGGGCCGCCAAATCCTGGATGCGCTCTCCATGCTTCCCTTGGCGGTGCCGGGCCTCGTCATGGCTTTTGGGTTCGTGGCTCTTTCCCTACGCTGGCCGTTCAACACGCCACAACTCGAGCCCTTTTTTGACATTCTTGGGGGAGAACCCAACCCCATCCCACTTCTGGTCATTGCCTACGCGGTAAGACGACTCCCTTACGTCGTTCGTTCGGCGGCAGCTGGCCTGCAGCAAACCGGAGGCGAGCTTGAAGAAGCAGCCTTCGGCCTTGGCGCGAGCCAAATCACGGTGACCCGCTTGATCACCTTGCCCCTGATTGCGGCCAACCTGGCCGCTGGGGCCTTGCTGGCCTTCGCCTTTGCCATGCTGGAAGTCTCAGATTCCATCGTTCTGGCCCAACGCGAAGCCCACTATCCCGTAACAAAAGCGATCGCCGCGCTCTCTGAGCGTCTGGGGGATGGCCCTTCGGTGGCCGCGGCCATGGGCGCCTGGGGAATGCTCTTGCTCGCTTTGGCCCTGTTCATGGCCTCCAGGATCCTCGGAAACCGACTTGGTGCCATCTTCCGGGCCTAAGTGGGCGGCAGATGCCGGCTTGGCTCCTACAATCTGATCCCATGCCTTTCACCTTAAGTCCTGCCACTGAATTCGACGTTGATGTCGAGGACACCTCGTATCTGGATGATCGCAAGGATGCCCCTGAACGATGGGTCTTAAACCTTGGTCCCCAACACCCCGCCACCCACACCACGCTGCGTGTGGTGCTGGAGTTGGACGGAGAACGTGTGTCACGAGCCACCCCACACATTGGCTATTTGCACTCAGGCTTTGAGAAGCTTGGCGAACACCACGATTGGAACCAGTACGTCTGCACGATCAGCCGGATGGATTACGTCTCGCCGATCGTGAATGACATTGCCTGGCACACGGCCGTGGAATCGCTGTTCGATATTGACTGCACACCACGATGCAAATCAATCCGCACCATTTTGTGCGAACTGGGTCGTATTCAAAATCACTTGTTGTGCGTTGGCGCTGCCGCTCTTGACTTGGGCGGCATCACGTCGTTCATTTATGGATTCAATGAGCGTGAGTTTGTTTATGACATTCTGGATTTCGTATGCGGGCAACGGTTCCACCCTGACTACACCCGAGTAGGCGGCCTGAAGAATGACCTTCCCTGCGAAGAGACGTTCAAGACCATGGTCAAAGACTTCATTCACAAACGCTTGCCCAAAGTGATTGGTGACTTGGAAACCATGCTGAATCGGAATCGCATCTTCATTGATCGCCTCCAAGGCGTCGGGGTCATGACCAAAGAAGAGGCCATCGACTTTGGCTTAAGCGGGCCACTTGCCCGTGCTTCCGGTGTACGCCGAGATCTCCGCAAGGACCGTCCTTACTTGTGCTACGCCGACGATTGGGATGGGCAAGGTGCGAAGGCTGTTGAGTTCGACGTCCCCATCGCCACCACCGGTGACTGCTATGCCCGCTATCTCGTACGAATCGAAGAAATCAAGCAGTCGATCCGGATCATCGAACAACTGATCGACACCATCCCTGGCGGTTCCGTCAATGCATCCCCCGAGGGGAAAGGCACACTGCCAGAAAAAGGACAGGTGTACGGGTCAATCGAAGCCACCATCCAACAATTTGAGTTGGTCATGCACAACCGCGGCTTTGATGCCCCAATTGGTGAGGCCTACGCCTCCATTGAAGGGCCAAACGGTGAACTTGGGTATTACCTCGTGGGTGATGGCGACCGCACCCCGTGGCGTGTTTCGGTTCGCCCCCCATGTCTCTTCAACTTCTCGGCTTTTGCCAAGATGCTTGAAGGACACCAACTGGCGGACTTTGTGGCCGTGTTGGGTTCATTGAACATCATTGCCGCCGAATTGGACCGCTGAGGAACTGCCATGTCTTGGACCGTTAAACCCAGCCGCACCCAGAAGATCGAAAGTCGCACTGAGCCATACCTCACGGAAGAGGCCAAGGCAAAGTACGAAAAAGATCTCATTCCGCGTTACCCAGAACGCCGCGGCGCGCTTCTCCCGATCTTGCACGATCTGCAACACCACGAACGATGCGTCTCGCACCAAGCCATGGTGGAGGTTGCACAATTTCTTCAGATCACCCCCGGCGAAGTCCTGGACACCGTTTCGTTCTACGAAGAGTTCCACGTTGAGCCTGTGGGTCGACACGTGGTGGCGGTATGCCAATCGGTGGCCTGTGAAGCTTGCGGGCATGCCGCAGTGCTTGACCACCTCAAGGACAAACTTGGGATCGATGAGCACGAAACAACCCCCGATGGAAAAATCACACTGCTCGCCCTCGAATGTCTCGGCGCTTGCGAAAAGGCCCCCTGCATGTTGCGTAACGACGAACTGGTCGGGCCTTTAACCCCAGATCAGGCCGCCCGCTTGGTGGATGAACTGGAGTGAGCGAGAAACGCTCCAGCCCGACACGCATTCACGGCATTGGCGCCTTCTTTGGCCTGCTTTGGTCCGCGGCTACCCGCCCGACACCCCGGCGACTCGAAGTTAAACGTCAGACCAAAACCACGACTCGCCGGGGCGCAACGCTCCGCCGAACCATCATTGAAGAAGTTGAACTTCCGCCCAGACGGAACCAAAGCTGAAAGCCACCACCATGTTTCTTGACGAACCTGTACTGACCAAGAACATCCCCGGATGCGGACCCCTCCAGAGCACCTGGGGGAGGGCCGAAGATCGCACCGTCACCACCGGAAAGACCTACCGGGATCGCGGTGGCTATGCGGCTCTGGAAAAGTGCATTGGCATGGAGTCTTCCGCGATCATCGACGAAGTCAAAAACGCAATCCTGCGTGGACGCGGTGGCGCTGGCTTCCCCGCCGGCATGAAGTGGAGCTTTCTGCCACCCGAAGATGGTCAACCCCGATACCTCGCTATCAATTGTGACGAAGCAGAACCCGGAACCTTCAAAGATCGTCTTCTTGTTGACTTTGATCCGCACCTCGTCTTGGAAGGCATCGCCATCGCCTGCTGGGCTTGCAAATTAGACCACGCCTATTTCTTTATTCGTGGTGAATACCCAAGCCAAGCCATAACCATGCAGCGGGCCATCGACGAGGCTTACGAGATGGGCGTCTTTGGGGGCAATGGACTGCTCGGCAAGTGTGATTTCAAGGTTGACTGCACCCTGCACCGTGGCGCTGGTGCGTACATCTGTGGCGAAGAGACCGGCCTTCTGGAAGCGATCGAAGGGCGCCGCGGATGGCCTCGCTTGAAGCCGCCATTCCCCGCCGTAAAGGGTCTTTTTGGTCGGCCCACCATCGTCAACAACGTAGAAACCTTGGCCGCGGTTGTTCCGATCATGGAGAAAGGTGCTCCGTGGTGGCAAGGAATTGGGGTGGAATCTTCGATCGGGGGCCCACCCTCCTACGGCACAAAACTCATGGGCGTTTCCGGCCACGTCGAAAAGCCTGGCGTCTACGAAGCACCACTTGGTGTTTCCCTGAAGTGTTTGGTTGAGGACTATTGCGGCGGGATGCGAGGCGGAAAAGGCTTCAAGGCCGCCATCGCGGGTGGAGCCTCAATGGGCATCCTTTCCACCGATCAGTACGAAGCCGAAATGGACTTTGACATCGGTCGCAAGTATGACCTCATGGGCCTCGGGACCGCTTGCCCGACCGTCTTCGACGAAGACACCGACATGGTGGCAGTTGCCCGGAACCTCTCGCGATTCTTTAAGAATGAATCGTGCGGGCAATGCACTCCCTGCCGGGAAGGTGCACAGTGGATGTTCAAACTGTTGTCCCGCATCGAAGCAGGTGAAGCTGATTCAAACGATCTTGACATGCTTTTGGAACTGGCCGGCAGCATGGGCATCATGCCCGGAACAACAATTTGCGGCCTCGCCGATGGCCACAACTGGGCGGTACGAACCGTTGTCAACAAGTTCCGTGGGGAATTTGAATCCCGAGTGCGACCAGCAAAGACAGCGTTGCAAGGTGTCGCTCTGACTTCATCAGCAAGCGGAAGCTAAATGCCCCCCCACTTGGAGAGAAGATGAAATGGAATATGTCCTGAGCAACTTCGGCATGGAAATCGTTGTCGGAATGATTTTATCTGTTCTTGCATTTCTCTTGTTTCAAGTTCTCAAGCACAAAAAGTAAACCATCGCTGTGCGAGAGAGGCTCTGGATCTCTTCACACGTGCCGAATGCCGCAGAGAGGCAGCGGCGTTTTGATGCTTCGTAAAACAACCGCGGCTCCTCAGGATCG
>PAFA01000065.1 GCA_002700845.1 Phycisphaerae bacterium | reverse complement strand
GCCGGGAAGGCGCCGCGGGTAAAACCGCATCTTGGAGCACTTCGGCCGCACCGATTTCAGAAGAATCGGTGTCGTCACCACCCTGGGGAGTTCTTGAACCACCAAAGCCTCCGATACCGCCAAATCCACTGCCCGCAGGCGCGGCACTTTGGCCGCCTACTGGGGCGGTGTTCCCACCAAGTCCTGCGCCCGGAGCTTGACGACTCGAGCCACGACCTCGACGGCCTTGCCCACCCATGCCCATACCGCCGCCACCGCCACTGGGCTGCGCCATGCCCATACCAGTGCCGCCCAAACCGGGCTGGGCACCTGAGGCTTGGCTGCCAGAAGGCGCTTTGAAGCCAGTTGAACTGCTGCCCGGATCGCCAGTTACCGTCCCGTCCGCCGCGACACTAGCTTGGGTGCGAGAGGTGGTATTCAATTGCACGGAATCAGCAACGATGCTGTACGGGCGACCATCCAGTTCGGCTTCAGCTTGTTCACGAAGCCAAGCCGCAACGGTCCGGTTCAAGAACTCATTGGGCCCGTCGTGGGTGACTTCAACATGCATCGTCACCGCAACCCGCTTGGTGTCTCCGGAATACACACCCGACATGTGACGAAGCCGAACCAAACGACGCTCGCCTGGGTCGATCGAGGAATCAGCAGCCGATGCTTGCAACAATTCACGTTGTGGCTTTGAGGCTGCCAACGCTCCATGAACGTCACGCACCAACCAATTCCAAACGTCACGGCCTTCCAGAAGGCCCCGGATGTTGTCAACCGCAGCATTCGATTCTGCACTGTTCTTGGCGGCATCAAACTGCGATTGCAATGCCGATGCCGCGCTGGCTGCCGATCGGGCCTGCGTCAATGCTGCTTCACCCTGGAACTGTCCACGCTCTGCGATTGGCCCCAGAACACTCGAGGCCAAGCCCAGCGCGATCAAAACACCAGCCGCCACAAACCACTTGGTTTTGGCCGCCCACATTTGGGTACGCAAGACTGTGGAAGGGACCAAGTTGGCCTCAACTGCGCCAACCCCAACGCCCTGCAAAGCCAGACCGTAAGCCGTCCCCAAAGTCACGGTGTGTTCGGCAAAGCTGGCGGCTTCTCGACCACCAACTGAGATACGTTGGAACTCATCCATTCGAACAATGTCAAGTCCGAGCTGAGTACCAAGGAACTTGCGCAAGCCGGCGATACGGAACGTGGATCCAAGGCCAACAATCCGCTTGATTTGGGTCCCAGGATTCTGCCCCTGGTAATAATTAATCGTCTTCTGCAGGTCATCCAACAGATCACTGAAGACTGGGCGCATGGCCTGCATGATTTGCTTGGTGTACTTGCTGCTGGCCGCATCCTGCTTCAGGCTTTCGGCTTTGGCATAGGGCAAATGGAAGGTGTCTTTGACCGCTTGCGTGAAGTGGGTGCCCCCAACTGGGAATGTTCGAATCCAACAGCGTCCCCTATGGGCGATCACTACATCTGAGGCATGCGTGCCAATATCGAGGACGACCAGCGGCTCTTCTTCGTCACGGATGGCTGCACCACCCTTGTCCATTTCAACCAATCCGGAGTCCCAGGCCACCGCATTCAAAACCGCCAGAGGTCCAACGGTCAACGCTTCGGGGGCCAGTCCTGAATCCGACCAACGAGACAACAAGTCCTGCACCTTGGCACGAGTCGTAGCAAAAATACCGACCTCGATCTCAGGTGAATCATCATCTTGGAATGCTTGGTAATCCCACTCAACCTCGTCGATTGGGAAGGGAATCTGCTGCTTAGCTTCGTACTCAACGAGTCCGGGAATGGCTTTCGGCTCAGCTGGAGGAAGTTTGGCAAACCGAATCAGTGCATCTTGACCCGGGAGATTCATCACCAGGGTCTCACCCTCAAGTGACTTCTGGCTGATCAGTTGGCCCAAGGAGAATCGAACAATCGCGTCCGACTCCTGAACACTCAGTTCAGGGTCGCCAAGCGTACGGCTGTGAGGGATGACACAAAAATCGGAAACCAGGACCTCATCACCAGTGCGTTCAAGGCAAATTGCCTTGACGGCGGCGACACCGACCTCGATACCCCATGCCCTTTGATTGGCTGCCATTTTCACAAGCCTCCTTATGACAGCCAATCGGCCGCCCGTAGGGAACGATCATACCGGTCAGAGCACTGTTTGGCGGTGATCACGGCTCTTTCCCCATGGGACAAAGCAGTGTCCCGCGTTACAATTTCAACACTATGAGTGACACCGATCCACAGCCGGCCAACGAATCGCACACCGAACCCAAGGCCGCCCCTGTTGACCCAAGCAACACATCAGACGCCAACCCTGCCGGGAACCCAGCGTCTGAGGCTGCTGCAAGCCCCCCCCCTTCAGAGGATCTTTCCCCTGAGATCTCCGCTGAAGTGGACGCGATGCTGGCTGATCAAGCTGAAAACATGTCAAAATCGCTGGAAAAACCAGCCGAAGGTACTCAGCCCCCCGCCCCATCAATGGACCCAAGCGCCATTCTTGATGCGGCACTTGGAGCCATGAATGCCGCCGACAACCTCGTAGTACTGGCCCCTGGTGCACGTGCAACTGGATCCGTTCAGTCCGTCAATCTCGACCGGAAAGAGGCGATGGTTGAATTTGGCCCCAAGGACAGCGGCATCTGCAGCCTCGACCAATTCGACTCCTTCCCGAACCCGGGTGAACGATTCATCTTTATTTTGGGCCCTGCTCAAGATGCCGAGGGTCTTTGGCCACTTCGGCTTGAAGGCTCAGCCACCCCCGTCAAAGGGCAGACCCTTGAAAAGGGACAAGTGGTCGAAGCGTTGGTCAAGAAAGCCAACAAAGGCGGCCTGGAAATGTCCTTCAAGGGCATTCGCTGCTTTATGCCTGCTTCCCAAGTGGATTTGACACACCACGAGACTTTCGACAACTTTGTTGGCTTAAAGCTGGAAGCAAAGGTGATTGAAGTCCGCGAAGGGGGCAAAAACGTCATTCTGAGCCGCAGAGCCCTGCTTGTGGTGGCTCAACGAGAACGCCGTAAAGATCTCCTTAAGAACCTCACCGTAGGCGACACTGTTGAAGGCACGGTCCAGAGCATTCAGCCCTTTGGCGCGTTTGTTGACCTTGGCGGCCTTCAAGGCTTGGTCCATGTGGCCGAACTGGCTCACTCGAGGGTGAATGATCCCTCCCAAGTGGTCAAAGTGGGCCAAACCATTCGCGTCAAAGTGCTTAAAATTGAGAAAAAAGACGGGAAAACTCGCGTTGGGCTCTCCCTCAAGCAGACCATGGAAGACCCCTTTGTCGCTGCGGCTGGGAGCCTCGAGGTCGGGTCAGAGCTGTCAGGCCGTGTGACCAAAATCCTTGATTTTGGAGCATTCGTCGAGATTGCACCAGGAATCGAAGGCTTGGTGCACATCTCAGAAATCAGCAACCGACGCATCCAGCACCCGTCCTCAGTGCTCAAGCAGGACATGGTGGTCCAAGTCACAATTTTAAGTGTGGATGAAGGGAAGCGAAAAGTGTCGCTCACCATGAGATCTGCAATGGATCGCGAGAAGGACAATCAGAAGAAAGACGGCGACTCAATGCGGGCCGAAGACCCAAGCGTTCGCAAGTTGCTGGCCAAATTTGGCTCAAACCGCGACCTTCGCGGCGGGATTTGACTCATCAAATTCCGCTTTTCCGCCGGAAATCGCCACTTTCTTGAAGCCTGACCGAACTTTTCGCGAACACTGTTCTGTGCCAAGACTTTTTTGGCCGCACCAGAGGAACGTTCAAGCATGCTTTCAAGTCTCCTGCCAACCATCATCGCAGTCGCTGCGAGCTCACTCAATCCTGCTGGGACCTTCATCCAAACTGTCTTTGATCCTTCACTTCCGATCACCATGCAAGCAACATTGCAAGGTGAAGACGGACGAGTATGGACTTTGGACCTGTATCGACATTCCGTGAGAGCGAACAACTACCGCGTTCTCGAACAACAACGCGACGGGTCATTCCGTGAAATCGATCCCGGCCCCGTGAACACATACCGAGGCATCTTGGCGGGCAAGCCTGATACGTACGTCGTCGCATCAGTCGTGGGCGACCAACTCGTTGGTGGATTCGAGGACGAGGACGGTCGCTGGTGGATTGAAGAGGATGATCTCGGCAACTCAATCCTTCGTCACGAATCTGAAGTTGAGCCTTGTAAAGGCACCTGTGGGGTCGATGACCTTCCAATTTTCAGTGATGAAGAATTTGAAAGTGGCTTCGAGGACATTCCTGCAGTTCCTTCAGGTTTCCTCGGCGGACTCCTGGATGAGTGTCAATTGGCGTGTGATATGGATTACGAGTTCTACCAAGACTACGGGGAGAACTCTGAATCCAAGATGAACTCCGACATCAACAACGTAAACGGATTCAACTATGAGCCTGAAGTAAACGTGACACACACGATCACAACGATCATCGTCCGAAGCAACTCCAGTGACCCATACACGACCACCAATGCTGGCGGCCTGCTTGATCAAGTTCGAAGCCACTGGATTGGTTCCCAGCAAGGGGTTCAGCGTGACTTGGTCCAAATGTTTACTGGACGCAATCTTGATGGCGGGACAATTGGCGTCGCTTATTTAGATGCCGTCTGCAGCACGAACATTGGCTACGGCCTGTGTGAAACTGGCTTCAGCACCTCATGCCAAACAGACTTGATTAGCCATGAACTTGGCCACAATTGGGGCTGCAACCACATTGATGATGGCAACACCATGAATTCCTCGCTGACGTGCTCCAACAACTTCAGCACGGGGAGTCGAAACACCATTCAAAACACCGCTGCATCCAGCGGCTGCATTGGTACTGCTGTCCCCGATGCCGGGGCCTGCTGCTTTGGGACTGGCTTCTGCACTGATTTGGATGAGAGCGGCTGCCAAAGTTCTGGCGGCTTCTTCTTCGGACTTGGTGAAGATTGCCCGGCCGACCAAGGGACCTGTGAAATTCCTGAACCCGAGGGCTCATGCTGCTTCCCAAACGGCAACTGCTCAGTGGTTGAGGTCTCAGATTGCGCAAATGGTGGCGGTGAATTCCGTGGAGTTGACAGTACCTGTGCCGGTGTGGATTGCCTTGCTGGCGCCTGCTGTTTCAATGCCGACACCTGCACCTCGACAAATGAAACCCAGTGCATCGCTGCCGGTGGTAACTTCCAAGAGACCGGAACCAGTTGCAGCAATGTCGACTGCACCCCCAGCGTCGGTGCGTGCTGCATTTCTGGCACCTGCGCTGAACTTGAAGAGTCGGTTTGCCTTTTGGCTCTCGGCGTCTTCAATGGGTCTGGCACTGATTGTGCCAACGTTTCATGCGAATCCCCTTGTCCCGAAGACTTGAATGGCAACGGAACCGTTGATTTCAATGACATCCTCAGCCTGCTGGCTTCTTGGGGGCAATGCACCTCTTGCCCTGAAGATCTCGATGACAACGGTGATGTGGATTTTGCTGACCTCCTCGTGATGTTGGCCGCTTATGGTGATTGCTGATTTCATTCCTACCTACATTTCTCAACTGGAAGTAACAATGCAACAGTTCAAAGTCTTTGCACTTACCGCCTTTGTTTCGGCGAATTTTGCCGCCGCAGACGATGCCCTCACCAAGGCTTTCTTGAAGGACTACCCCGCAACGGCTTATCTCTTTGAGGATGGAATTCACATCGAAAAGGTTCAGCCAGAGTCGTATGACCCTGCTGGAACGGTTGCATACCAAAAGTACATTGACGAAGTTCCTGTACACGGCTCCCGGGTCCTCGTCATCAATGACGAAGATGACTTTCCCACATACGTTTTCGATGAATCTTTTGAAGATCTCGGACTAGATCGGTCTTACCCATCGATTGACGAGAAGTTCGCACGTGCCATCGCTGAATCCCATACAGATCTGTTCATCGATTCATCAGCTGAACTTATCTGGTTCCAACGCGATGAGAAAGCCTCGTTGTGCTGGAAAATCACCACCACCCTTGAAGAGTCCGATTTGCCGATCAGCCCGACGCACATGGAATCCATCGTTGATGGACACACTGGCGAAATACTGTCTCAGCGGCAAATTGATACAAACAACTACTACACCAATACACAGCAAAACATGTCTGGGGTCTTCCCTCGAATTGTTGTGAACAATGCCATGGGGGTCGCGGGAGGACGCTCGTACGGAGCGGCATTTGATGCCGTTGTCTATGTGGGTGGGTGCACTGGCACCTTGATTGCTCCAAACGTTGTTCTTTCAGCTCGGCACTGCGGCATCGGCCCCGGTACTCAAGTCGTTTTTGGTGACAACCTGAACAACAACGGAAGTTTGTTCTTTGCCAACGTACAGTCATCATTCCTTCCCGATGGCGGCGGCTCTTTGCTTGATGGTGGCGATGTGGCCATCTTGACCTTGACCTCATCAATTCCGACAAGTGTCGCTGAACCCATGCGGTTGATTGATGAAACAAACAACCTCCTTGATATGCAATGTGCCACCGTTGGCTACGGCCTCAACGGACTCGGAAGCAATGGGCACAATTTCTCCGACGATGGCTACCGCTGGGGTGGGGAAAACATTATCGATCGATACGGATCTCCGGCGAGTGGTGGCGGAGGAAGCAACATCATTTCAACTGATTTCGACAACGGTACGGGCAATGCCAACACCATTGGTGGAAGCAGTTCAACACCGGTTCAATATGAAGCAACCACCGCACCTGGCGACAGTGGCGGACCGGTCCTCGTGCAGCTTGCGGGCGAATGGGTGATCGCAGGAGTCCTGTCTGGCGGCACAACATCATTCAGCACTTACGGCGATATCTCTTGGTGGACGGGAACTGCGGTGTATCGCAATGACATCGAATCCCGAGGTGGCGAATTTGGCATTCCGGCCCCCGGAGCCTGCTGCTTTTCCAATGGCACTTGCACTTCAGTGTTCAATGAAGACTGCGAATCCGCTGGCGGCTCCTTCGAAGGTGGGAACACCTCATGCAATCCATCACCGTGCCCAGGTCCAACCGTTGGCGCCTGCTGTTTCGGGTCTGCAAATTGCTCTGAACTCACACCCAATGGGTGCAGCGTTGCCGGGGGCACTTTCCTTGGCTTGGGTTCAGGCTGTGATGACAATGGATGTGCGCCGCGTGCATGCTGCTTAGCTTCGGGCACCTGCCTCTTTGTTTCGCCAGAGACTTGCAACGCCGTCGGCGGGTCATCAGACGCCATCGACTGTGCGTCAAGTTCTTGCGCTCCGCCGCCATGCCCAGAAGATCTGAACGACAATGGCATGGTTGATTTTGCTGACATTCTTGAGATGCTCGGGGCATGGGGTGTCTGTGGAAGCTGCGATGAAGATATTGACAACAACGGTCTGGTGGACTTCAACGACCTCTTGATCCTGCTTTCCAAATGGGGTCCCTGCTGACCCTAAATTTAGACGTTGGCCATTCATTTCAACCGCCGGCGTCATTTCTTGAATCGAGTTTTTATGATGATTTCCGCCATCTTCGCTCTTGGATTTTTTGCTTCTGCTGATGTACCACCACCGGATCACGTGGGTCCCTGGCAGTACGCAGATGGTCGAATCGTTGAAGACGACATTACCTATTCAGATTGGGAAGCTTATTTCACCGCTCGCCCAGGGCGGTTGTGGCGATGCGGTATTGATACCGAATCGATCGAGGATGGGATCAATGGCTTCGGCGGATCTGGCGCGGACTGCTCGCTCAGTTCCACCAATCCATCACCGGTCTATGACCCAAGTGTGACGCTGTATCGGATTCCTTGCGTCGTTCACGTCATAAGCAACGGCAGTCAAGGCAACCTTTCGGTGGACTGCGTTGAGAGTGGGATACGAATCCTCAATGAAGATTTTCTAGCCCTGCCCGGAACCAATGGTGCGCCAGGGACCGACGTCCAAATTGAATTCTTTCTCGCTGAAATTGATCCGGACGGCAATCCCACGAATGGGATTACGTTTTCGAACAACAGCACCTGGTTCAACGACGGTGGGAACTACTGGAACAGTTTGGCCTGGGACCCATCCCGCTACATGAACATTTACACCAATACCGCCAGTGGCAATCTTGGGTACGTCCCTGGATTTCCACAACAAGGCATTGCCGGTGATACCAGCGACCGCGTGGTGGTGCTTTGGTCATCCTATGGAGACTGCTCAACCCAAGCACCATACGACCTTGGTCGGACCTTGACTCACGAAGTGGGCCACTACCTTGGGCTGCTGCACACCTTTCAAGGTGGCTGTGATTCTGGGTGCAGCACCTCAGGAGATTTGGTTTGCGATACCAATTCCGAGAGTCAACCAAACTTTGGCTGTGGGACACCATCATCTTGCGGCAGTTTGGATCCTGTCAACAACTACATGGATTACTCAGACGATGCATGTATGAATCAGTTCACCGCTGATCAAGCCCGACGAATGCGTTGCACCTTGGAGTTCTATCGCTCCGACCTGCCCGAAGTCGGTCCCGGGGTCCCCCTCAATCTCACTCTGGACGCAGCACCAGAATCAACTATTGAAAGTGCCGGGCTGACGGTTTCACTGCAAATCGAAGAAACAGAGCCTGGTGCACTTGATCCCAATTCACCGACTCTCGACTACACCGTCGATGGCTCACCGAACAGCACCCCCCTCACACTCAATCCTACGAGTGACCGATGGGTTGGGGCTACCGGTCCTCTTCCGTGCACTGCTTCAATCTCATGGTCTGTGGCCGCTTCAGACGTAACGGGGGGCGAGCGTCGCCTGGGATCTTTTGACGCCACGGTTGTAGACAATCTGGATGTTCTCTTCATCGATGAGTTTGAAGCCAATGGCGGGTGGACTGTTGGTGGCACCGCTACTGACGGACAATGGACCCGAGGGATACCCATCACGAGCTGTGATCGTGGCAACCCGACCAGCACCCCAGATGGCAGCTCCAACGCATTCTTGACGGACAACTCAACCAATGGTGGTGACTGCAACAGCGATGTCGACGGCGGAGAAACCATTTTGACTTCACCGATATTGGACGTGAGTAACCCCGAAGCCGTATTGAGTTACTGGCGATGGCACAACAATTCCACCGGAGCCAGCCCAGGTGGCGATCCGTTCACCGTCGAAATTTCACCCAACAACGGATCCACTTGGGTCAATCTGGAGACGGTTCCCGGAAACTCCAGTGAGTCCTCTGGAGGTTGGGTGCGCAAGGAATTCCGTGTGGCCGACTTTGTCACCCCAACTGACACTTTGCGGATTCGGTTTATCTCGAGTGACATTGGTGACGGATCAGTCGTTGAGTCAGCCGTTGACCGAGTGGAAATTTCAGTGCAGTCCTGCGATACCGGCGAGCCCGCCGACTTTGATGGCGATGGGGATGTGGACTTCGAAGACCTCATTGCCCTCTTGAGCACTTTTGGCCCCTGTGGTTCACCTTGCCCCACCGATATCAATGGTGACGGCAGCGTGGGCTTCCAAGATGTCCTGCTGCTCCTGAGTTCATGGAGCTAACGGTTCGCTGAACAATCAATCGTCATACGAAGGGGGCGAAGCCATCGCTTCGTCCCGTTCGGCGCGATCCCGGTCAACATCTTCTGCCACTGTTCGGTAAATACTTTCCAAGAGACCGACCATTGGAAAGCGACCCTTCAATGGTGGCTTCCCTAGACGCATCAGCAGAGCCAGTGGGGGGAATGGCCCCATGGACTCAGCTTGCGTCGAAGTGCGCCCCCGCCAGAAGTTTCGCTCAGGATCCGGACCTGAGGTAGTAGGCCGCGGATCTCGGTGAGCGGTCAGGGCACCACGAAGCCGGACGGCACGGGCATCACGAAGCAGAACAGCCAAGTCATCCATCGGAAGACCGACAGCGATCAGCAACGGCTTCAAGTCTTGCTCCAGAGATTGTGCGGCAGCTGCGGCTGCACATACGACCCGGTGCTCAAAGCCAATAGACTTTTCATCCAGTTCTGCAGACAAGTCGGCGCCAGTGGGGACCAAACGACCACCAAGCTCTCGAATCAAGCCGATCAAGCTGGTTGGGATGCCACCCTCTTCGATCCGAACCAAATTACGAGGGTCTTCACTCAACCGCTCCACCGCCATCTCACGAATGGATTCGGAGAGGACAGGAATCAGAAGATCCACCTCATGGGGCTGACGCCGAATACCTTGCACGCGAACACGCAGTCGACCTGGAATGCCGGAGACCGCCATGGCTTGGCCCAACGCACCCCAACGCGCGCCCTCGGTCTTGGCTTCACTTCCAGCCCGTTCCATGACCGATTGCCACAACCGAGATGCCGGAGAGTCCCCAGCGCATGTGGGGCCATCTTCGGCCACGATGATGCCTTTTTTCACTCGTCGAGGCTCGGTTCGTTCGTGTTGGTACTGAGGCTCAATCATTCATCATCCTCAAAATCACCACCACGGAATGCCAAGAGGCTTCGCAGTTCATCCGTATCAAGCTCGGTGAGCCAACCTTCACCGGATCCGACAATATTCCTTGCCAACTCGACCTTCGATTCGATCATGCGATCAATTCGCTCTTCGAGTGTTCCTGAGCAGACAAACTTGTGGACCTGGACGGCGCGGGTTTGACCAATGCGAAAGGCTCGGTCGGTGGCTTGGTTCTCAACGGCTGGGTTCCACCAGCGATCGAAGTGGAACACATGATTGGCGGCTGTAAGGTTCAAACCAACACCACCTGCCTTCAACGAAAGTACAAAAACTGGAATCTCATTCCCGGCTTCTTGGAATCTATCCACCATTTCTTGACGCTTTGCCGTTGGTGTACCGCCGTGCAGGAACAAGACCTCACGGTCCAGAGTTCGTCGCAACATGGAGACCAGCAAATGCCCCATGCGACGGAACTGAGTAAAGACCAACGCCTTGGATCCTGCGGCTTGACCTTCCTCGAGCATCTCGCACAAGCGGCGACACTTGCCAGAACGATTACGGATCGCTTCAGGATCAATACCAAGCTCTGAAGAATTGGCATCAGCATCGACCAGACCAGGGTGATTGCAAATCTGTTTCAGTCGGACCAGCATGGCTAGCACCAGTCCGCGTCGACGCATGCCTTCAGACTCTCCAAGTTCCCCCATCATGCCGGAGACTGCTTGCTCGTAAAGCGTGGCTTGCTCTGGTGTCAGCGTGGCATTCTCAATGGTTGTGGTGCATGGCGGCAAGTCATCGATTACGGATCGGTCTGTTTTCACTCTTCGCAATACGAAAGGCTGAACCATTTTTCGCAAACGCTCAGCGCGATCATTATCACGGTGTCGCTCAATCGGTACGGCAAAGCGGCGACGGAATTCGCCAGAAGAACCCAAGTAACCAGGATTCAAGAATTCCATAATCGACCACAGCTCAGACAACCTATTTTCAACTGGCGTACCCGTGAGTGCGATACGACGGGTGGCCGAAAGCGAACGAATGGTGGCGGCTTGTTTGGTCGGCGGGTTCTTGATGTACTGAGCTTCATCGAGAACAACGCGGTGCCATTGGGTACGTTCAAGATCTTCCTTATCACGGCCAACCAAAGAGTAGGTCGTGACAATAATGTCACTGGATTCAACCATACGATCGAACGTATCACCGCTGGCCCGCTCCAGACCATGATGAATAGCAACTCTCAACTCTGGGGCAAAGCGTTGCGCTTCCCGCTTCCAGTTGGAGACCACTGAAGTGGGGACCACCAACAATGTGCAGCCAGGCTGCGCCCCACCTTTGCGTTCATGCAAAAGAAGCGCCAACAACTGGACGGTCTTTCCCAGACCCATATCGTCAGCCAAGCAACTGCCAAGACCGAATCGATCCAAGAAGGCAAGCCAAGACAAACCACGTTGTTGATAAGGACGCAATTCCCCTTGGAGAGATTCGGGCTGTTCAACTTGGGTGTAATTCGAGGAGCCAGAGTCCAGAAGTTCGGAAATCCAGCCGGATGCTTCGATACCAGTGAGAGGAATACCACCCTCTTCACCCTCCCAAGCCATCCGCATGGCTTCCAAGATGGTGCCTTGTCCTTCGCGAGCCGCAGCCAAGCGCGCTGCCGCATCCGCCAGCATTTCAGGATCAAGTTCGACCCACTGATCGTGGACACGTCGTAACACCGGACCTCGACGTGCCTCAGCCAGAAGAGCTTGGAACTCGTCGAACGACAAAATTTGGTCGCCGACCGAGATTTCCCACTTAAAGTCAACCAACGCATCGAGACCAAGAACACTGGCCCCAGCATCGAGATCCGAGGTGCTTCCACTTTCAGACTCACTTGGAGCCAGACTCAAACGCAAACCAATACCCCGGTCGCGGGTATTCCACCACTCAGGAAGTTCAACCACGATGCCTGCTTCACGCAACAAGGGCACACCAGCGGTCAAGAGCCGATGAGCACAAACAGTATCGAGGACAAGTTCGGCGGGTTTTGCGTCTTCCAACGCAGGTTCAAGTTCTCGACACGCTCGAGCAGCACGACTCAATTCGGCGAGAAGCAATTCATCTGGCGCGCGGCGGGCCATACCCAAACGAAGTCCAGCTTCCGGATCGTTGTGGATTTCGTCTGCTTCAAGACGCTCCCCCTCATCTCCAGCCGCTTGCAAAAAGAATTGCACCGTCCAGCGTGCACTCTTTGCGTCAGCATCCTTCGGCGGTTCGAGCAAACGAAGACCGAGACGGATTCCCGCGCCGTCTTCTGGATCTGAAAGCGTACCGAGCCATTCACTCGCGCCACGAAACAGCGTTGAGGCCGCATCGCCATCTGATGAAATCGAAGTTCCTGTGTCGAGCAAGCCAGAAAGCCAAGCTACGGATGGATCTTCCGAATTTTGTCCATCGATACTGTCGACATAATCTTCCGCGCGAAGAACACGACGAACCCGCGAGTCGATCAACTCAACGAGAATTTCAACCAAAATGTCCCAGGCACTTTGTCCCGCCACCGATTCGTCGGCCAATACCACCGCGGGCATCGAACCGAGCAACCGCTCCGCTTCTCCACGTACGGTTGGGTCATGCAACCACGGCGACCAACGTGCGGTCAGCGTGCGGTCACGACGCCGAACCAACGTGGGCACGTACCGGTGGCGAAGCATGAGCTCAGCGGCAAAATCACCGACATCCAGCCACCACCGAACATCGTGAGCCAGACGAATAATTTTGGAATCTTCAAGCTGAGCCAAGTGACCAAGATGATCAGCCCGCAACCCTACAGAAGGGGTATCGCAAATCGAACCATCCAACTCACCGCCCTCTTCCAAGACCACACCCGACACGTCCTGCATGCGATCACTGGCAACGTGATGCCCCGCAATTTTGGGAAGTTCAAGTTGGAGAGAAGTAACACCAGTCAACGCTGCTTCGGGAAGACCTGCTTCAACCAATGCGGTAAAAAGAACTTCACCCTCGGCAAAAGCTTCCAAAGAAGATTCTGCCCAGACGTTGATGTTGCCTGAAGACCAACTGGCGTGTAACACCAGTGGATTTGGAACCGTCGAACCAACCACGCTGTCCTCCGTGACACTGAAATGACCTCGGTGGGACTCGAACCCACGACAAATGGATTAAAAGTCCACTGCTCTGCCGACTGAGCTACGAGGTCTGGGATGCAAGAGAACCATTATAGAGAACCCAGCGTCTTCTCTCCTGTGGTTCAAGCCGAGTTCCCAAGGAATCCGATGAAAAGATGTGCACACTTGGTTCATACCCCTGATGGCTGCCCTCCTGCTGACCGCTTGCACCAAAGAAGTGGTCGTTTTGAAGGATGCTCCCCCCCCTCCCCCACCCCAACCGGGCCGCTGGGCCGATGTGGTCCACACGGCTCGAGGTGAACTTGCTGATCCTGCCACCAGCGTGGATGGGATCCACATGGTCTACAGCGAGCAGCAGCAGCCCGGCGAATCAGCCTTGTATGTCCAACGACTGGATCGAGGACGCGATGGGGCTCGTATCTCCATTGCCCCAGCACCAGGCGAGGATCGCATGCCCACCTACGGCCCGAATGGGACCTGGGTGTACTTTTCAAGCAACCGATGGGGGTCTTGGGACATTCTTCGCACGCGGGCCGATGGCACAGGCCCCGTGGAACAAGTCACTCACGACGACATCATCGATGAATTTGAGCCTTCCATCTCGCCCGATGGCGAGTGGATGGCCTACGCCCGCAGTGTGCCAGGCTCCACCGACGGCTACCGCATCTGGATCCGAAACCTTGTGGATGGTCGAGATATCGATCTTCAGACCCCCGGCCGGCACCCTTCATGGGATCCCGCAGGAAATCGGATCGCCTTTCAACACCGTCCCCAAGCCGATGGACCACTTTGGTCAATTTTCACCCTTGAGGTGAACAACAATGGTCGAACCGGAGCACTTGCGCAAATCATTGCCCCAACTGAGGATGGATACGGTGCCATCGCCCCAAGCTGGTCGCCAGATGGACTCAATCTGGCTTTCCTGCGTACCCGCAGTTCCGGAGGACCGCTCTCAGGCATCTGGACCGTGAGTTCTGATGGTGGACGCCCCATTGAAATTCATGTCGATACAGCCGACATGTTCTGGTCCATGGCATGGGGCTTTGACGAGCGAATCCATGCTGCCGGACGCCGCTCCGGAGAATCTGGCTTGCATGCTTTCAGTGAACCATCACGAAATTCGTCGATCACTCTTGGAAAAGATGCTGAACGGACGAAATAAGGTTTATGGGCTCTTGCGGGCCCGTTGAACCATTCTCGGCGTGGGTGTCACGTCGACAAACAGGCAGGACGCCATGACAACTGTACGAATCCAATTGGGTCTTTTGCTTTCGGTATTCCTCTTCGGGGGCTGCCAGCATCAATTGATGCAAACTGAGCAAAATCAACAACTTGGAGTTGCTGTCCAACCCATTCGGAATGAATCCGGATGGGCTGGACTTGAAGCTGACCGAGCCACCGACATGGTGGCAGAACGTTTGGCCCGAGATGGCAATCTCTTTGTCCCCCCCACCGACCGTGTCCGTGCGGCTTTGGCAGAACTGGGCCTCGAACGAGCCCGGACACCTGCTGAGTTGGACCGCCTGGCGGATGTTCTCGGAGTTCAGACCATTCTTTCGGTCTCGATAACAGCATGTGATCCTTACCCACCATTTGTAATGGGGCTTGAAGGTGTCCTTCATGAACGTCGCATTCATGAAGCCAATCCACTTGACCCAGTTCAAACTGATGCCTCCCCGTTTGATCCTGGTGCACAACCCGCGCCGGAGCTTCAAGCCTCAAGAGCAGGTCGCGTGTTCGATGCCCGAGACGCCGACACCGCATCAGATGCCAAGACGTGGTCCCGAAGCAGAGTTGGGCACGATGCCCCTCTGAAGGAACTGGATTCGTACTTCCGCTACGCCGCGGATCGGTTGCTTGAGGCCCTCATGGCCACAAAACCGAACGCGGGCATGTAACCGGGGACCATTGGGTCCCCAGAAGGGATCCGCCTTGCACACCTCAGAAGAACGGCTGCTGGCTCTTGAACTCCGAGGACACGTTTGGATGTTCCGATGTCTAGCAGGCGAAGAGAACGTTTTAAGGAACGCAGTGGCTGATCTCGCCCTTCGTGGTGATCTTGATCCCCTGGCCGCTTCCGTAATTGAAACCCACCTTCGACCGGAATCTCAGATGAGCCCAAGCTATCCCAGCCCGCATAACCCGCATTAATCCACCTCGAAGCCGCTGAATCCGGTGTTGTTCTCCACGGACGGATCAAGAACGCCCGATAGCACTGTCAAGGACAAGGACGCCATGAACCAGATGCTCCCCATCGTTAAGACCTTCACCGAGTACTTGCTCGACGAACGCCATTTCAGCCAGTACACCTCAAGGTGCTACGGGGCAGACCTGCGGCAGTACGTTGAGTTCTTGGAAGATATTTTGGGAGCCCCTGCTTCCGAGACGACCGAAGCACTTGCTTTCGAGAAAGGTGTGCCCGGAACGGACACCGTCACCGGGCTGATCCTCGGGGGCGATACCGATCGAATTCGAGCATTCCTTGCCACCTTGGCCGAACAGGAATATTCCCCTGCGACCATGGCACGAAAGATTGCCACGCTTCGTTCGTTCCACCGCTGGTTGGAGAAACGCGAGCTTCGGCAAGATAACCCGATGCTTTTGATCCGAACCCCGCGGCAAGAAAAGCGACTGCCAAAAGCAGTGGATCTTGAGCAAATCGAACGCTTGCTCTCAACCCCGGATACGACCAATCTTTTGGGCGCGCGGGATCGTGCCATCCTTGAAACTCTGTACTCAACAGGACTTCGAGTCAGCGAATTGGTTGGCATCAATCATGAAGATTTGAACGTTGAGCAACGTGAGATCGTGGTCCAAGGTAAAGGTCGCAAGGAACGGCTGGTGCCACTTGGCTCACACGCGACTGCTGCAATCTTGACCTATATGGAGCTGCTGAACAAAGATTCCCGGGCGCCATCTTCGGAAGATCGACCGACAAGTCCGCTTTTTGTGAACAAGCACGGGGGTCGTTTATCGACCCGCTCTGTCCGTCGAAAAGTTTCAAAGTATCTCGAGGAATCGGGCCTGGATCCAGAAATCAGCCCACACACCCTGCGTCACTCCTTCGCAACACACCTGCTTGATTCTGGTGCAGATCTCCGAAGCGTGCAGGAACTTCTGGGACACCAGTCTCTCTCGACAACACAGGTCTACACCCATGTGTCAACCGGACGACTTCGGGAAGCCTTTGACGACGCTCATCCCAGAGCCGCCGAAGACAAGTCATAAGTCTGAAGGCAATTAGGCTTCGAACACTTCTGGCGGAAGGTCACCATTGTGGTAAACCTTCTGAACATCATCGTGCTCGTCGAGTGTGTCAAACAAACGAAGAACTTTCTTGGCGGCTTCTACATCACAGGCCACTTCATTTTGCGGGATCATTGTTCGCTCGAATGAGCTCGGCTCAACCCCCGCTTCAACGAATGCATCTCGAATGGCATAACAAGCCGCGGGCGGCCCTGTAACTTCGTACATCCCATCGGACGCTTGGACATCTTCAGCGCCGGCTTCGAGAGCAACTTCCATTGCCCTCTCTTCATCGAGGCCTTCTGAAGGCAAGATCACCAGTGAGACTTCGTCAAATCCGAAAGACACAGAACCAGGCTTGCCCATGTTGCCGCCAGCCTTGTCAAAGATTGATCGAATCTGCGGAGCGGTGCGGTTTACATTCTCAGTAAGAGTGTCAACTACAAATGCGACTCCGTTGGCCCCATAGCCTTCGTACCGGACCGCGGTGTATTCAATGTTCTCACCAGATTCACCCGATCCTCGCTTGACCGCCCGACTGATGTTGTCCTTGGGCATGTTTTCTGCCCGGGCATCTTCGATGGCATAACGAAGGGTGAGGTTCATCGAAGGGTCGCCACCGCCAGCCTTGGCGGCCACGATGATGGCCTTTGAACAACGGCTCCATGCTTTACCCTTCGCCGCATCTTGGCGAGCTTTGCGGTGCTTGATATTTGCCCATTTACTGTGTCCAGCCATGACTCACTCCCAGGGGTAATTGAGCTTGATTACTTCTTGCCCGACTTCTTAGATGTCTTCTTGGACGTCTTCTTGGCGGGGGTTTTTTTTGCTGTTGCTTTCTTCGCGGCGGATTTCTTGGCCGTGGACTTCTTCGCTGTCGCCTTCTTGGCGGCCGGCTTCTTGGCCACCACCTTCTTGGTGGCAGACTTTTTGGCCGTCGTCTTCTTTGAAGCGGCTTTCTTGGCCGCCGGCTTTGCCGAAGCTGCCTTCTTGGTCACAGTCTTCTT
>PAFA01000064.1 GCA_002700845.1 Phycisphaerae bacterium | reverse complement strand
TTTAAGCTCAAACTTGAAGCTAGAGCGACTGAATTCAGCCCTCGAATGCTGCCGGATGGGGCAGCCCAGCTTTCTTCAGCAGACCATTGATCTTCTTCACCTTTTCGGCCATGGGATCACGTGGGTCGAGGTTGTTGTACGCCGTCTTGCCGTCGGCACCGATGACCGCAACGTGAGGAATACCTCGGACGCCAAAGTCAGGGTTGAAGACGTCTTCCTTGGCAAAAGCGATTGGCCAAGTGATGTCCATGGCTTTGACATACTCAGTCATCTGGGCAAATTCGTCCTCGTTGGTCTTGCATTCCACCCGTCCGCGATCATCTCGGAAGTTGACTGCACCTTGGGGACTGGTCAGACCAAGAACAATCACGTTGTACCCCTTGTAGTACTCAACGAGTTCTTTCACTTGTGGAAAGGAGCCAACGCAAGGACCACACCAAGTTGCCCAGAAGTCGACCACCACCACATTGCCTTTCATGCAGCAAAAGCAACTCCATTCTTCACCCACAGAATTCCAAAGGAGTTCCACTTTTGGGGCATCGAAGCCGAGGAGTTCGCCACGCCCGGCGGCACCTTTGAGGACTTTCAAAGCACTGTCCATCATGCGCTTTTCGCGACCCTCGGCGGTTCCGGCGACGGCTTCGATCGCTGCCACCAACTTGCCATGTGAGGATTTTCGAATGGTGGAATCCACTCCAGCTTTGACCAGGAGTTTGGGAAATTCCATCCAGTCGTAAAGGGCAGGGCCATCGGCTGGAAGTCGGTCAATGAGTTGTGGCAACTCATATTTCATCATCTCAAGTTGGCTGTCTTCGAGTTGTGCCAACGCGGTAATGACTTCACCCAATCGCTCATCTGGTACTTCGGCAAAGCCGTGCATGGAGCCAATCTCCAAAGCGGCGTCAACTTCGTCAAGACCAGCCAGCATGAGTGCAGCATCAAGCCAGCCATCGCCTTGGGCCAATGATTTGATGCGGCCCACCCAAGCTGGTTTGTTGTTGGGGGTGTAGTTCCAGAGCATGGTCATGGCTTGCACCGTTTGCATATCGCATTCGGCTGGATCCACGCCTTCAAGCTGGGTGTCGAGGACGGCGATGAACTCTGGATCTTCCAAAGAGAAGTCGTCGCCTTTTTCACGGAAAAAAGTCATGGCGGTCTCGATCTTGGCCTTGATCTCTTCTTCGGTTGGGGGGGCCAGGAGTAAGTTCGAGGCCAAAGTCAGGGAAAGCGTCAACATCATGGGAAGATTCCTTTCGAAGTGGACATACAGCCTAGCACGGGCCGTCAAAAGACCTCACAATCATGATGTGATACGCCTTTATGTTGACGAATGGTTCGAGGTGGGGTCGGTGGTCACCCCTCCAGCTGAAGAACTCCGGTATCTCAGGACGGTTCGGCGGGGCGGTGCCCAGGCTGAATTGTTCAATCGGGCGGGCCAAGTCGCCCAGGTCACTTTCGAGGGCAATTCGGCTCGAATTGACAGCGTAATCCAGAGTCCTTGGCCTGTGCACCCGCTTCGGGTTGCGGTGGGAGCCCCTGAACCGGCGGTGGTCAAGCGATTGATTGCCAGTCTTTCGGAGCTTGGTGTGGCGGAATTGTTGTTTTTTAAGGCCGACCGATCTCAGGCGGGTTTGGCTCGATTGCCATCAGACGACAAACTGAATCGGCTGACGATCGAAGCCGCTCGTCAGTGCGAACGACCCCAGCCTCTCAAAGTAAGCGTCATCGAGTTTGACGCCTTGCTCGAGCAATTCTCAACGGGGAGAGCAATCGTCTTTGACGAACACCCTGAAGCTGGCGAGGCCATTGTGGATCAAAAGGTTGAACTGCTGGTCGTTGGCCCAGAGGGGGGGTGGAGCCCACAGGAGCGTGAGGCATTTGCCACGGTCTCTGCCCCGGCCCTGCATCTGCCTACCCCAATCCTTCGAGTGAGTACGGCCGCCATCGCTGGCACGGTGTGGTGTCTCGCCCACCGATCGATGGCCTAGGATGTCATCATGCCGACTTACGACTACACCTGCGAAGCAAATGGGCAGACCGTTGAAGTGATGCACTCGATGTCCACCACGATCAAGACCTGGGGGCAGCTCTGTAAAGAAGCAGAATTGGATCTTGGTGATACGCCAGCTGAGGCTCAGGTCACGAAGGGCCTTGGGCTTGGGGTTGTCGGTCAGAATGATGCTGGGCCCCAACCTGGGGGGCCTTGCGGGGGATCATGTGCATGCCATCCACGTGGCTGATCAATCAAGCTTCTTGATCCGTAGTTTTCGGTACGCAACTTCATCACCATGCCCGCAAAAGCAGATGTGCCCTTGGCGTCGTTTGAGTCCTGGGTGTGCAGCGCCGTCTAGGGTCTTGCCCTCTGGGGCAACATTGTTCAAGTCAATATCCAAAATGGTTGCGCCGTTTAAGACCACGCGTACGTGTTGACCTCGCACTGTCACTTCTTGTCGATTCCATGAGCCACAGGGAAGCAAGTGACCTTGTTCCGCCGGCGCGACTCCGTAACACGAGCCATGATGTTGCCAGTCTTTGAGGTTTGACCATTTCTGGTGCGTGGAGTCAAGGATTTGCAGTTCTAGACCCAAAAAAGCAGCATCACCAGAAGGTGGCGTCCGAATACCGAGTCCGTTGTTGGCACCAGGGGTGAGTTTGAATTCAAATCGCAGTACGAAGTCGGCAAACTCTTCAGAGGTGTAGAGATTTGTTCCTTGCGGGGTCACCGTAATGGCACCATCCCGTACGACATGTCCCGAAGTGTCACCAATCCAGCCTTCAAGACTTTGTCCATCAAACAAAGATCTGAAATCAGGCTCAAAGGGTGGAAGGCCTGAGGCCCACAGCAAGGCAGAGATAGTCAGCAAGGTCATCGGAACAGCACTCCAGTTTCAGCACGAAACCGTACCTCAGCACACCACTCAGGACGAGTCGCCCGACGATTGCTCAGTGCGGCGAGGGAGAATGACTTGCTCCCAGCCTGTATTGGTTCGCAGTACGACGGCAAAGCCTGCGTCGAGCAACTCCAAGACCCGTGGGGCCAGATTGGGGTCGTCGGCGGCAATGTGGTGAATCTGTATTTCGTCCGAAAATCGATGGCATGGCGCTTCAGCGACAAATGCAGAGATAAAAACCGATGTATCTGCAGGTGTGGGGAGAGGTCTAACGTTGGGTCGGTCCATCGAGTGCTCCCTTCCGGGCTCATCCGTAGGAAGTATGCCCCCATTTTGAGGCACGTCAGATAAAAATGGCCTTTAGGCCCTGTCTTTTTGTTCCACCTCGACACCATGCCGACGGCAGTATGCCGCTTCGTAGGGGCCAAAAATCAGAGATCGCATTCGGCGTTCGATATTTGGTCCGTCCACCAGCATCAAACTGTCAACCGTGTCGTGAAATTCAGGATCAACATTAAAGGCAAGATGTCGAGCTCCAATTTTGAGGTATTGACGCATCAATACTGGGACGCCTCGACCCATGGGATCAATCTCTTGGATGCGGTTGTCCAGTTCTTCAGCGGACGTTGCCAACCGGTCAATCTTGGGCAGCGGTCGCAGCGGCACCCCTTTTTTCAGTTTGGTTCGTGCTTTGACTTCCGTGGCAAACGGACTTTTGACGTGGGGTTGTTCAAGGTATTTCGCAATGACCCGCATGCTGGGGCGGGTGTGGTCCGGCGGAATACTGACCGGCCCCAGAATCCATCGATATTCAGGGTGGTGTCGCGCGATGTTCTGCACAATGCCTCGCCACAACAGCATCAGAGTTGCGGGCTTTCGTTGGTAATCACTGGAGAGGAATGACCGACCGAGCTCAACGACTGGCCCCAAACGCTTGAAAAAGTCAGGACTGAAATCGAACAAACTCGCGGTGTACAAGCCACGCTTTCCGATGTTGGGCAGAATGTCTTCGGAAAATCCAAGTCGATAGGCCCCACCAAGTCGTTGCTGGCCCCGGTCCCACAGCAACAGATGTTGGTAATGCTTGTCGTATTCGTCGAGATCCAAATCCTTTCCGGAGCCCTCACCGACCGCGCGGTACGCCTGTTCTCGCAGTGCACCAATATGGGGCATGACACTGGAAATCTCATCGTGAGTCGCCACTGTTAAAGCGAGATCTCCGCGTTCAGCGATGATTTCACGGGCGAGGCAAGCTTCGATTTGCTTACGGCCTTCTTCGGGCAAAGGTGGGACGGTGATCGAAGGCAGGGGCGGAGGGGGCTTCTTTTTGGTCCGGCTCCACCGGAATGCCAACAGATCACAGCGTGCCCGCATGACAGCGTTCAACTCGGTTGCATCGCTCAAGGCATCTGCATCCCGCTTCCGAATCGGATGCCCAACTGCCACTCGCAAACGGGCATGATTCTTGTTGACGACTTCTTTGGGCAACATTGCCGTTCGAAGCCGTGGGTGAACGAGACCTGCCAACTGGAAGGCAACACCGTTGTGACCAGCAAACCGCAACGGGACGACGGAAGCGCCGCTCCGTTTGGCCAATCGGGCAATGGTGTCAGACCAAGGTGGATCTGCCACGAATGGTCGCGTCAGACGAGCGTGTGAAACTTCTCCGGCGGGGAAAACTGCCAGCAGGCCACCTTTGCGAAGGTGACCCAAAGTCGCCCGCATGCTTCGGGTGTTGGCGGTGGGGTCACCTCCGAGAACGTCCACCAACAGAAGATGCTCGCGGAGGCTTGGAATCGTTCCTAAAATTCGGTTGCCAAGTGTTTTGGCATCCGGTCGCGCCCGCAACACCAGTGACATGAGGGCCAGACCCTCAATCCCACCAAATGGATGGTTTGCGACCACCACGCAAGGTCCTTCCTTGGGGATCCGGGCAAGATCTGCTTCGGACACCTCGTACTGTGCGCCCATGGTCCGCAAAATGGCATCAGGCCCATTCATGTCTGGGAGATAGGCCAAGGAGTCCTGAACAATTTTATTCAGCGCTCCCACACGAAGCATCCGACTGATGGCCGGCAATGCCATTGAGGCCATCCGGCGTCGAACCGGATCACGAAATGGATTCGTAAGCTTCAATTCACCTTGATCGTCGTCGTTGCGGGTCACACCACCATCATCAGGCCCCAAGTGGTCTTCGGTCAAGGTGAATGACCATTTAAGGCCTCAAGAAAGGCCTCAGTTGGCCGCAGCCAAGGTGCAGTGATGTCTGGGCATTCTTGTTCAAAGGAAAGAATGAGTTCGCACACCGATTCCCACACCGCTCTGGGATCCCGGTCTTGAATTGGGAGCGTGATGGGTTTGCTGTCATCGGGAGGCAAGAGCCGCACCCCAAACCCTCCGGGTTGGCAGTCTGGGATGAGCACACAGGGCATCGTTCGCATTTCGGGGGTCGGTGGGTATCTGCAGTTCATGTTGATGATCATGCCAGGGTGATTTGTTTTTTTGGGCATTTTTTACCGCTGAGTTCCGTCTGTACCGGTTGTGTCGACTCTGCGGTCAGAGGTTCTCGACGCCTGAGGCACGTTCAGCGGTATGTTGCTGGCATGACTGAAACGGATTGGGATCGCCGATTTCTCGAGCTTGCCGACCACATCGCTGGATGGAGCAAAGATCCATCGCGCGGTGTCGGGGCTGTAATCGTTGGCCCAAACAAGCAAATTTTAGCCACGGGATACAACGGATTGCCTCGCGGGGTTGATGATTTGCCGGAACGTTTGGAGCGTCCAGCCAAATACGATTTGATTGTCCACGCTGAGATGAATGCCATCGTGCACTGCGCCCGAGATGGCGTCTCACCGGTGGGAGCAACGATCTACGTCACTTTTATTCCTTGCATTCGTTGTTCCACTGTGATCATTCAATCCGGAATCGCACGGGTGGTAACTCGTCCCATGCGTGGCGGGGATGAGCACTGGGCCGAAAGTGCTGAAAAATCAAAGCGATTGCTTCGAGAAGCGGGTGTTTTCTTGCTTGAGAGGGATGATCTCACGTGAAGACGCGGGTTGAGATCTGTGTTGAGACATCGTCATTTGCTCAAGCGGCAGTCCTTGCTGGTGCGGACCGCTTGGAAGTGTGCGATCGACTTGATTTGGATGGTCTCACTCCTCAAAAAAGCGTGGTAGAGGCGGCCTTGGATTCGGATGCATCGGTGGTCGTCATGCTGCGCAATCGCACGGATTTTCTCGTCGGTCCCAATGGCGGGCAAGCCTTGCTTGCCGGGTTGGATGACTTTGCGAAGCTTGGTGTGGATGGTGTGGTCTTTGGATTCCTTGACGAGCGTGGCTGCCTGGATGTGGAAAGCAACCGCTGCATCCTCGAAGCGGCAAAAAGTTATGGATTGGAGGCGGTTTTTCATCGTGCGATTGATGTGGCGGCCAATGGTCTTCAGGCCGCAGCCCAATTGGGTGAACTGGGGTTTGACCGCGTTCTATCTGCTGGCGGGGCTTCCAGTATCGAAGCGGGGTTTGAACAATTTCTCCAAATGCGTTCGCAGGCCCCAGGCCTCAACTGGATGCCCGGAGGGGGGATTCGCGCGGACAATCTTGAACGTGTGATCGAAGCTCTGCGGCCAACCGATATCCATGCGAGTGCGGATGGTGATCCGGACGAAGTCGAGCGGTTGGTCGGTCTGTGCCGGTCACTCCGAAGATTCGACAAAGACAGTTGAAGCCTTACCTGAAGCATGTCGATTTCGGAGGGGACCAAGGAGCTTCTCATGGTGACGACTGATCCTGAAAATTCGGCTGAGCAAATTGCGGCGCTTGAGTCGGCTTTGGCCGAACGAGATGCTCGTATTCAGTCTTTGGAACTGCGGGCTGGTGGAACCGAAGCCCACCGGGCGGTGATTTATGGGTTTGCTCAGTTGGCTGAAAGTCGCGACGACGACACCGGGGAGCATTTGCACCGTATTCGTGGTTTGGTTTCTGCCATCGCAACGGAGATGGTTCGTTTGGACCTTTCTCATCCTGGCGAACCTGATCCGCTGACCTCGGCTCAAGTTGAATTGATCGCTGAGACAAGTCAATTGCATGACATCGGTAAGGTCTCAACCCCAGATGCCATTCTTTTGAAGCCAGGTCGATTGACTGATGACGAATGGGTCCAAATGCGCCGACACACCATGGTGGGCTTTGACATTCTCAACGCCATGCGTCAGCAGTGGCCGGAGCAAGATTTCCTAGACGTCGCATGCCGTATTGCCCTGTGTCACCACGAAAATTGGGACGGTGGGGGATATCCCCTTGGGTTATCTGGCGTGGCCATTCCGTTGTGTGCTCGCATTGTTTCAGTTGCCGATGTGTACGACGCATTAACCCACCGGCGGGCCTACAAAGAGGCCATGCGGCACGAAGACGCCGTTCGGATCATTGTTTCGGAATCGGGTCGGAAGTTTGATCCCCTGGTGGTACAGGCATTCGCATCGATCAGTGAACACTTTCGAGATGGCGACGTATCACCCTTGCGTCTTTCTGCCTAACCTCGAGTATGACCTTGCTACCGACCCTTCTTCTCAGCCTCAGTTCCCTTATTGATCCCACTCAGTTGGCCAATTTGGTGGAACTTGACAGCAAGACCCGTGCGGTCTCTGAGATTGTGGTGGAATCCACGGTCTGCATCGAAATAGGGGTGGACTTCCGTGAAGGCCACGGTTCGGGAACCATTATTGGCGAAGATGGCCTGATTTTGACTGCCGGTCATGTCGGAGAACGCGCGGGTTTGGATTGCCAAGTCACCTTGGCAGACGGTCGACAATTGGAAGCCGTCACGCTGGGACAAATTTTTCTGACCGCCATCCACCGAGAAATTGATTTCGATATTGGGTTGGTTCAATTGCTTGATCCCCCAGACGATCTCACGGTGGCCAATATCGCTCCTGCTGATTCCGTTGAACGGAGTGAATGGGTGGTGGCTGCCGGTTGGGTGGCGAATCCTCCTAAGACTGGAGAACGAGCGCCGGTTCGTATTGGCCGAGTTCAGGAGCGAGTTGGCCCACGGTTTCGACTTGATGCACCATTTAATGGCGGTGATTCTGGAGGGGGACTCTTTGATCTGGACGGACGGTTGGTTGGCGTCATCAGTGCGTGTGGTGGATTTCCAAACATCAACTTTGCCACGCCAATTGATTTGTATGAACTGACCAAGCCTTTCATGTTGGCTGGCAACACGTACAGCGATCCCATGCCTGAGCTTGAGATGATGATCGACGATGCTTATCAACGGTTAAGTGTCGCTGAGGTTCAGAAATCCGAACGTGGCTATCGACAAACGATTGCCCGCATGGACCGAATGACGTCTGATCCCATGTGGAAGAACACCCCGCACGGTTGGTTTCACGCGGCATGCGGGCATGGACGGTTTGCCCAATACGCATTGGGCGTCGGAGACTTGGGGCTCATGGATACGGAAATCGACGCGGCATGGACCCGCCTTGATCGTGCCATCAAGCTTGGGTGGTGGGATATCGAACACCTCCGCAACGACTCTGATTTGAACGCCTTGCGTGAAATGACACCAGAGCGTTGGGCCACATTGATGGAGCGTGTCCCGGATATGCCCAACTGGCGATCATGGATCCAATTCGATCGCAGCTTCTCACGCGGCCGTAAAAGAACCGCGTCAGTCGACGTCGAACATCTGTCACGGTCCTTGCGTGAGGGCGTTCTGAAAATTGCGGATCAGCGGACCACTATTTCACTTGGAACCTTGGTTGAGGACAGTTTGGTGCTGACCAAAGCTTCTCGACTCCCACTCTCCCAACCTCTGCGGGCGATTGATTATCAGGATCGTGAATACGATCTCACGCTTGTCTACGAAGACCCGAAGGTTGATCTGGCGGTCTTTGATTTGGGGGAGAATGATCTAACTCCCATGCGTTTTCAGACCGACCGGACGCCAGAATTGGGTGAAGTCTTGCTGTGCGTCAATGCCCCAGGGAAGGCGGTGCTTAGCGCTCGTTCTGCGGAAGGGACGCCGGACTCTGGGGATCCTGAGTCTCCATTCCTGGGTGTCCAAATGAATCGGTTTGAACAAGATCCGGTTGGTGTAACGATTGCCAGCATTATTCCCGAAGGTGCTGCCGCGGCCGCCGGGTTACGTGCAGGGGATCGCATCATCGAGGTCGAAGGAACAGTGGTTGAAGGGTCGCTCCGTGAAGTCTTGGAACAGTTCCGTGTTGGTGACCATGTCCAACTATCGATTGTTCGCGATGAGGACGACATGAGCTTGATGGTTCGTCTTGGCCGTCGACCGGAATACGCCGACGGTCTGCCAAAGCCGTTCGGCAATGAGATCGTTGAAGTCAATGAACGCCGTACCGGTTTTGGTCCCGCCATTCGCCATGATGCATTACTGGGCCCACGAGAGGTCGGATCGCCTTTGGTTGATTTGAATGGACGCGTGATTGGTCTCCAGATCGCACACGCTGACCGCTCAACGAATTGGGCTCTGCCTGCATCAACGCTTCGTTCGGTGTTGTCACAAGTTCCAAGACGTACCCCCCAATCACCTTCTGGTCAGCGCGTGGTCATTCCCCTCGATTGACGCCGTAGAATAGATTTTCATGAACCGACGCAAATCACTCTGCACGATGGCGACTTGTGTCACTTCTCCAAGTCTTTTCCTGATGTCCTCACCGCCCAAGCCGCAATGTGTGCCGGAGTTGGATTTGCAGCGGTACATGGGCGAGTGGTATGAGATTGGCCGCTACCCCAACTCTTGGCAGAAGAACTACGTGGCGGTTCGCAATACGTACCGCCTGCGTAAAGATGGCAAAATTGACTTTCAGAGCGTTGGGCGAAAAGACACATTCGACGGCACCTTTAAAGAGCAACATGCCACGGCAAAAGTTGTTTCTGATACCAAGAATGCGCAGTGGGAAGTTTGCTTTCTTTGGCCAATAAATGCGAACTATTGGGTCATCGAGCTCGGTGATAACTACGAGTACAGCGTGGTTGGTCAGCCCGACCACAAACGGCTTTGGATCTTTTCACGCGAGCGCACCATGGATTCAGAGCTGCGAAAAGATATCTGCAGCCGTTTGGTCGGGCACGGGTACAAGCCGAAGCGTATTGAATGGACAGCACATAGCGAAGATCCATCGGTATACGTCAAACCGAAACGGTCCCGCGGCTTGTTTGGTTGACTGATCGAGTTCACCATGCCGGTGCCGTAAAGGCCCGCGCCACTCAAACCAGAATTAGATCGACCAATTGTCGCTTTCAGCCAATCGAATTGCGGCTTCGTGTTCCGGACCGCTGGGATTGGCTTCCACCCCTACGGGCTTGGTGTAGCCAAGAGCTTTGAGTTCTTGA
>PAFA01000063.1 GCA_002700845.1 Phycisphaerae bacterium | reverse complement strand
GGAGCGGGTCTGTGGTCATAGTGATAGGGAGTGATAATATTTAACTGATAAAGTTAATAATTCTTGGATTAATTGATGAAGATTAAAATTTATTGGTGCGTGATGTATCAAGGATAATTAGGCTTTAGCTCGTAAAAACGCCCGAGTGTTCTCAACGCAATTAAAGAGTTAAGCTGACTGGATTTTATACGCCTGCTAGTAAAAAAATTCGTCTTTCGTACGTCTCAACTAATTGATAGGTTCTAAAGATGGCAAGGAGGCTAAGCCTCCCCGCCAGAAGAGCTCCGGTTGGATCGGTGTGAGAGACGGTGAATTGGCTTGGATTTGGGCTACATCTGTGGGCCAGTCCCGGGGGCCATCCCCGCCCGATTCAAAATCTTCGACAGCTTCACCGGCTAGCCAGTAATAGGTCCGGCCACGGGGGTCGACCCGAGGGCTGAATTGCTCGTCGTAGCGGCGGATTGAGAGGCGGGTCCAGCTCAGTTTCCCCATGGCCTCATGTTTGCAGGGGGGGACGTTCAGATTGAGCAGTAGGTTGATTGGCCATTGGTCGGCAAGGGCTGCTTCTGCAACCTGGATGGCCAGGTTTGCGGCGGCTTGGAAGTCTCTCCACTGAAAACAGGCACTGCTCACTGCCATCGCCGGTAGGCCTTCCAGCGTGCCCTCCATCGCAGCGGCCACGGTGCCGGAGCAAAACACATCGGTGCCGAGGTTCGGGCCATGGTTGATCCCTGAGAGCACCAGGTCTGGCTTTTCAGGAAGCAACTCAAAAAGGGCTAATTTCATGCAATCCGCAGGGGTGCCGCTGCAGGCCCAGGCCTTTATTCCAGGTTCAAACAGTTCATCGGCGCGCTCTGCACGGAGGGGGGTTTGGAGAGTTAGCCCGTGGCCCGTGGCGGATCGCTCCTGGTCGGGACAGACCACCGTCACCTGATGCCCGGCTGCTGCGGCCGCTGCCGCCAGGGTGCGGATGCCGTCGGCAAACACGCCGTCGTCGTTGCTGATCAGGATCCGCAGGGGAGTCATCAGAAGGGTTAGTAAGCGTTGGTTGGAACCTAGTCGTGATAGCTCCCTAGAGTCATTGCCGCGAAACCAATGCCTTGAGCGCCACGATCTCCCTGCAGCAGCTCACTGATCAGCTCGACGCCCTAGAGGCGGCGGCGGCGGTTGAGATTCAGGCGGCCGCCGATGCCACTGCCCTGGAGCAGCTTCGGGTGGGTCTGTTGGGCAAGAAGGGGCGGCTGTCAGCTGTGCTGGGGGCGATGGGCAAGCTGCCGGGGAATGAACGCCCTTTGGTAGGCCAGCGCGCCAATGTGTTGAAAACCTTGGTTCAGCAGCTGCTGTCTGAGCGCCTCGAGGCGGTGAACAGTGCTGCGATGGCAACACGAATCGCAGCTGAAACCCTGGATGTCACGGCGGCTCCGCAGGGGGTGCCGATGGGGCACCGCCACCCGTTGATCACCACCACCGAGGAGATCGTTGATCTGTTTTGCGGCCTTGGTTATCAGGTGGAGGAAGGCCCTGAAGTGGAGACGGATCACCACAACTTCACGGCGCTGAATATTCCGCCTGAGCATCCTGCGCGAGATATGCAGGACACCTTTTATTTGCAGGACAACCTGTTGCTACGTACCCACACCTCGCCGGTGCAGATCCGACACCTTGAAACCAACCCACCCCCAGTGCGGATCGTGGCTCCAGGCCGGGTTTATCGGCGGGATGCGGTTGATGCAACCCATTCGCCTGTGTTTCATCAGGTGGAGGTGCTGGCCATTGATGAAGGTTTGGATTTCAGCCACCTCCGCGGCACGGTGATGCAGTTCCTCAAGGCGTTCTTTGGTGACCTACCGGTGCGCTTTCGCGCCAGTTACTTCCCGTTTACGGAACCCTCCGCTGAGGTGGATGTCCAATGGCGAGGGCGCTGGCTTGAGGTGATGGGTTGCGGAATGGTGGATCCCGCAGTGTTGGAGGGGTTAGGCCTTGATCCTGACCGTTGGAGTGGTTTTGCTGCCGGTTTGGGGGTGGAGCGGTTCTGCATGGTGCGTCATGGCATCGATGACATTCGCCGCCTTTACACCAGTGATTTGCGCTTTCTGAATCAGTTCTGATCGTGGCGCTACCCTTGATTCTGGCCGCCTGAGTGGCAGTCGAGGAGTGACATCTTTCCTGAAAGTCACGGCATCTTATGCGTGATGGTGATCGCTAGTGCGCATTGGCTTGCAAGCAGGGTGGCAAACCGACCTTATCGCGAGCAAGTGCGCTGGACATCTTTTGGAGGGGGCGGGAATGGCCTACGTGTTTGTGCACTTATTGCCAGAGCTTGCCAGTCATGGCAAAGCCTTATCAGACGCCCCTGGAATGGAAACCTTTGCCCCTACCCCCATCACAGAGGCGTTGCTATTCCTCATCTCCCTCGTATAAATCATGGTGACGTACAGCCTTGAGGTGCTTGCCAGCCATGAGCGACAGGCTGGCAAGATCGCAAGCTCCCTGCACACTCTCAATTTCGCAGCGATCAGCTACCTCTACGCCTATTCCCTTCCATCCCTCATCAGCACCGGATTGGCCTATGGAGTGTTGTTCACCATCGCCATCAGCGCCCATGTTCTCCTAGCCGATCGGACCATGGCCGCTCGTCATCCCATCATCTTCCGCACTCGCACGCGATGGTTCGGAACCGCAGCTCTGGTCCTGGGCCTATTGCATGCAGCACTCCTCCACCCAGTGGCTGATCTTCATCTCGCCATCGCCACGGCTTTTATTGGTGGGGGGCTGCTCATGGCAGTATTCCGAGAAGAGCTCCCGGCCGTCAATCGCACGCGCCTTGGTTGCCTTATGGCTGGAACCGTCTCCATGACCAGTCTTCTGCTTCTAGCTCTCACCCATTCCACTCACTGATCGTGCATGGGCTAAAGCCGCAACCGCCTCCGTTTAGCCCGAGGGGTCAGTCAGGACTGTGCATTGGGATCCAGTGAAGGACAGGTTTTCGCATTGAAGTCACAGGCATAGATCGTGGATTTCTGCCAACTGAGAGGAATCTCAAGAAGATCCCGGGTTCCAGTGAGGCCTTGCGTCAAAAACAACAAGGCCGCGAGCACGTTGGCTGTGACATGCAAACGGCGAATGCGAATGTCACGCAAGATCTCGGCACGCGCTCCCAGGGAAAACAACATCAAGCCCGTCACCCCAACGCCAGCCCAGTAATGGGACTGCCAAAAGGCAGGCGTGAAGGGATTATCCGAAAGTCTCCAAACCTCAGGCTGGGCGCCAAGCCCCAACACTCCAGCCCAAGTAATCAAAGAAAAAGCCAACCTCAATCCTGGCCTCTTGCAACGCCAAAGAGCGAGCAGGCTCACGATCGTTCCACACAACACAAGCAACAGCTGAATGGCACGGGCAAGGCCCCCTTCGAACTGCGCCAGCGGAGCCTTCGTTCCAATCACAACAGTGAGCGCAATTAAGACCAGCACCACCACTGCCGCTGCAAGCCAACCACCCAGATCGCTGTGATCACGCCCCACCGTGGCGGGGAGCTTCTGTTTCTGAAGCCTACGTGCACGCGTCTGAACGGCCAAGCGCACCACCACCCCAATCAGTGGATAGACCAACACCACTGCAAGGAATGGATGCAGGATCCACAACCAATCATCGCCGGCCACGCCCAATCAAGCATCAGCTCAAAACGTAGCCATGGAGAACAAATTTGCAGAGGTTATCTACAATGCGATTCAAAGAATTTTATTTTAGGTGCTCCGACCCGCCCATCTCTGAGTGGCACAACATCACTTTTAAGAGCATCAACATTGCCTTGCATTTCGATTAAGTAAGCCTGAAATTTAACCAAGAATTCTTCTTTTGCGACATTATCACTAGCTGTTGCCTTAGCCATCCGTCCTTAGGGAAACGAGAAGCAAATTCATTCTCAACGTTAAACAGCCGCAGAAGGCTTTTGACCAGAACAGGTCAGGCACCCACCGTTAATTCGATACGGGGCAAGATGCCCACGGAGGCAGTAGGTGCCACGAAAAAACAAAACCTGCCCCAGCTCCCTGGCATGGGCATCTGTGAGGGGCAAAGTCAGCCATCCATCTGGGACAACTCCCATCAGCAAAGATCGGCGCTCCAACGCATCGATGCGTCGTTCACGTTCTTCACGGTCATTTTTGGCACAGACACCTTCAACCTGAAACTCTCGAGAACAATCCAAACAAGCAGTCACGATCGGCTTTTTACGGGCAGAATTATGCGAAAGCTTGTCGCCTGGCACCTCACGATCCTGACCACAAGAGCATCGACACCACCAATAGGCATTTCCGCTTTTGGTACGTCGCTCTGAGGCACAGACAACAGTGAGTTTTCCATACACCTCACCAACTCGGTTTCGGGGCTTGGATGGCATCAGGAATAGAAGGGAGTGACCTACTCAGTCATTTTGGCTTGGCATTGTTCATTAAATGGTGTCAGCTGTAATAAGCACCAACCTGCAACGAACAACTGATCGTAAAAACTCACATCATTGATTAATAATCTGAACGAGTCATTAATGGGATCAGTGGATGAGAAGTAAACGGCCGGTGAATGCCATATAGGCCTTGATGGATTGCAGCAACCGCTCAAAGACTTCGATGCAGAGCAAAGTTTGCTTCTTACTGCTCTGATGACTCGATTATTGCTCCCGATAAAAGCTGGAAGCCGAGCATCGGCCTCATTCAGGGTATTTCCATCTAGCTCTTTCCACTGTTTCTTGCCAACGTGAGACCGACAATCACAAGACACACCCAGCTGCAGTTAGTAGCTGGAACGTGCTTGAACGATGTAGCAAAGAACCCTTCGAAAAACCGCCTTGACCCAAGAAAACAGCAATACTCTCCGTGATCTCTGTCCAGCGCTGGCCAACAAGATCTATTTCAACTACGGCGGCCAAGGACCGTTGCCAACGCCTTCGCTAGAGGCCATGACCACAAGTTGGCAGCACATCCAGGCACTGGGCCCCTTCACCACGGATGTATGGCCGTATATCAGTGTGGAAACAAACAAGACGCGTGCGTTGCTGGCTCGCATGTGTGGTGTGGCACCCCATCGCCTTGCCCTCACCGAAAACGTAACCAGTGGTTGCCTTCTTCCCCTTTGGGGACTGCCCTTCGAAGCCGGTGATCGCCTTTTAATCAGTGATTGCGAACACCCGGGAGTCGTCGCCGCCTGCCATGAACTGGCCAGACGGGAACATCTAGAGGTCGACAACCTCTCTGTTCAGCACTTCAGGCAAGGGCGAGAGGCACAACACGAAACCGACGCTGGCGTGCTTCAAGCCTTAGACGCCGCTTTAAAACCACGCACCAGAGTGGTTGTGCTGTCCCATCTGCTCTGGAACACCGGACAGCTAATGCCAATCCCTGCGGTCGCAGACCATCTTCGTCATCATGCCCAGCAACCCTTTCTGCTCGTGGATGCAGCCCAAAGCATGGGGCAAATTCCTTTGGAAGCAGCAGCGCAGGCCGCTGATATTTATGCATTTACTGGGCACAAATGGACCTGCGGACCCGAGGGGCTAGGAGGCGTGGCCTTATCTGAAAGAATCCTCAATCAAGCCAATCCAACGCTCATTGGCTGGCGAAGCCTGCGCGATGAAACGCGCGCCGTCATCGATGATCCAGAACCGTTTCACCAAGACAGCCGACGCTTTGAGATTGCAACGAGCTGCGTGCCACTGATGGCAGGGCTTCGTCAATCGTTGCGCTTGTTTGCCAACGAGGGCAACGAGCAAGAGCGCCTCCAAACCATCCAATCCCTTAGCAGTGAACTCTGGAGGCAAATCAAGGAGCTTCCAGGAACCACTCCTTTGCTCAAGGGGGAACCGCCAGCAGGTTTGGTGAGCTTCCAAATCAACGATCCATCAGGGCGAAGTCCTGCTGAAGTCGTACAAATCCTCGGGAGAAGCGGAATCTGGATCCGCAACCTGGAAGAACCCATCTGCCTAAGAGCTTGTACGCACATCACCACCAAACCAAACGAAATCAACCGATTCGTGGATGCTCTTGAACAACTAATATTCCCGAATCATTAAGAGCCTGGAGGGATCAAGACCCAGGCCGTCACAACAGCAACAGAACAAAACAACACCATTGAAAGAGGCCAGACCTCATCGAGAAGTTCAAGTCGTATGGAGAGGTTATCGCGTGCCTCTCCAAGGGGCATTCTCTCCATATCGGCATAACGGCGTCCAATCCAAACCAACAACACAAATGCAAATAATGTGATGACGTAAGCAATCACATAAACCAGATCGAGGAAGGTAAGAAAAGGAAGATCAGGGAGTTCACCTCGATACACCTGCTGCAAGAACACCAACGTCAACAACACAGTGACAGGAATTCCTGCTCGAGCATCTTGCTCATCAGGGCGGATTTTGAAGACAAGAAGTACCATAACCATCACAACCAACAAAGGCAACATCAAGCGCCAAAAAGAAGACCAAGAAGAAGTTCCGAAGGTGATGTCATAGACAATGAGACTGTAATCCCGGTCCAACCCACCAAGACCAAAATTGGTTGCATAATTATGGCGGTACTCAGCAATCGACCAACCTCGATTCAACCAACCAATAATTCCTGTTCCCGCATAAAGGCCCATCCCACTATTTCGAATATCAGGCTCAAAACGCAGCTTCGTATAGCCAAGCCCTCCCGCGACATCATCAGCTTCAATCGCGATCGGCAAACTAATAGTGAGGAACGGGAACCTCTTAAAGGTTGCGCTATCAATATAAAATCGACCAACATAAGTATAAAGCTGGTAATACGTACCATCAGACAAGACTGCTGGCTTATCCTGCACAGGATGCAACACAGGATCCGCATCAGACAACAACGCATTAAGCAATGAAATGTGCTCTTGCAAATCTGTATTATTAGCCTCTAAGTAATCCTGGAGAGGCTGCTTCCAGCGCATCCAAACGTAGCCATTGGAGGAGAAGCTAGGAATACTCAAGTCAAGATCGTAGGTACTATTTGAATACACTCCAATCTTCACATGGTATTTCGCATCATCGAGTGATTCAATATCAGCTTGAATTTCACTACCGCTTAACGACTCTCCTCTCTGCGAACTCCAGCCATCACGAGGGAGACGATCCGCTGATGTGGTTAATGCCCGAGAAGCTGAAGAAAGACGCAGGGAATCACGGCCTGGCACTTGATCAACATTTAGACTAGTTACTCCAATAATGGAAAGTAAGGCTGCCAGAACAACTGACGCGATCGCCAAGATGTTCCACTTTCTCCGTCTTCGAACCTTCGTCATGAAAAAAAGAGCAGCAAATCACAAAAGCGTTTTACCAGTTAGGCTAATAGCAATAATTATTCGTCGAAGTACCCTCATAGCATTTGGACTTAGTCTATCGATAGCTGCCACATCAGCCCAACAAAAAGATACCCAAATTATCTCTGATAGCAAGAATACGATCCTCCTAGGCCAATCCCTACCACTGAGCGGACCTTCGGCTCAAATAGGAAAAAAATATCAGGCCGGTGCCAAAGCATGGTTTAACGAGGTTAATCGACAGGGAGGAATCAACGGCAAAAAAATACGTTTGATCAGCCTTGACGACCAGTATGAGCCTGAACTGACCATCCGCAATACCAAAACACTGCTCGAGAAACCCAACCTTCTTGCTCTCTTTGGCTATGTAGGCACACCCACAACGAAAGAAATACTTCCATTCATTGAAGAAAGAAAAGTTCCCCTCATCGCCCCTCTTACAGGTGCCTCAATCCTGCGTGATGAAAAATTAAAAATGGTAGTAAACTTAAGAGCCAGCTATCAGATGGAAATAGATAAAATTGTTGATAGCCTTGTTCGTAATGCACGACAAAAAATAGCAATCATTTATCAGGATGATGCCTTTGGGAAAGATGGCCTGAAGTCTGCAGAATCAGCCTTGAAAAAGCATGGCCTGAAGCCAATTGCGACCGCAACCGTTCAAAGGAACTCTGCCAAAATCGAATCAGCACTTCAAGTGCTGATATCCAGCCAGCCAAACGCCATTATCATCATCTCAACGTACGTGAGCTCGGCAGCGTTAAGCAGGGAGTTACTGAAAAGGGATGTCAATGCTCAGATCATGAATGTGTCTTTTGTTGGCACCAGAGCCCTGGAACAATCATTGCCTGTAGGGCTTGCCAATGGCATTGGGGTGAGCCAAGTGGTTCCCTTTCCTTGGGATCGCTGGATTCCAGTGGTCGCAGACTATCAACGGCTCATGCGCGTGAATAATTCTTCAGCTCGATTTGGCTTCACAAGCTTGGAGGGATTTATGGCTGCTCGATTAATCACCGAAGGCATCAAGAAGGTTCAAGGGCCACTTACAAAAGAGAGCCTAATCAAAAGCCTGAAGTCGATCAAAAAAGTAGATTTAGGAGAATTTCAGTTAGACTTATCAAGCAACAATAAGCAGGCAAGCGACTACGTTGAGCTCACATTTTTTGGAGCACAACAATGGGAGCCGTAAATTTAACCTTAACAAGAACCTCAACCCAATTATTCCAAACGATACATGCACTCAAACGTTAACCAAACCGACGACCCCATACCTAAAAGCCTCACGTCCTCCTTCGTAGACTCTGGGCGTTGGAAATTCATTCCAGCCCTCACCATGTTGGGGCTTACACAGTTGGCATCAATGCAGGAATGGCCGACTCTCATTTGTTTCATTGTTTCAGCCACAGGCATCATTCCTATTGCGCTGCTACTAAGTGATGCAACTGAAGAAATTGCAGAGCATAGCGGGCCAACCATTGGAGCAATCTGCACTGCCGTCTTTGGGAATTTTGCGGAATTTATCATTGCCCTATCGGCCCTAAGACTTGGCCTCATTGATGTCGTCAAAGCAAGTATCACCGGAGCAATTCTTTCGGATTTGCTACTTGTTACAGGCGTAGCAATGCTTGTTGGAGGATTGAAATATAGCGAACAAAGTTTTCAAGAGACCATGGTTCGCACCAACGGAGCGGCCATGACATTAGCTGTCATGGCGATGGCCCTACCTGCGTCTCTAATTAGCACATCAGGGATTGATGATCCCGTTGCAATTCACGGTTTATCAATGACCGTTGCGGTGATTCTCATTGCTATTTACGTCTTAACCCTAATCTTTTCTCTCGCAACTCACAGCCATCTCTTTGACCCCCAACATATTAAAAATGATGAGACTGAGCTATCGCAAGAAGCGGCAAAAAGTATAAATCTATTACCCTGGATCGTACAATTAATCCTTTGCACTTCACTTTTAGCCTATCAGTCTGAAAGCTTTGTTCATTTTTTAGAGCCTGCAACAGAGCAGCTTGGGTTTAGCGCCTTATTTACCGGAATTATCATTATTCCGATCATTGGAGGCTTTTCCGAGTATGTGCCTGCTGTAAAAGGCGCCTGGAAAGATCAGATGGATCTACCAATCTCGTTGGCAATGGGGTCCAGCCTGCTCGTTGCCCTACTCATCGCCCCAGCACTGATCCTTATCGGATCTCTCATCGGCCAGCCCATGAATCTTGACTTCACAGCATTTGAAGTCATAGCCCTCATCTTTAGCGTTTTAATTGTAAACCTTGTCAATATGGATGCCAAATCCAATTGGCTTGAAGGTGTTCTCCTTTTAGGTATGTTCGCAATTTTTGGAGCAGCTTTTTACTACTATCCGAGCTAAAGCCTAAGCAATTAGCTTTTTTTGCAGAGCTTTTAGAGCTTGTTCACGGTCATCAAAATGAACCTTTTGAGTCCCCAGAATTTGATAATCCTCATGACCTTTACCGGCGATGAGGACAAGATCTTGAGCCCCTGCAATCTTAATCGCACCAGCAATAGCTTCAGCCCGATCCATCATCACCGTTAATGCAGTATCGCTAGGAATTCCCCTCACGACATCATCCAGGATTTGTTGAGGGTCTTCTGTGCGTGGATTATCAGAAGTCACCACCACCACATCAGCAAGCTCAGCCACAATCGCCGCCATCTGGGGCCGCTTGCCACGATCTCTATCGCCACCACAACCAAACACACAAATCAGCTTGCCGTCTGCAAAGGGCAGACACGCCTTGAGTGCGCTGCTTAAGCCATCGGGAGTGTGGGCGTAATCCACCAAGACAGTCGGCAGATCTCCTCCCTTTGCGTCTACAACCACCCGTTCCATCCGACCAGGAACACCCCCAAATGTGCTGATGGCTTCGAGAAGCGATTCCAAAGGGAGACCCTGCTGAAGCAACACGCCAACCGCCTGCAACAGGTTCATCACGTTGAAGCGACCCAGCAGAGGGGACTGGAAGAAGCCCTCACCCAAGGGACTCAAAAGGCGGCCTTCGACCCCAGCAGAGCCCATCACCAAATCAGACATGGTTAGTTCGGCGTGCGCTGAGCCCTCAGCTAATGAACTCCGCCAACAGCGATCTCCCAACCGCTCCGCTAGTTGTTTCCCCCATGGATCATCCACATTGACCACAAACTGAGCGCCCTGATCAGCCACAAGAGGTGGTACAAAAAGCCGAGCTTTCGCTTCGAAATAAGACGCCATCGTCTCGTGGTAATCGAGATGGTCCTGGGTGAGATTGGTAAACACAGCGCCGGAAAAGCGGCATCCAGCCACCCGATGCTGATCAAGGGCATGGGAGCTCACCTCCATGGCCGTTAACTGAGCTCCAGCAGCATCGGCCTCAGCGAGCTGAGCCTGCAGCCGATCAGCGACGGCTGTGGTGTGTGTGGCCGCCACACTGTGGCCAGGCCAGCGATTGAGAAGCGTTCCAAACAGAGCAGAAGGTCGTCCATAGGCCGAACTCAAATGTTCAATCAGATGGGTGGTGGTGGTTTTGCCATTGGTGCCCGTGACCCCAATCAAGCCAATGCGCTCACTGGGGTGATTCCAAAAAGCTGCCGCCAACTCACCGGCCCAGCGAGCAACGGGATCAGGAACAACCACCACTGCGTCGCTTTGCTCAGGGGGCCGAGCGGCAGCTGCCGCAGAGCCAATCAGGACCGCGGAAGCTCCATCAGCAAGGGCTTTGGGCCAAAAGCTGCCTCCATCCACACGCCCGCCAGGAAGACCGATGAACACACTCCCGGACCCTACGCAACGTGAATCGCAGGTGATCGATTCAATCACTGCATCGGATAAACCCTGGGGAACAGGCAAACCCACCGAATGAAGCAAGGCGTGGAGTGTCTGGGTCATCGCTGGGTTAACACAGATGGGTTTTCTAATCCGAACCTGCCTCCTTGGCGCAAACAGTGGCGCATGCCCGCTGCAACCAATGGCGCAATCCATTCCCACTCAGTCTGGGGGACACGCGTGGGAGCTCCGTATCCCCTAGGACCAAAACGGGAACTTCGAGGTCAAAACGCGCTCGTACTGTCGCTGCGCAGTCGGAAGCGTCAATGTCCACCACCACAAGTTTCAGGGGGGGAACGTCTTGGTCGAGGTTGAGATCTTGCAAACGCTGTTCGAGCCCCTCACAGAGACAACAACCAGCCCTGCTGTAGAGCAATAATCGCCGTGAATTAATCGGGGACGGGGTCACAGCCGCAGGGGGTGAAGGGATGGCAGCGCAGCAAACGCCGCAGGGTTAACCAACCACCACGCCAAGGGCCATGGCGCTGAATCGCCTCCAAACCGTAAGCACTACAGGTTGGAATAAACCGACAGCGAGGGCCGATCAAGGGGGAAATCCAACGGCGATAAAAGCTGATCAGCGCGAGCATCACCACACTGACAAGCCGATTGAAGGGATTGGTGCTGCCGGCAGATAAGATGGTTGATTCGTGCATGCGATTCCGCGGTGCGGGCCATAAACCCAGCATGACGGATTCTCGCTTGAACGCGAACCTATTTTCATCCCTTCTTTCCTATGTCCAGATACCGCGGCCCTCGTCTGAGGATCACGCGGCGCTTGGGAGACCTACCCGGTCTCACCCGGAAGGCCGCTAAACGGTCCTATCCACCCGGTCAGCACGGCCAAGCCCGTCGCAAGCGCTCCGAATACGCAATCCGACTCGAAGAGAAGCAAAAGCTTCGCTTCAACTATGGCGTTTCAGAACGTCAACTCGTGCGCTACGTGAAGAAAGCGCGTGCTCAGGAAGGTTCAACCGGAACCAACTTGCTCAAACTGCTGGAGAATCGTCTCGACAATGTTTGCTTCCGCATTGGATTTGGTCCAACCGTGCCCGGCGCCCGCCAACTGGTGAACCATGGCCACGTCACCGTGAATGGACGTGTGACCGATATCGCCAGCTACCAGTGCAAATCCGGTGATGTGATCGCCATCCGTGAGCGCAAGTGCAGCAAACAACTCGCGGAAGCCAACCTCCAGTTCCCTGGCCTGGCCAATGTGCCACCACACCTCGAACTCGATAAACCAAAACTCAGCGCCAAAGTCATTGTCCGCGCTGAACGCGAATGGGTCGCCCTGGAGATCAACGAACTCCTGGTGGTGGAGTACTACTCAAGAAAAGTCTAAATATTGGCTATCTAAAAGAGATTCAGAATGTTCTTCAGTCTCTATCTCTAGTCAAGCCCTTGCCAATGGTTACATACTGTCAGCAAGGGTTTTTTCCTGGGTTAATAGCCTTTGCAAAGAGAAAAATCACTTTTGAGACATCAAAACTGGTAGACATTGATGCACAGAATGCAGCCTTACTTTGACACTCAACAATTCAGAAAGCTAGCCTTAACGTCAGCACCCCACACCTTACTCTTCAAGAGTGGAAGTGCATAGTCGAATTGTTGATTGCTGAACTGAACAGTGACGACTGAGGCTCGTGTCGTGGCTGTTATTTCAGCGGTGCGCTCTTGTCGTTTGACTGGTGTATGCCAGATAAAATTAGCCGTTGCCTTGGTGATTGTTTGAGGTAGCTGGATGCTGAGGATCTTGAACTCCGCGCAAGCCGGTGCGATCAGGTCGCCCAATGTTTTGCCTGGCTGAGGGACGCCTGAAGGGGCGACCAGCCACTCGCCCGGGTGCCAGGTGTCGTGACTTTCTGGGTGCTGGTGTCGTCTGATCAGGGCACCAAGGCGCTGGCTTTCACGCTGGGTCCAGCAGAGGACACGGGCGTAATCAGGATCAGCAGCCCATTTGCCGGTGTTGAACGCTGCACAGGCTGAACTGAGCCATGCGTTTTCCCACTGGTAGAGACAAATCCGGCTAGTCCCTGAGTGTTGGGATTCAGTGGGCCATACGGCTCTGAGATCCGGGCTGTATCGGATGGCGCGACTCAGCTGCAAAACAGGGCCATCACCAGTCCGCATCACGGTCTCGAGTCTGGCGGTGCGGTCGTTGCTGGTGAATTGCTTGGCCATGGCTTCAGTGGCCGGGACACCACTGGCCGCGGCTGAGATCGGCGGCAGTTGTGCGTCATCACCAACGAGCAGCAGCGCTGCACCTAAGCGCCTTGCAAGGCCCTCCAGGTCGTAAACATTGATGCAAGGAACCATCGAGGCCTCATCGAGAATCAGTGCGGCTGGTGGTTGTCCTTCCTTCAGGAAGCCAGCTGCATCAGGGGTGGCTTTGCTGGGGTTGAACTTGATCAGCCCTGAGTCGCCATCAATAGAGGGCCTGAGCCGAAGCGATGCAGCGACCGTGGCAGTGCGGGCATCAGGCAGCCCTGCGGAGACAACTGCTCGGGCCTTGTGGGTGGGACAGAGAACGACACAGCGATCAGAGCCAAGGCGTTGGCGCAGAGCTCTGATAACGGCCGTCTTGCCGCTTCCAGCGGGACCAACAAGGCTGTCTGTCGCCTTGTCTTTATCTGCATCCAGCAAGACCTCCAGGGCTGCTTCCTGCTCAGGGGTCAGGAGGGGGCTTTTCTGTCCTCCACCAGGCCAAAACTTGGGTGCAGTTTTGGGTGCTGTTTGGGTGCAGATTGGAAATCAGGCGGATTTCAAAAAGCAAGTGCTGGAAAGGCTTCTCAGCCCATTCTCAAGCAGAAGCTCTGAATGCTAAATAATTTCTCCTAAAAATCCTTTACAACAATAACCAATTGCATAGAGATTCCATCACAACTTACAAAAACTATGCGCAGACAGGAGGGAGTTAAACAGATAGAAGTTGCAAAAACATTCGAACATAAAGACTATAGACGAAGTGAAAGAAAGTGTATTTACAGGAGCCCAAGATCAAGTCAAGCTCACAAGAAGCAGCTATAGATCTGGACCACAATAAACCAGTACAAAACGCCAAGAACACTAATAATTAGGGGGTAATGAGCACAACTGAAACTGGACTCAACAAACAAAGCGAGCTAGTAACATCTACTCAATCTAAGGAGACTCTGGAAAACCCAGGGCAACTGCGCGAACATGGATCTGTGATCGCAGGTCAGGACTCGGTTGATGGGTGGCAAGCAGCTCGGCTTCTCTG
>PAFA01000062.1 GCA_002700845.1 Phycisphaerae bacterium | reverse complement strand
CAGGGGCGGTTTTCATTTCGACTCCAGTTGGTCCCGTACACTTTGCGACGTGCTGTTCCTGACCGCATTGCTTCAGTTTGCCCCGCCACAATCTGGGGTCCCCGAACGACCAGTGCGATTCAATGAAGGCGCTCGGGTGCTCTCGTTGAACATTCGACTGGAACAGCACACCGATGGCACCCGACTGGTTCCCGCATCACCAAGTCCAACCCTTCCCAAATGGTTCCAATCGGCTCCCTGCAGTGCCCTGGAACGCTTGGAGGATGCCAACCAAAAGCGACCTGATCAGGAATGGAATATTGCCGCCGAAGTGCTCTTGGACCAAGGCCGACCGGTACTCCTCCTGACAAGAGATGCACTTCGGTCTGCCCCAGAGGAAGTGGAACTTCCAACCGACAACGAAATCAACCCCGCGATCCCAGCGGACGATGAAAATCAAGCCGACGAAATTGCGGCACGCCTGAGGGCGGCGGCAGGGCCTCTGTTGCGAGCAGGAACCATTCCTACCGAAGCATTGCCCGACGATGTGAGCCGTACCGCGCGAGTAATCGATCGCCGAGGACGACTGGTGCTCTCAAAGGAAGGGCTGCCACGATTTGTACCTGAAGGCGCCGGACAAGCCGGGGTGGTCCACCCCATACTTCCATGTCGGATGCGAGCTGCGTTGACCCGGACTGTGATCGGTCAAGGCGAAGGCGTCAGCGTACGAATCACCGGACGCATCCACCGCTATCGCGGAACAGATTGGCTCCGTCCGGAACGATTCCGGGTGATGCCAACACGCCGCTGAGCCACCCGACACTTTTGAAGGGTTTAACCTTCCGAGAGTACGGTCACGCCGATGATGCTTTGCCGTTCGAGCGGTGCATCACCATGATCAACATCGCAAGTCCCAATCTCACGCACGGCTTCAATCCCAGAAGTTACACAACCAAACGCGGTGTATTCACGGTCTAAATGTTGGCAGTGATGCCGACCGAGACACACAAAAAACTGACTGCCGGCACTGTTGGGATCTTGACTTCGAGCCATAGAGAGGACACCTTCATGGTGCTCCTTCTCGTTGAATTCCGCGTCAACAGTCCAACCCGGACCACCAGTTCCTGGCATTCCGCTTTCACCTTCGCGGGTATTGGGGCAGCCACCTTGGATCACAAAGTCTTTGATGACTCGGTGAAAAGCCAAGCCATCAAAAAAACCGTCCTTCGCCAACTTGATGAAGTTGTCGCAGTGTTTGGGAGCAACATCATTCCAGAGTTCAACTTCGATGTTGCCGGCGCTGGTTTCAATTTTGGCAGTGGGATAAGTCATTGGGATACTCCTCGGGGTCGAATGAAGGATGGGAACTGTACTCCACCTTCAGCGGGGGAATCGATCGGGGGGAGAAGCGGCAGGATCAACGGCTTCGGGCGCCTGCCGGATCATCCGGGGCGGAGCCGGAACGAGACGCATCCCAAGAATTCTCGGCGGACGAAGCGGAGACCCCGTCTCTGGATTCGCCAACTCCACACTGGCAATAGAACGAATGGCCCCCGCACCAAGGATCGTCTCACCGAAGGCGGTGTATGAGCCATCCAGCCGTGACGTTCCTTCCCGAGACAAACACAAAAAGAACTGGCTTCCTGCACTGTCTGGATCGTTGTCTCGTGCCATGGAAATCACGCCAAAATTGTGGGGCAGGGTGCTGCGTTCCATGGGAAGCCACGTCCCAGGTCCGCCGTTCCCGGTCCCTGAAGGGTCCCCCGCCTGAATAACAAAAGGGTCACCAGTGCCGGTGTAAGGCACCACACGATGAAAAACGACATCTCGGTAATACCCATTGCGGGCCAACCGCGAAAAATTCTCTGCGGTATGAGGTGCCGCATCCCAACGCATCTGGAGAGTCATGTCGCCATAGTCGGTCTCGACAACAACGAGATCATCAGGAATCAATCGCAAACCAGTCCGAAGTGGAAGCAACTCGCGGATCGCGGCCGCATCCTCAAGTTGTCGCTCGTATTCGGACTGCATCCGATCTACCAGTTCATCCCAAGCACGCTGCACTGAGGCTTCAGCATCTTGTGCGGGTCGGTCTGGAAACACGGGTGGCTCCACGGGGACATCAAGTTCATCCCGCCAACCAACCACTCGAGCATACGACCGACCTTCGGGGGTCACCGCTTCTTTCATAATTGGCACTTGTCGAGACAACAGCGGAATCGCGACCAAAGGCGTCCCTACCGGATCAGATTCCACAAAGACCTGAAGCCATGCGGCCCTTTCCAGAGCCCAGACCTCAGGCATGAGTTCCCCCAAGTCGAATGAAGTCCCAGGGACAACACAGGCGGCGAGACGCTCGCCTTCAGAATCCAGCAAAAGAAGCTGAGCACCGCTCAGTCCGGGGCCTACATCAATGGGAATCGGTCGACCAATCGGCTGATCCGTCCATTTGGGGGCCAAAGGACACTCAATCATGAACGCCAATACTGTGGAGAGCCAGAAAAGCATGAGCGCATCCTACGCGTCCCGATAGCATGCATCCCCCATGCAGATCGTCTCGACCCGAACCTTGGTGGGTATGGAAATTCACCTTGAATTGTCCACCCAAAGCAAAAACTTCACTGCGGCTCCGTGCCTTGCTCATCCAGACCAATGGGATGCTCCACCCAATACATTGGTCGATCCCGTCACCATGGCTTTACCTGGCACATTGCCGGTCCTCAATCGGGAAGCCGTGGAGATGTCCATGATGGTCGGCATTGCTTTGGGATCTGACATCCCTGATTTTTGCAAATGGGATCGAAAAAATTACTTCTACCCAGATCTGCCCAAGGGGTACCAAATCAGCCAGTATGACCTGCCACTTTGTGTGGGAGGAAGCATCGACATTGAAACTGAAGCCGGAAAGCGAACCATTCGAATCTGTCGCGCGCATCTGGAAGAAGACACCGGCAAACTTGGACACGAACTCCCCGGCGGCGGCAAAGCCGATGGGTCACTGCTCGACCTCAACCGGGCCGGAACCCCGCTGCTCGAAATCGTTTCGGAGCCGGATCTGCAGAACGCGGAAGAAGCAGTGGCCTTTGCTCGAGAACTGCACGCCCTGTGCGTGTTCCTTGGTGTCACCGGTGGAGTCATGCAAAAAGGTCACATGCGGTTTGAACCCAACATCAATGTGGTCATAACCCTCGATGATGGACGAGAAGTCGCCACGCCCATCGCTGAAGTGAAAAACTTGAACTCCTTTCGAGCCATTAAAGGCGCGGTTGAATACGAAGCCAAACGCCAAGTGGAACAATGGAAGAAGGACGGCATTGAAATGGGGCCGGGACGGAAAGCCACATACGGCTGGGATCCCGAAAAAATGTGCACCATCATGCAGCGGTCCAAGGAAGATGCTCACGATTACCGGTACTTCCCTGAACCTGATTTGGTCCCTCTTCGGGTTGATGATGCATGGCGGGACCGAGTCCGATCCCGTCTGCCAGAGCTCCCCCAAGCCCGCCGCCACAGATACACCGGGGTCTACGGTTTGCCCGAGAAAGATGCCAAAGCATTGGTGGCCGATCCAAACTTTTGCTTCTTCTTTGAGGACGCCATCAATGGCGTGTCATCAGAAGCCGCGCACGCCACCGCTAAATTGCTTCTGAATACTGCGGCAAAAATGGCCAACGAGCAAAGCACCTCGGTGCCTGAACTTGGCGTTTCGGCGGGGCAAGTCGCATCGCTTGTTGAGCTTCGAGCAACGGGTGAAATCGGATCAAATGCCGTTGAGACAATATTTGGCCTGCTCTGCAAAGAAGACACTCAACCGTCCGTTGTTGCGGAGCGTGAGGGCTTGCTCCAAGTCCGTGATGAAGGTGCTATGGATACCTGGGTGGCGGCAGCCATTGAAGCCCACCCCAAGGCTGCTGAAGATTTCGCCTCTGGTAAAGACGCTGCGGTCGGTCGCCTTATGGGTGAAGTGATGAAACAATCGGGCGGGCAAGCTGACGCCTCCGCGGTCCGAGAAAAGCTCATCGCAACCCTGCGCTCTTGACGTCATAACCGACACAAAGCACACCGCTCACGCTGGCGCTTTCATAATCTCGACTCAGACTGGATCCGCCGTGTCTTGAGGTCACGTTCTCGTTGTCTCCTTGGTGGAGACAGAAAACGAAAGCGAGAGACTCATCATGCGGTTGCACCGTTGGCGATCGGGCCTTTTTGGCGCCGCGCTGTCTATTCTGTCCACGCTCTTTGCGGCTTCGACGTTGCCAAGCAACGTGTGGGCCGATTTTGACAACGATCCTGGAGACGGCGGACCACCTCCACCTCCACCTCCGCCGCCGCCGCCGCCTAGCGAACCACCGCTGCCTCCGGTCGACCCTCAGGTTGGATTCCACAGCATCGATTTGGCGACGGGAAATCTGGTGCATCTGGATGAGACCACCCCTGGTGAAGCAACAGTGACAGTGATTGGCCCCACCAATACCAACTGGGTTTCACCACGACTCGCCGGTGGCGTCTCAGTTCTGTTTGCAATCGACCGCATCGAGGGCTGGGAAGTCTTGCGACGACTCGATCCTGGAACCGGCAATGTTGTCAGCGAATGTTTGTTGCAAACCATCGGCGGGGACACTCCAGCCTACACCGGAGGATTTGCCGCTTCGCCCGAAGGACTACGCATCGCTTGGCGCGCCGATGGTGACCGGTTTGATCAACTTTCCGAATTGGCTCCCAATGGTCGGATTGGACGCACCATCGATCTTGACGGTGTCGCGACACAACCAGATGCCAGAGTTCTTGTTCATGACGACACACGCTTGGTGGGCGCCTGCAGCGTCCCCCGAATGCATTTGTCCTTTTGGGAGACTTCGGTTGCGCCTGGCACATGGAATCACATCGACACCTGGGATGGGCTTTGGACCATTGATGGCATTCAAGATCTGGCCAAAAATGACACTTCGGTATGGGGATTGGATCCCGATCGTCTGAGAATCGCCAAGTTCCACGCAAACTTTGTGAGCTTGCAGGGCATTCGACACCTACCACTGTCCACGAACCTTCGAGGGTTGGCCTGGGTGGATGGCCCAGAAGCCAATTGCCCAGAGGATCTCGACGGAGACGGTGTCGTGGGATTCCAAGACCTCATTGCCTTGCTTGCGGTGTTCGACAGTGGCAATTTAGAAGCTGACCTCGACGGTGATGGCGCCGTCGGCATGGGAGACGCGCTCCGAATCCTGTCTCGCTGGGGATCCTGCCGCGAATAAAAAAGATCACAGTTCTCTAAGAAATCGCGGAGCCTTTTGGCTCCGCGATTTGTGTTTCAAGTTGATCGCTCGGGCTGAAATCAGCAAGGGCCCCAGTTGGCGAGGGTGCCCAACAGATCACCGAAATCCACTGTTCCACTGCCATCAACATCCTTAGCAGCGTCATCACTGCCCCAGGATGCCAGGATTTCCAAGAGATCATTAAACGTCACAGCTTGGTCGCCATTCACATCACCAGGGCATGGTTCATTCACATCACCCACAATCAAGTAGGCCAACATGCCAAAGCCACAGTGGTTCCCAACACTACAGTGGTACTCCACCGTTTGACCGGCAAGCGATTCTTCGACAACGTATTCAAAGACGGGGTTCGAAGTGCGGAGCAAACCGAAGAAGAGTCCATCTTCTGAGCAATCTGCGCCGGAAGTCACATCGTGAGTGCCATTGGACCATTCCCAGCGAACGGTATCCCCTACCTGCACCGATGCTTCAAACGGTGAGTAGTCAAAGCCATTTTGGGTGATGACGATGGTCTCTGAAGTCGCAGGGACAGCAATGGATGCAGCAAGAATGAAAGAAGATAGTCGCATGGAAAAAGACTCCTGGTACGTCAACCACGATAGCGCTCATGCCGGTCCTGATGAAGGAAATTCGTTTAAGAAGCTTCGACCGCTAAGCCCAAAGCGGTGGCCATCGCGTGCCCAAGTCCAGCTGGAGAGTCAGAAACTTGCAGTCCTGCCTCACGAAGAGCCGCAATCTTGGCGTCGGCCGTGTCATCGGCGCCACCAATTATCGCCCCAGCATGGCCCATTCGCTTGCCCTTGGGGGCCGTACGACCAGCAATAAATCCAACCACGGGCTTGGTCATGTGCTGTGCGGCCCATCGGCCGGCATCAACTTCATCGGTTCCGCCGATCTCGCCAATCATGACCACGCCGTCGGTTTCTGGATCAGCCTCAAATCTTTCAAGGCAGTCAATGAAATTCATACCTTTCACCGGATCACCACCAATACCAACACAGGTCGATTGACCAATACCACGATCAGAGCATTGCCAGACCGCTTCGTAAGTCAACGTTCCTGATCGAGACACGATGCCGACAGCTTTTCCGCTTGCCGCATCGGCACGATGGGTATGAATGTAACCAGGCATGATGCCAATCTTGCATCCACCTTCAAAGGTCGCGTCCGGCCCATCCCCAGTGATCCGCTTGCCGGGGGTAATGACTCCTGGGCAGTTGGGGCCAATGAGAACGACTCCAGGATGATCACGATCCAGAACCTCTCGCGTTCGCACCATGTCCGCGACCGGAATGCCTTCGGTGATCGCACATATCACTTCAACACCAGCGGCGGCGGCTTCCAAGATGCCGTCAGCAGCAAATGGTGGGGGGACAAAAAGCATGGAGGCTGTGGCTCCCGTGCCTTCTACTGCATCCGCAACGGTGTCATAGATTGGAAGGCCGTTGGCATCTTTTTGACCTCCCTTGCCGGGAGTCACGCCTCCGACCATTTGGGTCCCGTAGTCAAGACACCCTTTGGTGTGAAAGGCCCCAGCAGAACCGGTGATACCTTGGCAGAGAACTTTCGTAGAGCCGTCAATGAGGATTGCCATAAGGGAAACCATGATACCCCCCCAGCCATTCCTTCCGCCGCTACGCTGATCCGCATGGCCAAAAAAGCTGCCGAGACAAATCCTGAGGGGCTTCAAGGACATGAACCAGTGGTGGTCCTCAAGGGGACAGAACGGCTTCTGCAGCAATTGGCGATCCAAACCCTCGAAAACGCCCTTTTGGAACAGCATGGACCGGAAGGCGTGGCCGTGGAAAGGCACCGAGGCGACCGCACTCCGCTCGCAGACGTACTGGATGCCATTCGCACCCCAAGTCTTTTGGCCCCCCACACGATGGTGATCATTGAGGGCACCGAGGACCTCATCAAAGAAAAAGATGATGCGGAGGATCAGTCTGTAGCAAGCCAAGGCAAAAAGGCCCGCACCCCACGTCAGATTTTGGAAGAGGCTCTGGACTCTCCTTTTCCAAACGCCACCCTCATCCTGCAAGCGGATGACTGGAGGCCTGGTCGCCTCGATCGCGTCATAAGCGAACGAGGCGGGGCCATTGTGAACTGCAAACCCCCCGACGAAGGGGAAATTCCGAATTGGATTGATCGGCTCGCACGAGACCACAATCGGCGTATCGCGACCGATGCAAAGCAACTGCTGATGATGCGGGTCGGCCCCGATCTCACCCAACTGGATTCCGAACTCCGAAAGCTTGCCAGCGCCGCCGAAGAACATATTGACGCCACGCTGGTGGATCAACTGGTCGCGAAATCGACCAGCGACGAAGTGTGGGCTTTGCAAGAAGCCGTACTTTCTGGAAACCCAGAACACACCTCTCGCGTCCTGCACGAAGTGCTCGATATTGGACGAAAATCAACCGTCCCGGCGTTTTGGTGCCTCATTGATCTCGCACGAAAGCTGGCCACGCTCTCCATAAATGCAGAACGGGGTGTCGACCCATGGTCGCTCAGTCGGCCTCTCAAATTATGGGGACCCGCGCAGGGACCAACATTGAACGTAGGGGCTCGTATCGACCCCTCGGTCGCCGCCCGACTACACCGAGAAGCCTTAGATGCACAACTTGCCCCCCGTCAGGGTCTCGGTGACGAGCGGCGGGCCCTAGAGACTTTGGCAATTCGGCTCACCTTGGCTTGCGCTGGGTAGACTGCCCTTGGCCCCCAAGGATGGGGATTGCCATTGCCAAGGAAGGTGCCATGTCCCGATATCCACTGCTGTTTCTCTTTGGTTTGTTGCCTGCGTGCAACATGGCCGCCAGTGTGGCTTCGGTGAACGACTCCACGACAACCAGCGAGACGCAATCGCCCCAACAGGTGACCCCGATGGTGAAGATTGATCCTGCCCTTCGGGATGCGTTGATGCGGGCTGAATCGCCACCGAGCAACACCAAAGATCAAACGGACATCGCTTCGGTTGTGCCGCCTATTGCAGCCGCAAAGAACACACCGGCCGCTCAATCTCAAACCGCTTCTGTAACTATTGATCCTGTCCAACGGTTGCTCGCCGGAATACCCGAAAACGCAACGCCCGCCATAGCCAAACCAGAAACACCTCGGGAGGTCATGGCAAATATTGCACAACATCTGATCGAAGACCCCATGGCTCGACCGGATCCCGAATTGCTGGCAAACCTGGAAACTCGAGATCGAGAATGGATTGAGTTGTTTGCTCGCTTCCTCCGCGAGTTGGACCCCAATGATTCCGAAGCCACCGCCCGCGCGGCTCGGGTCCTGGCCGACCGGTTGGATGAGCACTCAGCATTGCAGATTCCGACCCTTTTGGCGTGCGGGAGTGTCGAAGACTTCGGACGGTACGAACCTCTCCTGCCTGCCGATCCAGTCATGCTGTACCGGCCGAATCCAACCTTTGTGTTGTACGCCGAGCTGGATCGATTTCAGCACATCAAAGCAGAAAACGCCTATACCTACGGCTTTGAGGCACGCATCGAAGTGTTTGACCCCAAAGGCCGCCTGCTGCATGAAGAAGACTGGTTCCGTCTGGATGACGCCAGTCGCCGACCAATCCGTGATTTCTTTGTCGCGCTACCCTGCCAGCTGCCAAATGACTTGCTCGCCAGCGAGGTCACGATGAAGCTTCGCATGCGACAGGGTGGCGCCGAAGCCCAGCGAATTCTGCCCATCCGGCTGACTGATGACTACGACGCCATTTCCAAGCCCATCCGCTTGGAAATAGAGACCGCCAACGTGCCGTCATGACTGTGCACGTCGCTTCAGTGCATCAAGCACATTCATGAAAGTGATGTAAGCGTCGTATGGTGAGTCGTACGGGCTGAAGTATTTATGCACATCGCCGTCGGCCCAGTACTTGGTGCACATGTAATACAAATGATCACTGGTGGTCAACTTGCGCCAGTCCTCCAGAATGTGCTCGTCCCCAGCTTCATGGCGATTCAGAATGGTTGGGCGGAGTCGGTACAACTCCTGTCCCGCATTACGCTGCATCGGGTTGCCCAACCAAGCCGTGAGATCACGTTCTGAGTCGGCCCAGGAAATCATTTCGGGGGCGTCCCAATCTCCAACCGCCGGGAATCGATCGACCGCTTCGGTACAGGTCACAAACTCATTTTGACCGGGATTTACGTCAAAAATAGCCTCGGGCAACTTCTCGAGGAATGGGAAAATTCCCGTCTCAGCCCATTGGTGCTCGCCGAATGTTTCGTAGTCCATAAAGAGATTGCAAAGATGCCCATCACCGTTAATACGATCCAACCACCCCGCAAAAGTATTGGCCTGAAGTGGCCATTCGGACCATGCCCGATCGGAAAATCGGAACGCCACGTCATCACTCAGACGATAATTCTTAAGAAGAACTTTGAGGGGAGTTGTGGATCCAGCCGCAAGCGTTCCGGGCGGCCCGTAGGCATAGTTTGGACTGCGCCCGTCACCCAACAAGCGGTCCACGCCCTCACAGCACACGCCACGAAAACGACCATCGTCTTTTAGCCATTTGGCAAGTCGGTTGTCATAGGTCAGTTCGGTATTTCGAAAGACCGTGGGGGTGAAGCCAAAGGTTGACTGCATCAACGCGACATGCCCATCAACTTGAGCCTGAAACTCATCTTGGTCGTAAAGGAACGAAAGTGAGTGATGGCTTGTCTCTGCCAAAAAGTCGCAGGCACCTGTTTCCGCAAGTTCACGCCACAGATCAACAAGATCGGGGGTCCAGCGTGAAAACTGCTCCAATGCCGTGCCGGTGATTGCGAATGAAATACGAAATCGTCCTTCGTGACGACGGACCAAATCCAGCAACAAACGAGTGGCGGGCCGATAGCACTTGTCCGCAACCTTGCGGAGAATCGCCTCGTTGGCCTCGTTATCGAAGTAGAACGGATCGTTGGCAAACACCGAATAATTCCGCAAGCGGAAGGGTTGGTGCACTTGAAAATAAAAGCAAACGGCGACCACGATCCGAATGCTATCCGGCACACGACTCAAAAGTGTCTGGGTCGTATGATTCCATTCAATATGTCATCCATGCCCAGCTTCGAAGACCTTGCCCGACTCATCGCCGACGCCTCTCTATTGCGGGGTGAATTCACACTTCGCTCCGGAAGAACAAGTCACTACTACTTGGATAAATATCGGTTCTCCACCAAGCCCGAAATACTGAAGCCATTGGCCGAGATGTTCCGCGAAAGAATTCCGGAAGGGACCCAACGACTCGCCGGCGCAGAACTCGGCGGAATCCCGCTGGTCGCGGCAGCATCATTGGCCACCGGACTGCCATCGCTCTTTGTACGCGGTGAGCGGAAGGCCTACGGAACAGGGCAACGCATCGAAGGCGAACTGCAAGCTGGTGAGAAGCTTGTGTTTTTAGAAGACGTCGCCACTACCGGCGGCCAAGCACTCGAGGCGGTGGAAGTTTTGCAAAAAGCTGGAGCCCAAGTGACCGGGGTCATCAGCGTGATCAACCGCGAAGAAGGCGCTCGAGAAAACATCGAGTCGGCAGGGCTGAACTTTGAGTCCCTTTTTTCTGTTGCTGATCTCGGGGTTGTTGATCCCTAATCAACCCTCAATCTTACGAATCAAGTCAATCATGCCGTCAACCACCTCAGCCGTTAGCTGAACGATTGGGTCAGGATCTGTTCTGGCTCGATCCAATGATGGATCAAACTCATCCGAAACGTGATTGAGTAGAAACACAATGCGAACCCACGGATCTGGATCATCAGCCATCTCGGCTGCAAGGGAGGCTGGGAGTTGACCTCCAGGCAGAACCCCAGCCATGAACGCTCTTGATTCAGCATCGAGCGTGGCATAGATCGCAAGGAAAACCTCTCGGGCCAGAACAATCTCTGCGCCAACATCCTCGGTCGCCACGCCATCCAACCCTGGGGCCACATATTGCCCGAGTGCTGCCAACATGGGCAGTGGCACCTTCTCGTCGGATTGCTCAACCTTCAACCGAAGTTCACGGATCACATCCTTGTTCAACAAGGATCCAGGAAATCGAAAGGTGCCCGATGAAACAAGTGAGCCGATTGGTCCGGGCTTCACCATCGGATATGGCCCCGAAGCTACCGGTAAGCCGATCGGCTGGGTGACCGCCTGCAACTCCATGGCAATGCCCAACACCGCAGCTCGATCAATGTCTGTTGAAACCGGCAGTCTCCGCAGTTCAATGTTCTGCAGATGCTTTTCTCCGGGGGACAACACCAGGGGACCTTCCAGCCGCATGCTCGCTGGACGCCCATGTCGCACCATGCCACGCCGGCTGAGATCAGATTCAATCTCAATGGCCAAGAATTCAGAAAGCCCGCCCTCCCCCAAGGGCACAGCAAGGGAACCAATGTTTTTGATCTCAAGAGTCAAACCAAATCGGGCAAATGGTTGACCAATGGTGTCTTGAGGCACAAATCGAATCTGAAGCACACGCTCGGGATACAAATGAAGTTCTTGAAGGTGTTCAGGCACGTCCCCCGCCGCCGCCGCCGCCACCAGTGCATGCTTGCCTGGACGCACCGGACGACCAAAATGCTCCGAGAGCATCCGCACCGCAACCACCCCAATCACACTGTCCGGAATACTGCGAGCCACAAAAGCCGCATGGTCCACCATCATCTCGGACCGATCGGTGAGAAGGGCGACCCTCGCCAAACCCAATCTGGCTCGTGGATCATCCAAGCGAGTACTGAGACGCTCCTCGGCTTTCCCAAAGTCACCCGCGCGGAGTGCAAACCAGCCGTCGAACACGGCTTGATCTTGCTCGGACACGGTGCCTTCGGTCGTCATTGCATCAAGATCACTCTGAGCTTCTGACGGATCACCACCAAAAGCCAAAGTCCACCAACTTGCCCGCAGCCGAAAAGCATCGATTTTTTCGGGTTCAAATGGCTCAATCAAAGCCAATGAGGTTTGGGACCGAGTCTCAAGATCAGTAGGCCCGTCAGTAAACAAACGCAAAAGACGACGCACTGGCTCCGCCGGAGCATCCGAGCCCTCAAGATAAGCCGCTGCACTCAAGAGCAGCGCAATATCTGGACTCACTCGAGAACTCGTAACCCCCAAAAATGGATCCGGTACGGGCTGCTGGTAATCCTCAGAACTTGTTGCACCTGACATCAATTGCATCCGCATCGCTTGCTTCAAGGGCATCACACGAGCGGCCAATTCTGTCCGAACCGCCCCGGGTCCATCTTCAGCCAAAATGGAGAGCAAAAGGTCAGCCAACAAGGCTGGAGGGCTCGACCGATCGATCCGATCAGATGATTCCACGGCCGCAACCAACGCAGCTCTTGCATCTGCATAAGCCCCATATCGAAGCAGTCGACGACCCAATCTTGCCGCCACGTCACCATCTGAGGGAGAGGCCGCGGCCAGAGCGGCCAACGCCTCGATAACCTCGGCTGGGTCCGCGTTCTCACGCGCAAGTGTCGGCATCACCAATGCTGCCAAAGGGGCGGAAAATGATGGATCCGCGATAACCGAAGCAGCAGCGTCTTGCCGCCAATCTTGATCGCCCCGACCTTGCCGAAGCAATGCTCGCCGCCACCAGAGTCTGGCCTCCAAGGGCTTGGGCAAAGGCTCTGCCAACACCAGATCCAGCCCCGCAAGACGATCCTCGACGGTTTGACGATCTGACAAGGCCAGATCCAAACGCTCCAAAAGAATCCTTTCGTCAGAAGGGCGGATGTTGGCCAGCTGCCGGAGCGACTGATTAATGTCCTCCTCGTCTTCGAGCAACCTGGCAATATCAAGCCGCAAGCGCCACGCTTCTGCATCTTTCGAGATCAACTCTGTGGCCCGAATGGCCAGCGAATGAGCCAACTGAAGGTCCGCTGGTAAGGCCAGTGGAATGGCGGCAAACATCCTTGCCCGGCGGATCAACAGGTCCCCCAACGCTTCTGATGAGGACTGCCCGTGAGCTGAAGCTCCCAAACAAGCCCAAACGACGAAACACATACATAGGGACCTTGGCATTTTGGGAGTGTATCGCTGGAATATTGACGCTTCGGCGAATCGCGGGGTACGGTGTTCTGTTCATTCCGGGGGAACCACCCCGAGGAGTTCGCATGCGTATCGCCCAGTACCAACTCTTGTCCAACATATTGATCCCAGCTCTTGTGGTTTTGGCCACGGTCAATCCGGCCTTCGCCGCCGATGGATTGCCCGGCGTGTCCACCGTTCGAGCATTGGCAAACAACAGCACTTTGGGCGCTGGCCAAGAATCAACAATCTCTCGATTTGCCGAAGCAGCGGGCAAATCACTTGCTTCCTCAAATCCCAACGAAGCAAATCTTGAAGCCGTCCGAAAAGACCTCTTGGTCCCACTTTCCGACGGGTTCACTCCCGCATTCTCACGTGCCTATGGGGCCCGACTCCTTGAGTCTTTTGGAAACTACGACGACGACCGTCGCACCCCCCAGCAGCAGATGATTGCGTTCTCCACGCTGGCCTCCACCGGCAGTACCAACTGCCTGATGGATTTAGCTGAACGAATCACCAACCTCGAGAGCGACAGCTCTCCTTGGAAAGCACTGGCCATGTGCCGAACCCTCGGCCAAGGCATCACCAAGGCCGTCGCTCTTGATCTGGCCGATCGGAGCCGAATTGATTTGGCCCGCATGCTCAGCCGCATCGCTTCGCGTGTTTCCTCAGACGCCAAACGTCACGTGATGCAAGGGTTTGTTGAGCTTGGCGGAGGCGAAAATGCTGATATTGCTCGGCGTTGGTCCGATGCCTTGAAAGCACTCGCGGAGCGGGACTCGCTCTCGATGGAAGATCTTCTTTGCATGGAGTCGGCCACTGTTGCGTTGCGTTCGGTGCTGCTGAATCCAGCCAATCGAGACACCAGAGAGGCCAGAGAGGCCGCTGCACAAACGCTCGCTCCAGCATTGCTTGCGTTCCACGCAAAGGCTGCTGACCATCTCAATCAGGACAGCACGCTCAAGGCTCGACTAAGGGCCCATCTGGGCCGAGTTGATCAGGTACTGCCGTTCCTTGGCACACGCGGCGTGTCTCTAGGCGCTCTTTGGGATGCAGGGGATGCTGATGGCCTGCGGGCTGCGGCGGCCAGATAAGTCCCGACCCACAATTCATCAATCTTTGGACACGACCGGGTGAGGCTGCCCGAACCCTCAGAAAGAGGGGGGATCGCGTCCCGTCGGTCCCGGCCTTCCACTCGGTGGAGGCCTGGCCATCGCCGCGGTGAGCGATCCCAAGGCAACGAACAAAGGTCGAGCACACGTGACCCGGTCGTGCCCAAAGATTGAACTTCGAGTGGAAATCCTAGCCTCAGACTGTATTCAAGCCAGCAGATGAGACTTTTTCTTGCCCTCAGAGCGGGCGATTTGGCCTTAAGGCTTGACGTTGACCCTTGATTCCGGGTATCAAACGCTATCCCAGCGACTTGCGGGGATGGAGATTCACCATGCGTCTTTCTGCTTTTGTCTTGTTCGCGTCCCTTCCCCTCGGTGCTTGTGCCTCCGTTGGGACCGACTATTCCTCAATCGCCGCGAACCCAACTCCTGAGTTGATCAACGAATCGCAGCGTGACATTGACATCATGCGAAACGAATTGGTGATGGACAACATCCAAGAGCGGATGCTCAATGGTGACGTTCGTCGCTTTTGGCTTCGGGATCATCCCAGCCGCTTGAGCCCATTCCCGATCACGTACACCTCTGGGATGCCTCGCTAATTTGGCTCCTAGGATCAAACCAGCCGTCGGTGGCTTGATCCAAACCTAAGCCAAAAACCTTGGCTGCAAATTTGAACTTGTACCCCGGCCACGCCGGGGTTTTTTTATGACTGAACGCATCACCAACGAACCCAAAGCAGCAACACCTAGAGAATCTTTTCGTGCTGAACGGACGGCCACCGCCACCGCAGTGGTAGGGATCTCCCCCGTTGACGGCAATGTTGCGACCGTCTTTGCTCGTATTGCATGGGAGTCCATTGTTCCAACCGCGCTTCTTGACGCGGCCGTTGCCGTGCTCTCGGGTGCCCCAGCTTGGACCAATCTCGCCAGCCTATGGTGGGCAGAATCCGCGCAAGGCAAACCCAAACGAGATGCCATTGCTCGACAACTTCGGTGGGCCGCAATGGCGATGATCCCAGCCGCCTTTGTGCCGTACACCAGCTGGGGCTTGTTGTTTTTTGTGCTTGGATGCGCTGGCGCGCGTCTGTGCTGGGGCGGCATGATCACCATTCGAAGCACCCTCTGGCGATCGATGTATCCGGCAAAAGAGCGAGGCCGATACGCCGGATGGATGTCCATCATCACCGCGCTGACCTTGGCAGCAGCAGGGGCAACCTCGGGCACTTTTTTGGAAAGCGATCACCGAAACTTCAGAGGGATTCTGCTGGTTGGCGCGGTGGCATTATTTCTGGGCTCATTGCTCTACCGAAGGATTCCGGTCCCGGCAGAACCAAAACTGCTCGCTCAAGAAAGAGCTGAACGCCGCCAGAGACCTCGGCCATGGCGAGACGCAATTTCCATCCTGAAAATGGATGTGGGGTTCAGCCGGTACATGGGCGCGATGTTTGTCTTTGGCAGCGGCAACCTGATGGCGATGCCCATCATCATTCAAGTGATTCGGGAACGATTTGATCAGGGTTACCTCGGAGGAATTCTCCTGGGCTCTACTTTGCCGATGCTGGTCCTTCCCTTCGCGGTGCCAAAGTGGGCAAAGTTTTTTGACCAAGTTCATATCCTGCGTTATCGCTTGGTGCACGGATGGTTTTTCGTTGGCGCGAATGTTCTGCTTCTGACTGCCTCACTTACCGGGACACTCTGGATGCTGTACCTCGCCATCGCGATCCGAGCCATCGCAATGGCTGGTGGCTCTATTGGCTGGACTTTGGGCCATCTTGATTATGCCCCTCCTGGCCAAGCTGGTCGATATATGGGGGTACACGTCACGCTGACCGGGGTTCGTGGGCTGATTGCACCCGGTATTGGGGCAGTGGCCTACCGCACAGCCGAGGTCGCCCAACCCGGTACCGGAGGGTTGGCCTTTGCCCTGTGCGTGGCCCTTTCCTTTGTGGGCATGCTGATGTTCCGCCGCTCAGTCCAGTTGGATGCTGGAACCACCACTGGGCGTCGTGGTGAAGGTGAAAGCTGAGAATTCACCCGATTTACTCGCGGATTTTGCCGGCCACAGTTAAAGTATTCGATCCCCCTTTTCCGGCGACCGGGGGGAAAGATGGTCTGGGTGTTCCAGGACATCAATTTTCAAAAAATTGATCCCGCGCCGAGGATCACAGGACGCATCTTCCATCAGTGTGATGGAAGGTCAACACAATGATCGATTACAACCTAATCGCCTCCATCGGCAACGTTGATGCCGATGTCGAAAAGCAACTCTCAGAAGCCTTTGGCGCTGCCAAACAAGACAATGTGATGGATACCGTTCTTGATAGCGACGTGTCCAACACCGCCGCTCCTGGAGAACTCGTATCTGGCACCGTTGTGGGCAAAGCTGGTGATGACGTCATCATCGAACTTGGCCTCAAGAGTGAAGGTCGGGTCCACCGAAGCGAGTTCGAAAATTGGGATGAGATCGCTACCGGCGATGAAATTGAAGTGCTCTTTGAAGGAATCGATGACCTGAGCGGTGAAGTCACGGTCTCGAAGCGCAAAGCTGACCGAATTCGCGGTTGGGAAAAGATTCTTCAAGACCACAACGAAGGCGACGAAATCGAAGGCCTTGGCGTTCGCAAGATCAAAGGCGGCCTGTTGGTCGACATTGGCGTACCCGTCTTCATGCCTGCGTCGCAAGTGGACATCCGTCGCCAAACCGACTTGGGGGATTTTGTCGGCCGAACCATTCGTGCTGTCATCCTGAAGATTGATGAAGAGCGACGAAACATCGTGATCAGTCGTCGGAAGCTCCAAGAAAAAGAACGTGCCGAAGCACGCGACACCATCCTGGCAAAAATCGACGAAGGCCAAACGGTCACCGGAACGGTTACGAATATCGCCGACTTCGGTGCGTTCATCGACCTCGGCGGCGTCGATGGCTTGCTCCACATCACTGATATGTCATGGGGCCGGATCAATCACCCCAGCGAAATGCTGAAGCACAGTCAAGAAGTCGAAGTGATGATCCTCAAGATCGATCGCGAGAAAGAAAAAATCGCCCTCGGACTCAAGCAACTCGAAAATTCCCCTTGGGAAAACCTCGACGAACGCTTCCCGGTCAACAGCCGCGTGAAGGGCAAGGTCGTGAACCTCGTGACCTACGGTGCGTTCGTCCAACTCGACGAAGGCCTCGAAGGCTTGGTGCACGTCTCCGAAATGTCATGGACACGTCGCGTGAATCATCCATCCGAAGTGGTGGAAGTGGATCAAGAGGTCGAAGTTGTCATCCTCGAGGTCGATCATGAGAAGCGTGAGATCTCACTCGGCATCAAGCAGACCGAAGTCAACCCATGGGAACTCGTCAGCGAGAAGTACCCCGTGGGCACCGTTATCGTCGGGCAAATTCGCAACATCGCCAACTATGGTGCGTTTGTTGAAATTGAACCTGGCATCGACGGCTTGCTTCACGTCTCCGACATGTCATGGACCGAAAAAGTCGCCCACCCGAACGAGAAGTACCAGAAGGGCGACACCGTCCAATGCGTGGTGCTCGAAATCGATCGGGACAAGCAGCGTGTCGGTCTCGGCGTGAAGCAACTCACCGAAGATCCATGGCTCAACGCTATTCCCGAGAACTACCAGCCTGGCATGGTGGTTCAGGGCGAAGTCACCAAGATCACCAACTTCGGTGTCTTCGTCAGCCTGGAAGATGGTCTGGAAGGCTTGCTCCACATCTCCGAATTGGCGGATCACAAGGTGGAGAATCCTCAAGACGTCGTCAAGAGTGGCGAGTCGGTGGAAGTCAAGATCTTGCGAGTCGATACCGACGAGCGGAAGATTGGCCTCTCCCTCAAGCGTGCCCAATGGGGCGACAACGACACCACCGCCTACGACGGCAGTGGCCCCACCGGTGGCGGCGCCAGCGAATTCGACGAATTTGCTCGCCCCTCCAAAGGCGGTATGGACGATCACGGCGCCATGGGCTCCGACAAGATCGAACTCTGAACCTTACGGTTCGAAGCACCCATTCTCAAAATCTGTGAACACCCTTCGCCCCCTCCCAGAGGGGGCTTTTTTTTGCGCGGTCCTGTGAGCAACTCAGCAAAGGCAAACAAATGCTGCCACGGTGAACAAGCCCATTCGCTTTCGGTGGGGAGTGGCAGCAGTCAATCGATACAACATGTTCATGGCTTGGTCCTCTGTGAGCTGTGTCTCTAGAGGTGGCAAAACCCGCGCCGATCCTGCGCCAGGACCAAGGAGGTCTTAAAGGGTGCCTTTTATGGGGCCATGCCTGTCGGCTGCACCAACGCGTTGCCTCGGGGCAGCGCTGCCGCAGCGCTGCCTTTCTGGTCATTTTCTCCCCATCCGTCCCTCTTTCACGGGACACTGTGGGCATGCCAAAGCATTTCCCATTGCGGTTGCTGGTCCTATCCAGCATCACATTGACGACCATTCCCGCCGCAGCCCAAAACCTCAGCGGCAGGATTCAGCAAGTCCAGGAGCAGCTCGAACGTGACCGCTCTGCCGGAAGTGCAGCCCATCTTGGACGATTGCTCTACACGGACTGTCAGGTCCGAATGGAGGGTGCTCCAATTGAAGATGCCATTGCTTGGCTGGCTGGCGCGACGGGCGCACCCCTCCGACTCTTAAACGACGAGAAAGGCCAACCCGGAATAGACCCCAACGTAGAAATCACCCTGGATGTTCGAGGGATGCCCGCATTAACCGTGCTTGAAATCATGCTTGAGCAATGCGAAGACAACCTCGGGGAGTCGTGTGACTGGCAACTTCGGGCTGGCCGGGTCGAGGTCTCTACCAAAGAACGGTTGGCCAGGAAAGGGGCGCAGAGGCTCAAGCGGTATCCCATTCTGGACCTCATCGCTGACGTTCCAAATTTTGACAATGGCCCAAGACTCGACCTTGGCACGGCCCTCGCACAAGGAAGCCAACAGGGCGGCGGCGGAAATGGCTCACAATCTCTTTTTGGTGGTGGTTCAGAAGACCCGGGATTGTCTTCGGCCGCAGAGAAAGCGGAACAACTCATCGAATTGATTGTGGAATTGGTGGAATCCGAAGGCTGGTCTCGCAACGGGGGTGACTGGGCATCCATTCGGTATCACGAAGGGAACCTGCTCATCAAAGGGCCAGACTTTATCCATCGACGTGTCGGGGGATATCCCTTCCGCCCGGCTCGCGCGGTTGGCCCCGCTTCGATGACCAAGACCGACGGGCAAGGCCGGCGAGCAGCTCGGTTTGGGGATGGTCGAACTGAGATTCCTGGAAGCGGCACTTGGGAAGCCAAGCTTCCGGAACGAACACGAGCATCAGGTACGACCGATCAATCCTCCCCTTCGATCCCACCACAACAGTCTGAGGATCCGAACTAAACAGAATTCAAAGGCCGTGATCTCATCACACAAGACTCGGGAGAAGGCGGCGGCTGATCCAGTTCAAGTGAAAACGCTCGGGCGCCTTCATGATCTGAATTGACCAGCACCAATCGATTGCCATCAGACTCCACACCCGTCGGTACTTTGCGGTGGCCCAAGCAAAACAAGCGGACCGACCATTCTTCTGCAAGTCGATCAATATCCGCTTCCTCAAAGACCCGGCCCCAAGTCATCAAATACGCACCGCCTACTGGCTTCTCAAAATCTGAAGGCACAAGCCTGCGATGGATGATCTCTGGGTCAAATGAGCGCATGACCGCACGACCAGGAAGAGAATGTGAGCACCAAACACCATTGGCTGCTCGCACCCCAAGGGCCATGGCGGCAATGAATTCATCCAAGGCCAGCTCTACCGCTTCCCATTGATCTCCGAATGTGAACTCCAGGGCGTCTCGAAAAAGAGACACGCATTCACCGTGGCCTTTGGTGACCCGAGTCTTCATCAACTGGGCAATTTCATGATTGGCCAGCATCGGATGCACACCCGGGTGCGCACAAACGAGATCGGCGGTCTTGAGCAACATGCGATATGAAAAATCCATCCCGTTCATGAGATGTTCACCATGAATAAGCTCGTGCAAGATCAAGTGCCGGTCTGATCCTTCTTCCAGTTGAGCCATCCGCAGCAGCGCTTCAAAATGGAACGGGTTGTCATGCAGGTCTCCGCTCACCAAAAGTCGGCCTTGGGCTGGAAGGACATCAATCGAACCCTGTCGACACGGACGATCATGCAGCACCTGTGTGGCTTCTCGCAAGGAATGCTGAACCGCTTCGGCGTCCCGCGTATCGGTCCATTGAATCTCAAGCATGACCGCAGCGTACGCCGCGCCGCGTCAATCTGCCCCCGACCGGTACCATCATCAGCCATGACTTCGCGAAGGCTCATGCTGCTGCTTGGCGCGGCTTGGATGATTGTGGCCCTCACCCTGGGCACCCGAGGGTTGTGGTACGACGAAATTGCGGCGTGGCGTGACTATGGCTCGCCTGCCGAAGGCCGTAGCGCCTGGTGGTGTCTTACCCATTGGTTTGATCCGGCCAACCACCCCCTTCAAACATTTGCCTCCAGAATTTCCTTCACGTGGTTTGGCTTCTTGGGCGGCGAACTGGCACTTCGGCTGCCCTGCATCGTCGCTGGAGCCGCCACCGCGGCGATCTTGTGGCGATGGGCCGGGAATCGACTCGGTTCATCCGTGGGCCGCCTCACCGGGCTGCTGGCCTTCACAAACCCCATGCTTCTGGAGTACTCCACCGAAGCACGTGGCTATGCCTTCATGATGTTGGCTGGCGCTATCAGTCTGCCACTGGCAGATCGTTTGCACACCGAAGGGCGTCTTCGGAGCGGCAACCTTCTTTCTTTTGCCATGACGCAAGCTGTCGGAGTAGGCACCCACCTCACCACAGCATTTCTTTCGATTGGCCACACGGCAATTGGTCTTACTGGACGATATCCCTGGCGGCTTCTGCTGGGCTCAGCCCTTGCCGCCATCTTGTCCGCACCTCTGTTCTGGCCGGTGATCGAGGGGCTCTGGCTGACCCGTGATCAAGTGACCAGCACGGCCGGAACACCTCAGGGCGGCTTTGGCCTCCTTCGCATTCTTGGTGGGCAAGTTGCTTTTGGCTGGATGTTGATCCCCTTCACGGCCCATGGCCTCTTGCGATGTTCTCGGGAGGTACGACGCGTGGTTTTGGGCCCCATTCTTGGGCTGTTGATCCTCTGGGTCATGGTCGTGTGCTGTGGATCATGGGCGTACACGCGATTTGGACTTTTTGCCCTACCCGCCGTTTTGGTGGCCCTGGCTCAATCACTGTCCTTGGCTCCGACCGCCGGACGCATCATGGTGGTTGCCTTGCAAGTCATACCCCTTGGCCTGATCATTCTCGTCGACAAACAACCTATTCAAGAAGCCATGCTTTGGACGCTTGAACGTACAGACAAACCCCCGTTGGTGGTTGGACTCCGCGGCGAGGTTGCTGGCGTGTACGCCGGAGATCGACCAGTGCAATTCAGCCTCTGTGGCTTATCGGATTGGAATTTTGTGGCCGACCTCGACAACGCCCAGCCGGAAGTCGTGATGCTGATGTATCCCAACGCCGCGACGGGCGCTGAACAAACCCTTGAACAACGTGGGTTTGAATTGCAACACATCATGTTTGGGCGATTGGGCGAAGCCCCGGTTTACACCCGACAAGGCAATAAGGAAGGATCCATTCAACTTTGGACGCGTCTCAACTGACCGCAGAATCCGAAGACACTCGAGGCTGGACTTGGTTCGGCCCCGAAGCGGTCGTCGTCTACCTTGCCTATGTGGACTACGACCGGTGGTGTCCATCCGCTCGACTACCGCCATCAGTCATAGCGGCGGCCGCGTACGGACTCCTGCGCGAAGCTATGGATGATGGGGTGCGACGAGAACGGTGGGACTGTGCCATGCTGGGCCGAGTTCGCCGTGACGCCGACGATGCAATGATCGAGCGCCTCCGCGAACAACATTAGGACGCCGATTCCGGCAACAGAGGACGGTCAACTTCACGGGTCCAGGTAAGAGGCAGTCTCAGGACGAACGTCGCGCCACCTCCTGGAGTGCCTTCACAGCGGACGGTTCCGCGAAGAATGTCCGCAAATTGACGGGCGATTGCAAGACCCAACCCTGTGCCGCCGTGCCCACGAGCCAAACCCGAATCGCCCTGTCGGAATTTTTCAAAAATCACCTGACGCAAATCTTCAGGCACCCCTGGTCCATGATCGATCACACGAATTTCCGCATGACCACTGTCCACAACTCCAGCCTGCAGATGCAGCGTGCCACTTTCAGGGGCATACTTGATGGCATTGGCCAAAAAGTTGTAAAGAACCTGACGAACCTTGGCGTGGTCAGATTCGATGATGGGACACTCGGCCACTTCCACCTGCAGCGCCAAACCTTTCGAGGCCAATGAGGTCGAAAATGCCCGCTCCAGTCCAGCCGCCAAATCGGTGAGTTGCAGAGGAACTGGGTGCAGCTCAATGCGGCCAGCTTCAACCTTGGCCAAGGCCAGGAGCTCTTCAATGAGTTGCCGCAAGTCATGACCGGACTCAATGATGTGCTGCAGACTTCGATGAACGGATTCGGTTTGATGCTCAGTGGAAAACGCGCTGTGCATGGCATCCGCATGACCAATGATGAGACCGAGTGGCGTTCTCAACTCATGGCTCACGTTGGCCAAGAATTCTGACTTCAGCCGGTTTGCTTCATCCAGACCCGCATTCAAGTCACGCAACTCATCAACCCGGAGGTCCAAGGCTTCATTCATGGTGCGGAGATCCTCTCGAGCGCGTTCGGACCGTTCCACAATTCGATTCAGAGTCTCAGCCAGAGATTCAAACTCATCTCCAGAGGAACATGAAAATCGAGCACCAGGCCTTCCCTCTTCGAGGGACTTTGCGGAAGACAAGAGCCCGTACACCGGGCTAAGAACAAGCTTTTCGAGAGTCCGATGAAAGGCGGCAAACATCAGAAAAAACACCAAAAAACCCGAAGCCACAAACCACGCGCGGGATTCCAACAAGAGAGCATCACCAAAGATCCCAGGCACGTCGACTTTGAGCACTTGATCATCACGGATCACGTACCGCTGTGCGCGGGGCTCGCCGATCTCGGTCCTGATGATTCGGATGGTGCCCACACCTTGACGCTGCGCCAGTCGCTGGCGGATCACTTCATATTGTGGATCCTCTTTAGCCAATACGATCACCTGGGCCTCACCGAGATCCCCACCAGCGTCAAAAATCTGCAACGCTTTTTCAATTGATCGCCCTTGATAGGCACGCACGACGTCCTCTGTCCTCACCCATGGGACCAGCAGGCCCACCACCAGCACCAAAAAAGCGCTGCCCAAGAACAGAAGTCGAGTTCGAGCCCCGAGGGGCAATCGGTTTGCCATATCACCATCATGGCGAATTCAGCGCCGACGTACCATGGTGCACCATGCATCGCCCAGGCGCCGACCCCCTCAATATGGCCCCCGAAGACTTTTGGTGTGACTTTTGTTGCCGACCATGGTCAGAAAAGACCCCCTTTGTGGAAGGTCACAGGGGATCGTGCATCTGCGGGTATTGCCTCAGCATGGCTTGGATCGCGGTTGAAACCGATGCCTCTGAACTGGTCCGCGGAGAATTTTTCTGCGTGGTAAGCCAAGAGGGCACATCCGACCGAGCAGCTCAGAACCGTGCGGACGATCCGGGCTGGGCTTCTCCAAGTCGCCCCGAAGCGGTGATCTCCCGAAAAATGGTGCGCATGGCCGCGGCAGTCCTTTCTCAGGACTCTGAGAACAACTGGGCAAAACCGACGCTGCCCCCTCAGTCGTCTGAGTAGTACTCCTCTTCATACATGGGGGCATCTTCCGCATCAGCGCTGTGGATCTCCGAGCTGTGCTCTCCCCCACTGGCGAGCAAGAACAGGAGCGCGATCACAACGACACTCACAATCAAAATGAGCATCAGCAAATTGGAGAAACCTTCAGATCATGCACGGGTTCATGCCATGTGTCGCTTGCCATCCGAACCGATCCTAGCCAAACTGAACTTTCCAATGACCAGAAGCCTTCCCAGTGCAAGTCGACTTGATATCTCCGGCTATGGATATCAAGCTGAAGAACTCCCGTCCGCCGGAGACGCTCCCCGGACCGAAGACGACCCCAGGCTTTGGTTTGATGACCCAACGCGCCCTTTTGAATTGGAGATCGGTTCAGGGAAAGGAACATTCCTTGTCCAAGAAGCTCCCCATCGACCAGAACATAACTTTCTGGGAATTGAATGGATGATGGCTTTTTGGCGCTACGCCGCAGATCGAGCACGACGCCGCGATCTTCGCAACGTGCGGATGCTCCATGCTGACGCGGTGGAATTTATTCGACAACGTGTGGCCAACAAAAGCATCCATACCTTCCATTTGTACTTCAGCGACCCGTGGCCCAAGTCACGCCATCACCGTCGACGTGTCGTGCAAGATGCCACGCTGGTGGAATTCCATCGCGTGATTGAGCCTGGTGGCACGCTTCGAATCGTTACGGATCACGACGACCTGTGGGACTGGTACGAAGAACACGTTCAACGCTGCGAATTGTTCGAAAGAGAGGCCTACGAGCCATGTGTCTCTGCAAAAGCTGGAGAGTTGGTTGGGTCTAACTTTGAACGCAAGTTCATCCCTGAAGGACGAAACTTCCGTGGGATGACCTTGCGGCGTAATGACTAGATGGACCAATCAGAAAGCAAAATGAGGAGATCCACGTAATCGACCATGCCATCTGCATTCAGGTCATACTCATCGATGTCCGAAGCTTCCCAGTTTGCCAACAGGATCAGCAGGTCTTCGTAGTTGACTGAACCGTCACCATTGAAATCTGGATTTGGCGGAGACGGTGGGTCGCTGGCACAATCCAAACGACGCTCAATTTCGTCCAAATCAGCAAGGTTCACCACGCCATCTTCATTGAGATCTGCTGGGGAAAACCCGGTTTGGCCGTCCATCTGCAACACCAGATCGCGGTCGGCGGTTGTGAGCTGCCCATCAGCATCCACATCGCCCGGCCAACTCCAACCTCGCCATGCGAATCGCAACAAACGCGCCATGAAAGTGGCTGCGACCTCATCTCGGGGGTGGATCATCGCGGCGTCGTGCAACATCCCCAGGTACGGGGGCAACGACAGGTTGTATGTGTCATCGCCAAAAGAATGCAGGTTTAAGCATCGATCTTCCAGCCACCGACGACCAGCCTGGCCGCCATCAAATCGAATGCCGTCCGTTAGGTGATAAAGAGATATGGCCCCGACATCTTCTCTTTCGTCGGCCAATTGAGACATGGCTTCCCAAGTGGCGTCGAACTCGATTGGTTCCTCATCAACTGGAAGGACGCCCCCTATGGAATGGCGGAAGGGAAGAACAAAGACCATCGATACAGGAACATCAAGCCCAGCTTGAGAAACTGCTGAAAAGGACTGCTGAACAAGATCATCAAGAGTGAAATCAAATTCTTGCCCGGTCACAATCTCGGTTGACAACATTGTGAGGAAGACAATCGGCTCTGAGGGGTCAAGCGTTGTGACTGAAATCCATTCGGCAAGTTCAGCCCGGTCGAACTTTTTATCTCCAGCACCATCACAAGGCTCATCGCTTGCGTAGCCCAAATACGACCAACTCTCGTCCGACAAGGCACTGAAATAAATGCCGTCCGATGGGGATGACAAGATGGCACCCAATGCTTGAAGGGCCCCGGCACCATTGGCCGCAGTTCGGAGTTTGATTCGATCATCAACACTCAGCTGATCCAACTCACAGGTGCCAAGCTCGCCAAAGCTGCCCGGGGGAAGAATGTCACCGGGGATCCAGGTCCCCTCGGTCGTGGTAAGAGGAACTGTGTTGAATGAAGAGGTTGGCCACCGGTGAATAACCTTAAGTGACACTGGACCTTGACTGAATTTCGAAAGCACCGCCCGGCCGGGCTCAAGCCCCTCCAATCTCCAGTCATAGATCAAACGATCCGCTGGACCATTTGCCACCCGAAGATCCATTGGGCGGGTCAATGGCAAGCCGACTCGCGCCCCACCACGATCAGCCTCAAAGAGATAACACCCAGCTTCGCTCGAGTCATTGACTTGAAAAGCATCTGCGCCAACATCAACCAAGCGAAACGGAAATGCATTGGGCGTCACGGGAACTCGCCAGGCGCGTATCCGTCCTTCGGGCAGACGAGCCATCAATGCCGTGGGAATTCGGTTCATTCTTGGTGCCGCAAATGAGTCACCAAGGACAATCAGCCGAAAATCATCCTGATGAGGGTCAGGAAGGCCTTCAAAGCCAATTGCAAAATCAGTTGCAGCACTGAGAAAGAGAGACAAGCACACCATGGCTCAACTCATATCGACATCAGGAGCCATCACTTGAGCCCGAGTCGAATTAGTGGGCCAGTTCTACATCTTCGGCATCTGCCCACAGGCCTTCAATGTCGTACCAAGCCCTTTGATTGGGCTCAAAGAGGTGAACGACCAGATCCACAAAGTCCAGAACGATCCAAGTGGCATGCTGATCACGACTGCCCTGCCAAGCGGATTGCCCCTGTTCTCGGGCGTGCTTTTTCATCAGATCAGCCACTGACCGCATTTGGCGGTCCGATGTGCCAGAGACGACGAGGATCCAGTCCATGACTTCCGAGAAGTCTCGAACGTCCAGCAACCGTATATCGCTGCAGTCATAGTCCTTGGCCAATTTCGCCAGTTCGAGGGCGAGTCCCTTGGTCAGGGCACGCTGTTCAGGAGTGGTACCGCGGGCCAATGAATTAGCCGCCGAGGAATTGCTTCACAAGATCGCCGTGCTCGACAACCACGCCGGCAAAGACGACCGACACGATGGCGATCAACTTGATCAGAATATTAAGAGCCGGACCAGAGGTGTCCTTAAACGGATCACCAACGGTGTCACCGACCACACCGGCTTTGTGCGCATCAGAGCCCTTGCCACCAAAGTGGCCCTTCTCGATGTACTTCTTGGCGTTGTCCCAGGCACCACCGGCGTTGGCCATGTAAATCGCAACTGCGAAGCCACTGGTCAATCCACCAACGAGCATGCCAAGTACCCCCGCGACACCCAGGAGAAGTCCAACGAGAATCGGAACAAGGATGGCCAAAATAGATGGCATCACCATTTCTTTCTGGGCACTCGTCGTAGAGATATCAACACATGAAGCATAATCGGGGTACTGCTTGCCTTGGTGTTGCACCTTTTTAGGCCACTGCATCGGGTCGTTGATTTGATCTTCGGTCATGTCAAGATCTTTGAATGCTTCACGCATCAAACCAAACTGACGGCGACATTCGTTCATCATGGCGTAGGCGGCACGACCAACAGCGTTCATGGTCATCGCACAGAAGACGAAGGCCAACATCACGCCAAGAAAGACGCCACCGAGAACAGAAGGGTTCAACAAGGTGACGTCGTAATGGTTCACAACGTCCTGAACGGTGACCGATGCGCTGGTGGCGTCTTCACCGAAAACACCCGCTCTGATCGCATACTCTTTGACGGTAATCACGTATGACGCCAAGAGCGCCAGGGCGGTAAGTGCTGCCGAACCAATCGCGAACCCTTTACCCGTCGCGGCAGTCGTGTTCCCGAGAGAATCAAGCGTATCTGTGCGTTCCCGCACGTAGCTTGGTTGACCAGACATCTCCGCGTTACCACCGGCATTGTCAGCAATCGGGCCGTACGCATCAGTCGCGAGTGTGATTCCGAGTGTTGACAACATGCCAACCGCGGCAATACCGACGCCGTAAAGTCCTAAAAGGAATGTTTCACCACCGCCTGCCAAGTAAAAGGCCAGCATGATGCCAACGACCACCACAAGGATGGGTACCCAGGTCGAGATCATTCCAACAGAAATGCCGGAAATAATCACCGTTGCCGGACCAGTCTGCGCTTGCTCGGCAATACTTTGGGTTGGCTTGTGTTCGTAGCTGGTGTAGTACTCGGTGAACCAAGCAATAACCAGTCCGCCCAAAAGCCCAGTAATGATCGCGCCCCAAACCCCACCTGCAGAGATTTCTGTCCCGGCGAAAATGTTCTGCAACAGGAACCAAGACGCAACCACAATAATGGCGGAAGCCGCCCACACACCCATGTGCAGACTCTTGAGCAACTTGTTGAAGGACGCATTTTCTTCAGCCTTGACCACAAAGACCCCAATCAGCGAAGCAAAGACGCCAACACCGGCCAAAGCCAATGGAGCAACGGCCAATTTCAAGCCAACGCCTTCGCCGAGTGATCCTGCCGCGGCGAGTGCTGCGGCAGCGCCAAGCGCCATCGTTGCGAGAATCGATCCGTAGTACGACTCATAGAGGTCCGCGCCCATACCAGCAACATCACCCACGTTGTCACCAACGTTGTCAGCGATGGTGGCGGGGTTGCGAGCATCATCTTCAGGAATCCCTGCTTCAACTTTGCCAACAAGGTCAGCGCCAACATCAGCGGCCTTGGTGTAGATACCACCGCCGACTCGAGCAAACAGAGCTTGCGTCGAGGCACCCATGCCATACGAAAGCATGATCGTGGTCATCGCAACCAAAGCATCACCTTCGGGCAATGAAACGATGCCTTGGGTGTACAAGTAGAACCATGCTGAGATGTCGAGTAGGGCAAAGCCCACGACCACCAGCCCCATGACCGCACCCGCACGGAATGCCACCTTGAGGCCGTCATTCAGAGATTGCTTGGCGGCAAAGGCGGTTCGGGCCGAGGCATTCGTGGCCATCTTCATACCGAACCATCCGCAGAGACCTGAGAACAAGCCTGCAACCGGAACACCAATGGCAGTCTGCCAAGCCTGCGTGCCCTGCGTGGACAGCACAAACAACACGGCCACCAGAACAACAAAAACCATCGCCACCACTTTGTATTGGCGAGTGAGATACGCCATCGCACCGTCGCGGACGGCTTGGGCGATCTCAACCATCTCGCCTTCACCTTCACTGTTCGCCATCACACCACGACTAAACGCAAAGGCCGCACCAAGGGCAGAGATTGCACCAACGGGTCCAAGCCAATACAGAGGGGAAAGATTCATTGGGTCCATGGGGGATATCCAGGTAAAGACAAAGAAAAGTGGTTCGCGAAGCTCAACCGAGCATTCAACGTGCGCTCTCGCACAGAGCGTCAGCATTCACCCTAAGAAGATCGGGTCAATGGAACGAATTGCGTCAGCGAAAGATGTCAGAATCAGCGGCGACGATCGCTTGATTGCGGGGTGTTCGTCCGAATCAGACGTGAAGCAGCTTTCCGAGTCGCACGACGACGACGCTCTGAAGGCTTTTCGAAGTACTGGCGCTTCTTGACCTCTTTGGTCAGGCCTTCCTTCTCACACAACTTTTTGAACCGCCGCATCATTTGTTGAACGCTTTCGCCGGTCCGGGTCTTGATTCGAATCGCCATGGGTCATCTGCTCCTTAGAGGGAAACGACTATTTCACCCGAAAACGAGCGTCCCGTCAAGCACGGAAGTACCAGTATCTTGAGCACATGGCTCGAGTGATCTTGGACACCAACAATGTGATGGGGGCAACCGACACGCTCCCCACGGAGATTGCTGGTCCCTCACCACAAGAATTTGCCACCATTCTTGTGGCCTCTCGGCGATATCCCCAAGGAATCCATCTGGTATGCGATGGCGCTCAGTGGGAAGACGCGCCAAAATTCCTCCCTGAAGGCCTAAAAATCACCTTCTCGGGACATGGAGTGAGCGCTGATGATGTGATCGCGCGAGTTGTCTCACAGAGTTCGATTTCCCGCCATCTTTTGGTCATCACCACCGATCGGCAATTGCAGCGAAGGGTCAAAAGGTTGGGCGCATCCACGATGGATTCTGCTGCCTTCCTAAAGGAATTGGGCCGAGACTGGCTCGCTCGAACCCCAAAAGAGCCCCCCACCTCCTCGCCGACCCGCATCAACCCAAATGAGGTTCTTCCCCCCGACCTATTGGCTGAAGCTGAGAGGATCAAACGCCAAAAAGTCGATCTTCCTGCGCAAATTTCGGGTAAAGTTCGTCAAAATTCGCCCAAAAGCCACGAACGTGTAAAAGACCCTTCCGATGCCAAACCCCTTCCCTCACCCCAGACCGAAGGGTTCTCGTTTGACCCCGATACGCTGAAGGATGCGGAACGCATCGCCAAAGGAGAGCCCCCCAATGAAACCTAACGGCCGCTTCTTTTTTCTCGTCGGATGCGTCCTGGCCATGGGCATGACCGCCTGTGATCCATCGGGCTCAGGTCGCACCAATACTCCAAAAGAGATCCAGACCATCGATGGCATACCCACGATCGCTTCGGATGATCCGATGTATCTCGCGTGCATTGAGGAAGCAAAGGTCGATGCGCAACGCAGCCTCGAAGGAGCGCGAACTCGTTGGATGGCCGCAGATCTTGAAGCTCAACGCCAATTTGTGGTGCTGTATGCCCCGACATCAAGTGGGGCGACGACCTGGCTGCAACCCAGGCACTGGGGGCCTTTCCGACTGGAATGTGTGCCACTGGACACCGACCTTCCCAAGCAGGGAGACATTGTGGTCTTGACGCCGGACCAAATTTTGGACTGGGCTGAGTTTGGACCCGAAGGGGATGCACCAATTCGGGGTGGCTTTACCGACCGGTGTGGCCGAATGCTCGAAAAGGCTCGCCAGCCTGAGTGAATCAGACCACGCCGAACCCACGGTGCAAGTTAAGGGTAAAGGCGAGTCCGATTGAATACACCATCTGATGAAGCCGTCCAACGCACACGGTCATGCAGCCGATGTGGGTGGCCTTGCCAAATTTCCACCGCATCCAAACTCACCCGGTACCCCCCCCAAAATGGAGGCCGGGGTATTGGAGCGTCAGCAAACCGTGCCCGCATCGCTTCGACCTCAGATTCGAAAGTAGCACGGTCACGCAACGAACGACTTTGCTGACTGGCCCATGCCCCCAACTGACTTTCGGGATGTCTTCGGGCAAAATAGGCGTCTGCAACCTCGGTCTCTACTTTTGAGATTTGACCCTCTATCCGAATTTGCCGGTCGGTTTGATCCCAGTGAAACAAAACCGATGCCCGGCCAGAAGATGACATGGCTTCAGATTTTCGAGATTCATAGTTCGTGTAAAAGACCACCCCGCGGGCATCGAATCCGCGGCGGAGAACCGTGCGAACGGACGGCGTGCCATCAGCGTCGACCGTCGCCAAATACATCGCATTGGGGTTTGGGACATCGAGACCATCCCCCTCTGTGAACCAAGCCTCCATCCAAGCCAAGGGCGAAGCTGGTGGGGCATCGAAGTCAAAGTCAGCCATGCACTCATGCTAGGGGCAAAAGAAAAGGGAGGACCCGAAGGTCCTCCCAAAGAGTTCGATATCAATCTTGGCTTAGGAAGCGCCGAAGAATCGACCAAAGTTTACGGCGGGCTCAGCAGCCCCCGCGACCGTTTCGATACGGTTCAGAGCGCGGTCAATGGCCATGTGCAGATCATCAAGATGAGCTTCGGTGTAAGGGTCAGCCTTGCCTTTCATGGCCCGAGCCAAACGACCTTTTAGCCGCTTCAGGTGCATGGTGGACAAGGTCCGGGTTGGGCCAGGCATACCAGACTTCCCGGATGACAATTCTGCCAAACGCGAAACCATTTCAGCCTGAAGACCACGCCGCCAGTTGGAGATTGCTGGTTCACGAGATGAACCACCGTTCACTTGCCCGTCCAATTCACGGAAGACATTGGCAACCACTTCCTCCATAACCTCAGCCAAAGTGATCTGATCAACATCTGCGGGGGTTGCGATTTCGTTGTCATAAACGCGACGCAAAGTCACCGGGTTCATGATCTGCGAAAGGGCCGAACGTTGGATGCCCGAAATCCGACTGTGAATTGGGAAAGTTGGGTCTGACCGATCACCCTCGGAATTGTCTGACCACTGATCCGTGGTCATGTGGCGGAGCAGTTCGGTGGTGACACCGAAAGCTTCGTCTTCAAAGGCATTCGCCATCACAAAGGCCAATGCTTCGCGCTGAGGATCTGCTTGCACTGGAATCACTGGGGGACGAGCATCGGGATCACCCTTTTGGTTACGGGAGACATCAGAGCCACCGAGCCAGTTGGACATCATGGAGATCATGCGGCTTTGCATGGACAAGGTCTTGAGATAGCCCGTTCGGGAACGAGACCAACTCTCACCCTCTTTCACAAAGTCAGAGAGGATTTTCTCACGCTTCATCTCTACGATTTGCATGATCTCCTGTGCGTAGCCGTGTGGATCAGCAGTGAAGTCATACCGACGAGCAAATGGGTCGGGGCCCACAGTGTCATCATCCGTGAGATACGCATGCTCAGGAATATTGACTTCTTTTAGCACTTCGGAAGGGTCACCAAACGTGTAGCCGTACCGAATCGCCCACTTGTCGTAAGGACCAACATCGATCATGGTGAAGTCGCCTTGGACTTCACCCGCATCAACGCGGAAGTTAGGCGGCAGATAATCCATCACCGATCCGGCGATAGTCTTCTTGCCCTTGAATTCTTCAGAGTTCATTTGCTCATGGGTGTAAAGACTGGAAGCCTTGAAGTTATGACGTAGACCAAGGGTGTGGCCTACTTCGTGGCACACCAACTCAGCAAACAAAGGCCCGACAAACCACTCGGGAATGCCGTCCAACTGTGCGCCGTCGTCGCCCTCGGGAGCGAACATGGCCAGATCTTCACCCATCAGTCCGGCAAAGGCCATATGAGAAGCCAAGCCCTGCGCGGCCATACATTCGGTGCAACCGGCTGAGGCACAGGTGCCGAACAGTTCTGGGTTGTGAGCAATCGCCGGCTCTGGTGAATCTGCCGTGACCGAAGAACGGGCGTCAATCAACTCTGATCGGCGAGCAGGGGACGCAATCAGAAGACGTGGATCCCAGTGCGGATTGGCGTCATACCAGTCACGCAATTCAGAACTCATGCCTTCAGCAACGATGTCTGGAGAATCTTCGTAGTACCACCCCCAGTACGCGCGAATCCAACCATCGGTCAGAACGATGTCCGCATCAAAAATTTCACCCGTCAAGGGGTTGGCGCGTGATGGGCCAATCGCGGTCGACACATCATTGTTCAGCCAGCGGATAAAGCTAAACCGGACGTCCTCAGGACTCTTGTCCATGTGGGCACCAGTTTGCTTGTCCTGGAAATAAACCTCGATGGCATTGTCAATGCCCACTTCGGCAAATGCATTGTTCCAGTAAAGGACGCCCTGACGAAGCCATCGGCGGTAGCGCACCGGAACGGTGTGCTCGATGTAATAAATGATGGGCTCTTTTGGCGGCGACATCTTGAGACTTGGGTCACGCTTCTGCAGATTCCAGCGGTGGATGTACCGCTTCCATTTGGTCTTTTGGTTGTAGTCACCAAGGTCGCGATAGCTGGTCATGAAGTAACCAATACGGTTGTCTGCTTCACGAGGCTTGTAACCGTTGTTACGAGGCAAATCGACAATCGAGAAGAAGAGGCCAACAATTTGTCCCCCTCGATTCGGGACATCGAAGGACACCACAGTGTTCTGAGGGAATGTTTTGGCCGTCACCACTTCAGCAAGGCCGGCATTCAGACCACCAAGACCCAGGCCGCCTGCCGCGGATCGCAACAGCAAGCTGTCCAGGTCAACTACCGGTTGCCCAGAAGGACCCATCGCCAAAATTGGAACGTCGAACAACATGGTGTCGGTGAAGATGCGCCTCACGGAATCCTTGGATTCCTGCTCACCATTGGATCGAGTTCCCAATTCGGGAGTCATGACCATCAAACGATCACCATTGCGCTTCCAGTACACCAGGACTTCTGGACCCTGAAGGCCCGCAAAGATCGTGCCCCGGTTTTGAGTCGCCGCAATGATGTGCTGCTGACGTTCCCAGCCGCGTGGCAGCTCAGCCAAGAGGCTGTTGTCTTTTTTCCAGATCCGGTAGAGGGGACGAGAGCCATCAGCGGTCGAAACCACTTCTTTAAAACCTTTCGATACCTGATCGAATTTCGGTAATTCGGCGGTTGCCAAAGAAGCGGCGGCCAGGGCAAGTGCGACGATGCGATGCATGGAAAGGTCTCCTAACAGGGTGAAGTTCGGCGCTACAGCGCTGATTCATCATCGGATGAACAAACGCTCAGAGGCTCCCCGAGCGTGTGCTCAAAACATTCTCGGACCTGCCGTTTCTGGCGGCAAAAGGTCCATATTCTCGGACGCAGGTCTGTTGTGCCGTATCACAAAAAAGACAACGCAGCCGAGCCAACGACTTTAGCACTGAAAAGATGGAATGGGATACCCCAAATACTGGGGAATTTAGGGATCAGCCCTCAACCGGAGGCAGCGGAAAAGTCTTGTCCGACTGAGCCTTACGGAATGCTCGATAGCGGGCATCAATAGTCTGATCAGTACCCGCCAGCATGGCCACAGCGAACAAGGCCGCGTTGGTTGCACCAGCGGAGCCAATCGCAAAAGTGGCCACCGGGATGCCCTTCGGCATTTGAGCCATTGAAAGAAGTGAATCCAAACCTTCAAGACTCCAGGCCTTCATAGGGCAGGCCAACACCGGAATCGGAGTCAAAGCAGCAGCCACACCAGCCAGATGGGCCGCGCCACCCGCGGCACAGATCAAAGCCCGAATACCCCGGCCTTCAGCCGAGGCGCAGTAGTGCTCCAATCGACGTGGAGCACGGTGGGCAGAAATGACGTTGGCCTCGTAAGGCACCGCCAAATCTTGGAGTGCTTTTGCTGCAGATTGCATGGTCGGCCAATCACTGGCGGAGCCCATCAAAATCCCAATTTTCGCGTCAGAGACTGTTTCGTATTGGTGTGGCATCGCACGGGATTGTACCGAGGCTCACCCAATACGTCCTGGGTATCCAAGCTCGAGAAGCACCTTGAGCACCATCGATCCGTGCTCACCCTGGACCTCAACAGTGTCCTCACGAACCGTCCCGCCGCCGCCACATTTCGATTTGAATTCCCGCAACACTGCACTCAGATCTGAGGCGACCGGATCAAAGCCACGCGCCACAGTGACCTTGCGTCCTCCAGGACGCTTCTCAATCCGAACCAGGATGCGCTGGTCCTTGGGGTGGCATGGGACCCCCTCAGCATTACGCGGGCAATGGCAATCATCTATCTGCTTCTGACACGCTGGACACGTCACCGGCCGCTGGAGCGCTGTGCCGTCAAACAGACCCATTACAAGTCATGCCCGATTTGAATCAAACGAGGCTCCTCACTGGTCTGCACCGATCGACCTTGAACTGGCTGAAACGACGCGCGAAGATTTACCCATTCCAAAGGTCGGACAGGATCCGCAACCTCGCGGAGATCAAGGGCAATTTGCCATGCCGGTCCATACAACGCATCCACGGATTGAAGCGCAAGATCATCCGTTTTGACTGACCACTGGGCAATGGGAACTTGATCGGCTCCACGTGGGACCAACTCAAACGTGATTGTTCCGTCGACCCGGAGCGAAGAGGCGGCGAAGGCTTCAGAAAATAGAGCAACGGCCGCTTCAATCCGATCGGGATAACCATCGCCATCAACATCAATGGGGCGTTGGCCGACAAGCAAGGTCATGGCATCAATTTGGATATTTTCTGGAGGCTGCGGAATTGGTGTCGGCACGGGAGGAAGGGCGCGGCCATCGTTGGTGGTGACCTCTGTGGTCTGACAACCCAGCAGCCCAAAGATCATGATGCCGAACGCGGCGGGCTTCATTCTTCCTCCGAAAAGTCAACCCGGTCACCGTTGGCATCAAACAAACCACTCGTTGGATCGATGCGCCCCTCACGAATCATGTCAAGAACTTCTTCCGGAAGCGTAAGCCGCGAAGCCTCACGGTCAGTAATCTCGGAGACACGCGAACTTCGCTTTGGAGATTCAATCACATGTGGCGTCAGCACAATCAAGAGCTCGGTACGAGCATCTGTTTCACGCTCGCCACGGAAAAAATAACCCACTCCTGGAAGGTCACCCAACAAAGGAACTTTTTCAGTTCGTTTTTCGTAGCGATCAGAGATCAAGCCACCCAAAACAATAGTTTGTCCATCCTTAACGGTGACAGTGGTCTCAGCCTCGCGAGTCGTAATCACCGGCGAGATTAAATCTTCGGAGATCTGAACAGATCGTGCGGACAGATCTCGGATCGAAGGCTTGACATCCATGCGTACAAAACCGTCTGGCGTAATCGTTGGCGTTACCTCAAGGGTGATGCCCAACTGCTCTTCACGTGTCGTCGTGTTGACACCGTTGGCACTTACCGACTGTTGATCGGCAACACGGATGAGATCACCGACCTGCAAGCGTGCAGGCTCATTATTGGCCGCCATCACCGCCGGATTTGACAGCACCTGAAGCCGACCCTGAGCGCGAAGAGCCCGAAGGAACAGTCCAAAATCGGCGCCCGAAACCTCCATGCTCGGCGCTGCAACTCCGGTGAGTGCTGCGGTTCCAAGTCCAAACCCAAGCGTGCCGCGGGCGGTACCACCACCGGCCGCAACGCTGGCCTCGATACCGTCAGTGGCGGAGTTGTCCAAAGTGACTTCAGCCAGCATGACTCCAATCAACACCTGCGGCGGGTCGACATCGAGCTGCTCGAGAAGCTGCCGAACCCGATCAGAGTGCCGGGGAGAGGCCGACACCAAAACCGTGTTGGTTTTCTCATCACCCTTGATGGTGATTTCTCGCTCCAGAAGTCGGGTTGCTGAACCAAGCTGTTCATCCGAAAGAGTGCCCACTAATTTTCGCTGCTCTTCCTCAACGAATTCAGAAACGATGCTGGCTACATCCGAAGCTCTTGCATTCCGGAGCTGGACCGTAAAAGTCTCTCTCTCGTTGGCTTCGAGAGAGTCCAACTGCTCAACAACATTTTTGACCAGGTCCAAATACTTTGGCGTGCCCGAAACCAAGAGTGAGTTGGTCCGGCGGTCCACCGTTATGGAAAGTTGTTGACGCTCATCTGGCACCGCGGTCAAATCATCGCCCAAGAATCCTTCACCACCTCCCAAATCAGAAAGCGCTTCGGCCCCACTGCTGTCTGGAACTCCGCCACCCTCACGAGGTTTCAGGACATACAGGTTTCCAGATTGACGAAGATTGAAGAGGTCAATCAAAATCTCACGCATGGCCGCTGCATCCGCGTTGACCAGTTCGAACACACGCACACTCTTTGCCCCGGTGCTTGAGGTGTCAAGATCTGAAATCATCCGAACCAGCAAGGAGAGCGAGTCGGGGGGCGCAGAAACAATCACCGAGTTGGTTCGAACATCAGGCGTTAATGCAATGACATCACGCAGGGCCAATGAGACTTCAACAGGATCACCGTCTTCACCCAGGTAGCGGAGAACAGTGGCCGCACCGCGGCGTGATCGCCCGCCGCCGCGGAGAACACTCTCGATCAGGGCAACGGTTTCAATCGAATTTGCCGAGGCCAGAGCAACCGTTCGCACCTCAACGAGTCGGGCAGGGTCTTGGGTATCAAGACGCTGAATCAAATCCCGTATAGCCCGAACATCCCCCGGAGACCCGTTCACCAGGACCCCATTGGATCGAGAATCAGGCACCACACGGACGGAATTGGGACGGCGGCGATTGGCATCGTCAACATAAAGCTCATCGAGCAAATCGGACATGTTTTCCGCGGTATCACCCTCAACCGCGATCAGGGCAATCTCACGGTCTTTCAACAACTGATCACCGGTAGAGGAAAGAAGCTCGACCAGGTATTCAACTTCTTCTAGGTTGGCCTGATTTGCCGCAACAAGCAATGCATTCGCGGATCGTTCTGGCTCCACAACCACACGGTCATCCGGACCGACAGCGTCACCAAGTGAGCGCTCTCGTTCTCGCATCAGTTGCTCAATGCGGCGGGCGACATCTTCCACATCAAGATTTGCCGGCACCGGAACAACATGAAGACCCAGAGCTGGGTCGTCGGGGATCTCAAGCAACTGATCGGTAATGGTCTGCACGACATCGATGTCCTCGGGCGCTGCCGCGACGAGAAGTGCTCCTGTCCTCGCGTCGGGAATAACCAGCGGCTGACGACGAGCACGCTCATCCGCGGACAATCCAAGTGTCCGGCGCTCCAGCAAACGGCTGACCGCATCAGCAGTGCGAGAAAGTCCCGCTCGACCAACCGGAATTACTTCAAAGATGGTCTCATTGAGATCGCGTTCGACATCGAGTTCATTGACCAGGTCTTTCACGATTTCAAGACCGGTCTGCGTGGCGGTAACCAGCAGGCTGTTTGTACGCAGGTCTGGAAGTACAACCGCAGTTTCAGTAATGGCTCGTGCACCGGCGCCCATGCGCTCCCGCATTTGTGACCTGGCTTGAAGCAGAGACTCTGCCACATCGGCAACGCGAACTGGATCGACAAAAGCCAAACCAATCGTCTCGACCACCACATCGGAGCTTTCCGTATCCAGACTCGGTAGCACCGAACGGGCCAGTTCAAGCGCTGGTTCGGAACCAGAGAGAATGATGGCATTGCTGGCGATGTCCGGCTCAACCAGGAGGGCATCATCTTCACCAAGAGCACCAATCTCTCGCTGCGCGTCAACCACGCGCAGCAATCGGCCGGCAACCATTTCAGCCGAGGCATTGAGCAAGTCAATCGTGGCGAAGCCAGCCCCTTTGCGGAACGAGGGTATGTCCATCATTCCGATCAACTCGGCTGCGACTTGCAAATGATCCGGCTCAGCCACAACAAGAATCGCACCCAACCGTGTCTCTGCACTTACATAAACTTCATCCAAAGGGGCACTCAGGCGAGAGTCGTACATACCCGAATCGCCAAGTGGGGGAACGACTCTAAGCCGACCGAATCGCCGCGCGGCATCTGGCTCCTGCCCTGCATTCGACAGGAGGTCATTCAGTCGCGCCGCCAAATCTTCGACGTTTGCGTACTGGACGGGGAACAACCTCGGTTCCAGCCACCCATCAGATGATGGCACGTCCATCTTGATCCGAATGACCTCAGCCAAGGCAACGGCTTCTTCCGAACCAGCGACCACCACAGCATTGGTGCGTTCATCCACTGATACTGCAACACCGGTCAAAAGTGCACGACCAGCGGGGTCCGCCGGGAGTCCTGGAACGCCAGCAACTGGGGTTCTTGCGAAGCGACCAGCTTGAGCGGAAAGATCCTGCAACAGATTGCTAAACGCCTGGGCATCCATGTGATCGAGCACCATGACGTTGACCGAAACCGCCGGCGTCACTGGAACACGATCAAGCATCTCAATAAAAGCTTCGATGGCCAGCACATTGGGTCGCGAAGAAGTCACAACCACCGTGTTGCTTGCGGCATCGGGCTGAACCTTAATTGGAACGGTCAGATCAAGAGCCAAGTCTTCGTCTGCGCCCCCGTCTTGGTGAACACGAAGTGCCTGAAGCTGAGCGGCCATACCCTTGGCGAGTGAAGTGCCAACCGCACTGTCGCCTGGATCCAGTACCCGGCGGACAATGTTCACAATGTCATTGGCACGATTGCGCTGCAATTGAACCAACCGGACCTCTGCGGAGGACTCAGGATTGCCGCGGTCCAGGGCCTTGAGCAGTGACGTAACACGTTCGCGATCCGCTGGATTCAGCGCGACCACAATTGCGTTTCTTCCTGGGACCGGTGATATCCGAAGCGGCTCACGGAAATTTCGACCGGCTGCATCCTTGCCACCTCCCGCACCAACACTATTCAAGAAGCGTTGAGCATCCTGAGGCGAGACGTGATCCAGGTCAATGATCAACACAGACTCACCATCGATCGGCGCTGAAGCCTCCAACGCCGCCACCGTTTGTTCGATTCGCTCCATAAGAGGGGGAGGGGCAGAAACAATGAGGGCATTGGACGCAACTGAGGCTTGGATAGAAAGGGGCTGGTTTCGACGCTTCGCAATAGGGTTAAACGTGCGACGAAGTTCATCGGCGATCACCGCAGAACTTGCTGACGCAATACGAATAACTTCAACCACACCCCCCTGAGCCTCTTCACCAGCGGTGTCTAGAGAAATCACAATCTCAGCAATTTTCTCCATTCGGTTTCGGTTGGCCGCAACGACCACACTGTTGGTTTCTGTTTCAGCACTGGCCCGAACCCATTCATTTGCTTCAACCAAAACAGCCGGCGGCGCTTCTCGATCATCACGCCCGTTCCGAGAGGGTTGCCCCCCGCGTTGGTTTCGGCCAGTCAGCTCCCCAGCAAAAGCTTCGTTGATAGCGCGGGCGACCGCGCGGGCATCAGCATGATCCAGCGTAAACGAACGGAGTTGAAGCGAAGCGTCGTTCTCTTCACGGTCTAGTTTTGAAATCAGAGAGCGAATACTGTCCCATTCACCCTCTGGTGCAGAGATCACCAGACTTCCGGTGCTTGGGTCAGCGACAATCGAAACCGACCGTTGAGCAGGAGTCGTGGCCGCATAGGCATAGGTACCGTAAAAGATCCCCAGAGCCTCACGCACCTGCTTTGCTTCTGACCACTGCAACGAAACAATTTCTGTGAGCAACGGGTTGTCGACTGGACGATCGAGACTGCCAATGACTTCTTGGATATTTTGCCACTGATCAGTGGTTGCACGAACAATGACCCGGTTTGCATCGCGTTCAAAGTCGAAACTCGGGCCTGGCTCATCTCGAGTTCCGCGATCTGAAATTCGCTGCAACGTGTAGACAACGTCATCGGCCATCGCGTGTTCGAGTTGCACAACATGGAACTCGCGCATCGGCTTGGGTGGAGCTGCGGAAATATCCTCCAGCAGACGCTCGATAATTGGCATGGATTCTTGCGTGGCATTCACCACGACCGCATTTGTACGGCGATCAGCGACGATACGAGCCCGGACCAGAACAGCTTGATCGGAACCCTCGGCAAGGACCGCCGTTCCAGTGGTTCGACCTTGCGCATCGAGTCCCAATGATGCGGTCAGCAAACGGACCGCCTCTTCGGCACGACCCTCATCCAAACGGAAAGTTTGGAGAATTGTTTCTTCCGCCGCCTCGGGCTGGTCAAGCATCGCGACCAGTTCACGCACCTGACTCAGGACCCCCTCTGTCCCCCCAATCGCGATGCTCCGCGTTCGAGGGTCAACCGTCACCGTGAGCTCATTGCCTCGTCCACGGGGGAATTGCTCTCGCAGCGCTCTTGCGACAGTAGTGGGTTCTGCTTCGAGAACTCGAACCAATTCTATTTTGCGCTGACGGAGACCCTCGGCCTCGTCTGAGACGTCCAAAATGTCCACCAGACCCGAGACCGCCTGAATCTGCTCTTCGCTTCCAGCAACAACCAAAGTGTTGGTTCTCGCATCCGCACGAATCTCCAATGCAGCATTGCGCTGACCACCGTATCGATCAATCGACGCAAACTGGCTACTCACAATCGGAAGAATGGTTTTTTGAATACCCTCAGCCTGGGCAAATTCCAAGCGGAACGACTTTACTGCCGTAGCGGTGCCATCTTCCTGCTGATCGAGGTCGGCAATGAATGCGGACAGAATGGGCAAAGCTTTAACTGGAGCAGTCACCATTACGGTCCCGGAGGACCAATCAGCCGTGGCGTCAACTTGATCACTTCGAATTGAAACCGGATCAAAACCGGCATAACTAAGCGTCACCGATTTGGGTTGCTCGTCTCGAGAACGTGAGCGAAAGAAGCCCCTGATTTCTTTCCCGACCAGGGTATAAATCGCCGCAACCGCGTTGTCGGCATCGGTGTTTTCAAGCCGAAATACACGAGCCTCACGCGGTGAACCACTCTCCGGCTTCGCAATCGCCGACAACAGCCGTGTCACCAACTGTAAATCGGATTCAGTCCCTGTGACCACGATTGCATTGTTCTCAACATTTGAAAGGATCCCAATCCTTTGCGCCCTACTGGTCGCTCCCGCAACATCCAACTGGAGCAGTGCGTCTTGAAGCAAATTGACCAACGCGTTCGGGTTTATTGAATCCGGAAGATCAATGCTCAAAATTTCAACCGGAGGTGGAGGGAGTTCCGCCGCAAGCTCGTTGACCAGCTCTGTCGCAGACTTGATCGACTCTGGGGAACCCAAATACACCAAGGAATTGGTTGCAGCGTCAACCGCAACGATCAAGTCCACATCATCCTGGGCAAGATCGCCGTCGTCAGGATTGGAGGAAAGTCCAAGAGCCGAGGCCGCAATCATGCCGGGAAGTGACCGTGCGCTGATCCCCCCTTCACCGATTGATTTGGGATTTTTTTTGTCCGGCGAATCCTCTTGCTCAGAAAGTAATTCTTCTAGTGTGACCACACGCACCCTGGGCCCACCCTCGCGTTCCAGGAGACGGCGTAAGTTACGAGCAATCTCTTCCGCATCGGCAATCGATGGGTCCAGTCGCTGGGTACGGAAGGTTCGGCGGCCGGCGTGAGCCAGGCGATCAAGACGGTCAACCAACTCTTGAGCAACCCCTTGCAATTCCACCGGAGCAGAAACAATCAAGGTGTTGGTCTCCGGCGCTGCTGTAACTTCCAGAGCCCCCCGCTGATCTTTTAGCTCTGGCATCAGTTCCTGCAAACGCGCTTGCAGAATTGGCCGGAACATTTGAGCCATTCGATCCGCCTGCGCATGCTTCAGCTGGAAAAATCGAAGTTCTGTTGCTGCCCGAGGGGGCGCAACATCCAAGTTTTCGATCAAAGATTCAATTCTTGCGAAGGCTTCTTCTGGCCCAGAGACAATGAGTGACTTTGTCGCCTCCTCAACCGACACATTTACGGGGACACGCCGATCACCTCCCGCTGAATTCAACACCCCTTGTGCAGACAGTTCTCGTAGGGATGCGGCCACACGTTCCGGATCAGCGTCATTCAGTCGATAAGTTCGAATTGAGGTTTCGGTCCGCACTTGCTCGCGGTCAAGTTGCCGCACCAGCTCTTCAAACGAGCTCATCCGGTCGGCCAATGCATCAACAATCAGCGAATTGGTCTGGCGGTTCGCCCGAACCACAACGTCTCGGGGCTCCCGGAGTTCGGTCATGGGCCGGCCACGCCGATCAAGAGGCACAGGCTTCTCAGGGAACATCTCATCGAGCGTGCGGGCGAGTTCTTCGGCCTGAGCTGTTTTCAGCGGGAAGATCCGAATGACCCGGCCCTCACGGTCAGCGCCACCAAAGGCATTGAGTTCATCGACCAAGCCTTTGATTTCGACTTGACGCTCCTCTGATGCCGTGACAATCAGAACATTGGCACCATCGGCGACATCAATGTCGACGGGGTCCGAACGCCGCTCGTCTGCACCCCGAGCATCAAATCGACGACGCAAGAGATCAGCAACTGTGGACGCGTCGGTGTTTCGCACCCCAAGCAAACGCAGAGGAGGCAAGGGCCCATCGTTCAAGCGGTCCACTCTTGACAACAATGCCACGCCGGTTTCAACCCATTCCTCGGGTCCTCGCAGAACCAACTCGTTTGTCACCGAAAGTACGGAGATATCAAGGGGATTGATGGTTTCACCAGGCGCGGTTGGATATTCATCCAGCGCGTTCCGAAGACGGTCCGCCACCTCCTCAGCATCCCCACGCTGAACAGCGATGACACGACGGACATCTTCAGCAGGCATGGCTGATCGGGCTTGCTGGAGCGCTTCTTCCATGCGCTGTACAGCCTTCGCAGAACCAGACAGCACAATCACTTCAGCCTCGTCCTTGTAGGAGGCCTCAACCTTTGCGTCAGCCATACCGGCGCCAACCGCCAAAATATCAAAGAACCCACGCGCCTCCTCAAGCAACTCTTCCGGATCAGCGACGCCTTTTACCGAAACGGTTCGCACCAGTTGCTCGCCGGGCCTTGGAAGATCAACCTTCAAGAGCAATGATTCGGCTTCAGCAACAGCTTCCGTCGAACCAGTCAAGAGCAACGAATTGATCGCAGATACGGCCGAGACTTCCGCTGGGCGTCTTCCGTGAACTTCCGAAAGCATTTGCAGGAGGGCGGCAAGGTCAGAAGCAACCTCAGAGGCCTCACCGTACTGAACAGGAACTTGACGGACGCTGGGCGCCACCAGCGGAATTTGATCAAGTTCATCCAGAGCCGCCCGAAATGCATCAACGCCCACACGTGTTGCTTCGATGCGTACAGCGCCCTGTGTTGAATCGAATATGGCTTCGATCGTCTGATCTGCCGCAGAGATAGCTCGGCCGGCCAGTCGGTCACGAGCCAAATCCAGGGCACGCTCCACGCTCGACTGGGCATCGGGACCCCGCAGGGGAAGAATGACGATATCTCGCTCGCCAGCTCGCAACTTGTCGAAGACGGGGAGCACCTCTTTGACGGCCTCGACATCTGCTCTTGGCCCAGCCAGGATCAAGGTGCGATCTTCTGGGCCCGCAACCATACGAAGCACTTGCTGCTGACGGATGGAAAGCACACCTCGAATTTGCGGCAGGATGTCTGAAGCACGAACCGCATCGAGAGAGATCACCTCGATCGCAGGAGCTCCGTCTTCCTGGGGAACCTTGACGCCGCCCCCGTCATACTCGGCAACCAGGCCCGCCAGTTCTTCAAGTACCGCGTCGTTACCAGTAGCAAAAAGTCTGTTCGTTACCGCAATCGGCAATAAACGTGGCCGCTTGTCCCTTGGCAACTGATTCACAAAGGGACCCAACGCACGAATCAGGTCCTGAGGCGTGCTGTTTTCGAGAGAAAACGTACGGCGGCCTGAACTGCGGTCAGTTGGGACGTCCAGCAAGCGAACCGCTTCTTCAAGCTTTGCAATTTGGGCCTCCCCCCCCTTGATTATCAAACTGTTGGTTCGTGGATCAGGACTAAATGTGATCCCTGGAATTTGCTCGTCTTCAACTTTGACTTGCTTGCCCTTAGCGTCAACAACGTACCTCTCCACGCGAACAGCGAGTAAAGAACGCAGTGGCCCCATGATTTCATTCGCACCAACGTGCTGAAGTTTGATGATGCGCACGACACCATCAGTGTCTTGGGCATCGAAAGACGCCACCATTCCCGCCAGGCGACGGACTTGAGCTGCCGTCTCCACCACCACCAATGCATTCTGTTGTGGGAGCGCTGAGACCGACCCGTAACCTGCAACCAAACCACGAAGTTGCTCCACCAATGCACTGGCCGACGCGATACGCAAAGGCAGAACCAGCGTGACGACTTCATCGTCCGTAACACTGTCGGGCAACGAGCCAACAAACGTAGGCACATCACGCTTGGCCATCTCTGCGAGGGGCTGCAAGTACAGCATGTCTTCGCGACGCCGCAACATCACACCCTTGGCCTGAAGAATGGTGTTCAGAACTTGCAGTCCATCGTCAACGCCATACGTCCGATCGCTTTGATACCGAAGTGTTCCGGGCGGAGGCGAAGCCTCCCAAACCACGGGCAGACCGGCGGCACGGCCAAAGAAATCCACCACCTGTTCGAAGGTCGCTTCTTTGAATGAAAAAGTGATGACCGGCTCGGAGGATTCTGGCAGAGCCGGGCCGTCCTCAAGCGTCACCATATTTGCCCTGGGGGCGGCGGCCAACAACGGACTGGCGACCACCAATCCGCCAAGAAGCAAAGGGGCCAAGAATGTGCGCGGTGATGTTGACAAATTCCACCTCCGTGTGGCTGCGTCTACCGGCTCCGCCGGTGTTTAGAGTCTATCGGACCGTTTGGGTTTAGCGTGGAATAGCGCGACCAATTTCAACGCGAAGTTCACGACCCGAACGCTGCAAAATCACGGCTTCAGGCTCAATGAATGCGATGGTCGCTTGGCCAATAGTCGCACCATGCCGCAGAACCACCGTATTGCCATCAGGACGCACCCACCACGTCTCCAATGCACCTGAAAGCTCAGCCACACCTGTCAATCGCCAGCGCTCGTAAGGAAATGACGGCGATGGAGGTGGCCTCTTGGTCTTTCCTGATGCTTGAGCCGGGGCTGGCTTGGGTGACCGCCTGGGCAAAGCAAATGGATTGGAATTGGCGAAGTCAGCAAATGCTGCCAAAGCGCCCTCAGAGGCACCAGACAACGTCGGCTCCCCCGAATCAGGCCCCAAAAGGAACATCGTGGTGCAGCGGATGGCAAACCGAAGACGGGCTCCATCACCAAGTGGGTCAAGCCGGACATCGTCGATTCGACAAGGCCAAGTTTGCGCACGCAACTCTGTCAGCAAGCGCATGGCATTGGCGACCGAGGCCACACCGCCAATTTTGACCTCCAACGTGGCAAAATCTGGTTCGTCACGCAATCGACGAAGGGAGGCCGAGGCCTTACCCAATGCAGATCGCGCTGGGGTCTCCATGATTTTTGGTTCTGTGGTTGTCACAGATGCCTCAGCAACATCAAGCGACTCAAGCAAGCGGTTTAATTGTGTCCGAACTCGGTGGTCCACCGTCTCTTCGTCACCGCCCAGTGTGCGCGTTCGAAGCTCTTCCAGAGCCTCAGTCGCTAATTTTCCTCTACGAACTTCAGCCTGAGCCCTCGCCAACCTTTCGGTGTAGGAAATGAGCTCTGCTTCCGCTTGGGCCACAGGGATGGACCACCAGGATCGATATGCCAAGAACAGCAAAAGTGGAACCGCCACGATGCCAGCAACAACGAAGCGCGATTTCATCGGGCACTCTCCCGACCAAGTTCATACGTAAATGCTCGTGGCAACCTCTTTCCCTTTGCCGCTTCCGCCCCACTGGTTTCAATTCGGAACTGATCTCCATCCACCAGCGCGGCCCGAATGCTGTCAGCGACCGCTCGGTCCTGAGCCTCACCTGTCATTACGAATCGAAGTCGATACGAACGGTTCCATCTCTCACTCGTTGGCGCTTTGGAGTCATAAACCACACCATCAAATACCAATGATGCTCGCCATGATCCCAAGACCGCACGCCCGTCATCGGGGACAACCTCGGAAATAGACTGCAACTCGGAGACATAATCTGGAGAAACTGAAAGCCATTCAGTGGCATGCTTTTGACGGAGCATCTGTCGTGTTGCTTCGGCTTCAGCCTTGGTTTGCTGGGACAACTGCATCCGAATCTTGTTGGTGCGGATTTGAATCTCCTTCAATTCAGCGGTTCCCGACGTCCATATCCAAGCGAACAGGACCAACAACACTCCCGAGAACAACATTGCTTTTCGCCGCCGAGGGGCCGCTCGATCCTCGGGAGCACGTGGATGCTTCAGGTCGATTCGATCGTGAGAGAGCAAATGCGCACGCCCAAGACCAACCAAACCCCAGGGTGTCCCGTCCGAGTGCTCAACTCCCAACGAAAGTTCTGTGTCTAGGGGTGCAGCGACATGTTGAACGGACAAGCCCAACGCCGAGCGCAATCGGCCGATCAGATGTTCAGCAACCTCATGTGGCCCCGAAACAACAATTTGAGCAACCGGCTGCGCCTCCGTCATTCGCCAAGCAGAGACCAGTCGAATGGTCTCGCGCTCCACATCCTCAATGGCGTCACTCGATGCCCCAACCCGATGAACCACACCATCTACAACAACAGCCAACGATGGGCCACGAGTCAGATCTATTGCCAGAGAGGGTGAACCCTCCGAAGCGTCCAAGAGATCTGGCAAACCCAAAACCCGCAGCGAAACCCCAGCGATTCGCCGGCCGCATGCGGCTGCAAGTTCCAAACCCATTTGCATGACGGGCCCACTTGCCCCAACGACGATGGCCGCAGTTGTTGCTTCTGTAGATTGGATCGGCAAGTAATCAACAGCCGCACCAGATTCATCCAATTGCGCCTCTTGCAGCAAACGGAACCGAGCAACGGTGAGCAATTCATCAGGCTCTGTGGTGGGCAAATCCAATCGACGAAGGACCGATTCCTCCCGGGGTAAGGCCAGCAACAGCGGCCCCGGCGGTTGGTCCGCGATGGCCTCAGCCAGCATCCCTACCGCCTCCGGATCACCGAACGCAAATGGGGGCAACTCAAACGTATCACCCAACTCAAAGTGAGCGTCATCACCACGGCCCTCCATCTTGATATGGAGGCCTCGCCCCCCTTCTGGGCGGAGCTCTAAGGCCACCAGTGATGTCTCACGTCTTAATCGCACGAAAGACATCCTACGCATTCGGAGGCCGACTCCGCGAAGGTGCTCGAGTCGCTCCCGCGGGCACATCAAGCTGAAATTCTGGTTCTTCGGTTGACCGGGATCGAGAAGGCACATCAGGTGATGTTTGGCGCGAGGCGGGCAACGGACGTTCGTCACGTTCGTCATCTTCTTCATCTTCCCCATCTTCTGTCCGGCGCTCACCCACCAAGAATTGGACCGTCTGATCCACATTCATTGGACGCCATGACGCCAAACTCGGACGGGGGGTTCCCAAATCGATGACGCAGCTCACACGATCGGGCGGGGAAACAAAATCTTCTCCATCCTCTTCAACGAGGCCTACCTCAAAATCAACACGCCATCGGAACGAACGGGTCGTGAGGTACGAAGCGCATTCATCAAAATCTTCAGAGGAAATAATGTCCCGAAGGACCGGCCACACGATGGTGGATCGTTCTTGAGCAGAAAGACTGGCTCGAGTCGCAACAATCTGACCGGCGGCCAATCCAATTCCTGGCACAGCTGACAAGACCACTTCCGGGGCTGTGTTCAAATCAATACGACCACGTGCAACATCCCCTTGGTAGGAAAACCCATCCAGGATCTCACTCCAATCCTCAACCGGGACTTTGAAAAATTGAAGAACACGAACCATACCGCTCAAGTCCTGTGGGACCCGATCACTGGCGTACAGGTCTGCCAAAGCATCCGCAGCGCCTTGGCCAAACCGATCTGTCACACGTGCCGCAATGTCATCGTTCCAGATCGCACCCAACTTGATTCGTTGCCGACCATCCAGTTGAAGTTCAGGACCCTCCGCGTGCACGGTGAGAAGAGGCTCGACGGTCGCGTAATCCTCAGGGGTGACACCGGCCCCAAGTAAGGATCGAACCGAAGTTGAGCCCCTTACCTTTGCGAGATTAGGAGCGATGGCATTGAATTCTGGCACAGACGCCCACCACGACTCAGGAGTCACACGAATATCAAGACGACCCGACTCGGCACGAAGCGGGGAACATACTCCTGTGGGATCTGCATCGATTGGTCGCAAGACCACCAAGCCGTTTGGAGCCTCACGAAGAATCCAAGACGGCTCAACATCAGGTGCCGACCCAAGCAAAACCGATTCGCGTTGCCGGCCAATATGAACCCGCAGTAACTCCAGTGCCGAACGAACATCAGCCTCACGCTGAGCAATTTGATTTCGTTGCCAACCCCGCTCAGCCGCTGGGACCGACAACGCAAACAGGCCAACTGCCGACAACAAAACACTGATGCCTATCAGTAAAACCACAGGCAAGACCACGCCAGGCTTCATGATGCGCCCCCCGCGGCAATGACGGGATCAACCGGCGCAAAAATACGATGTCGATCCGGCCGCGGCCAATCATCCTTATCAATAGGAGGTGTGTCTGCCTCGACAGCACCCTCTGCTGTTTCAAAGGTTTCTGGATCAGGGTCAAAATCAATCCAAATTTTGCACTCGATTGCCAAGGGAAGTCCGGTGTTGCTCTTCCATGAGTCCAGCCAATTCGTACCGTCGTGATACCGAAGTTCTACAACCGACAACGAACTGACCCACGAAACATCGGTTTGCGCAGAACCAGAAAAAAAAGTTTCTTGGATATCACTTTCAATACGAAACTCGTACCGACTGAAATCCGATAGTAAATCGAGGGCAGAACCACTCGATCCTGCGGCGGGAAGGACACTTCCACGATGCGCGATGACGATTCCATCATGCTGACCAACCACCCCCCCAACACTCGCATCAGCCGACGCAAAAGCTTTGGCCATACGCCCAAACATGGCGTCGATCTCTCGGTCTCGAGAAGCTTCCTCGATAGCAAAGTCTCGACCACTTCGATACGACTCTGCAAACCTTCCTACCGCAACGGTAAGCGCTAAAATCAGCGCAAGCGCGATCAACATTTCCAGCAAGGTGAGGCCCCGGTTCACGGAGCATCCCCAAAAAGGTCGTCGGATTCAAATGCTTCCGGGTCATCAGGACGAACCTCAATCAAGCGCTCAATACGTGCAAGAAATGGCCCATCGGGGTCATTCGCCTCTTGAACCTTTATTGACACGCGAACCAAACCAGGTACGGATCGCTGCCTTTCAACCTGAACCAAAAAACCGTCCGGGCGAAAAGGGGTGTCAAAATCAGCGGCGGTACCGATCGGCTGGTCAGGATCGTCGCGAAGTTCTGGCCAAGGCAGGATGCCAGCTTCAAGTTCAGCCAAACGGGAAAGAGCCAAATCAACGGCTTGAGCTTCGCGGCGACCCTGCCGAACTGAACTTTGTCCCGATTCAATAGCGGAGAAACCAAGACCAACCACGGCAAGAAACAGCGCCAACGCGAGCAACACTTCAAGCAGCAGCACGCCGAGTCTCACGGCCGCTGCTCCGGCAGAAGAATTTGAACCTGACCATTCACGGCACCAAGTTGAACCAAGTGACCGTCAACCAACTGTCCAGATTCACGCGACAAGACCGTACCGTCCGGGGCAATGATGGCCAATTCAACGGGAACATCCCACGTCAATAGGCCAGGTAGTTTCCTCGTGTAAATCACTGGCGAGACGTCATCCTGCTCGGAGCGCGTCTTGACGAACACCGAACTGGACTGTCCCCACACCGAAAGTGTCTCTCGCCTTTGCTCTGCGCGAGCGCAAGATATGTCCACCAACGCATTCAATTGGACCTGAAGGAGGTCGTGGTCACGATCAGAGCGAAGCAGGACCCCAACGACCAAGGACGAAAGAGCCACCAAAAGAACCAGCGCCAGCAACACTTCAAAGAGCGTGAAGGCGCGGCCAAAGGCCCGCGAAATCATTCGCCGTCGCCGGATCCGAAGTCACCGCCCAGACCAAAGTCATCGCTGCCGCCGAAGTCTTCCATCCCCTCACGAAGTTCTCCGTCGGCATTCACAATCGCCATGTGATTGTGCAGGTCATCTTCGGTGTCAAATTCTCTATCCGGACCGGCCGAGACAATGTCATACAACATGCCTTCGACAAGTTCACTGGGCGCGGCGTAACGCCACTCAGTACCCCATCGATCTTCTGGAATTGGCTTGGTGACATAGGGGCCACGCCAGTTCTCGGCATCATCTTCATCCTCCAAAGCCGAGGATGACCAGAGGGCGGCGACACCCTCCTCTTCACTTGGCACGCGATTCATGTGAATCTCAAAACGCTCGAGTGAGCGACCAAAGGTGCTCAAATCAGCCTTGGTTAGGTCGAGGTCGGCCTCAGCTTTGGTGCCAGAGAGACTCTGGGCGACCAACGCACCAATGGCAACGAGGATGGCAATAGCAATAAGCAATTCGATCAAGCTGAAGGCGCGACGCATGGTTTTCTCCTAAGTAAAGAGCATACTGATCTCAAGTGACTGTGGAGTTCATTTTGAGCATTGGAAGAACCAACGAGAGAAAAATAAAGAACACAACGCCACCCATAGCAAGAAGCAAGATCGGCTCGACCAATCTCATTAATAATGTCAGCCGGTCCTCAACCCGTCGTTCCAGGCCTACGGCAAGGCGACCAAGTGCTGGGGCCAGGGTATTGGACTCTTCTGCCACCGTGAGGATCTCAAGGGTGTCCGGGTCAAGGAATCCTGAATCAGCCAAAGGAGGGACCAATGAACCACCCTCTTTGACCCGATCAAGAGCCTCTCCTACAGCGACCGACAAATGCTGGTGCCCAGCCGCATCCCGGCTGACCGCAAGTGCTTGTGGCAAACCAATCCCGTTGTCGAGCAGGGTGCCAAATGCCCGGGCGAATCTTGCTGTGACCGCAGCCCGAATGACACCAGAGGCCAACGGGATCCGCAAGGGCCAATCGGTTCGGACACGACGAAGGACCGGGTGATGGCGAAACACAAACACAGTGGCGATAAAGCCAATCAAAACGACCACAATCAGTGGCCAATCTGCACGTAACAGCGCGCTGGTGGCCAACAGAAGCTTGGTGGATCCCGGCAATGCATCCCCGTTGGCCAGGAAGCCTTCAAATTTCGGCACGAGCACCGTTAGGGCAACCACCACCACACCCAGACCGACCAAAAGCAAAATAATGGGGTACACCAACGCCCCAACGACCTGCGAACGCAGTCTCGAAGCATGCTCAAGGTTGTCCGCGATGCGTTCCAAAACGTCCTCAAGAAAATTGCCTTGCTCGCCGGCCCGAACCATGGCGCACTGGACATCAGTGAAAATTTGATCATGGCGAGCAAATGACTCCGCGAGCCCCGCCCCCTCGGTCACTTTCTGCGTAACGTCCTCCGCGGCCGCGGCCAACCTTGGGTTCGAGGATTGCTTTGCCAAAAGACGAAGCGCGCGAAGCATGGGGACACCGCTTCGAAGCAGGTCCGCCAGTTGTCGATAAAAGCGAGCCAAAGCAGCAGTCCCAACCCGACCTCGACTGCGCCTTCTTGTGCGTTCTCGCACCTGAATGGGAACCAATCCTCGATCGCCAAGTTCGCTGAGCGCGGCACTGTGATCGGGAGCAGAAACAACGCCCTCCTGCTTCTGCCCCGAGGTGTTGCGGGCGACATAAACGAAGTCTGGCACTCCTACACCTCACCCCGCAGTTGAGAGAGGACCTTGGGATCTTCTAGAGTGGTCATGTCTTGCGTGGATTCAACACCTGCAGCAACATCGCGAAGGAGGCGACGCATGATCTTGCCACTACGTGTCTTGGGCAGTGCATCGGTAAACCGGACCAGGTCAGGTTTTGCAATGGCACCGATTTCTCGTCCCACATGAGCACGAAGTTCTGCCATCAGAGCCTCTTGATCTTCCGGAGTTTTCGGACGCTGTTCTGGAATCAATGTGCAAAATGCCGCGATACCCGTCCCCTTGATTTCATGGGGCACGCCGACAACCGCTGCTTCGACAACCGAGGGATGCGAAACCAGAGCGCTCTCCACTTCCATAGTCCCCATACGGTGTCCTGAGACGTTGATCACATCGTCAACTCGACCCATAATCCAAAAATACCCACGCTCGTCACGACGAGCGCCGTCACCGGCAAAATACAGGCCTGGAAGGCGTGCCCAATAGGTGTCCATAAATCGGTCCCTATCACCGTAGATCCCTCGAAGCATCCCCGGCCACGGCTTTCTGATTGCAAGCAGGCCCCCCGTCCCATGTGGCACTTCTTGACCATCTTGGTCAACAATCGCAGCATCAACACCAATTGCAGGGAGTGTGCATGAGCCAGGCACGGTGGGGGTCGCGCACGGAAGCGGGGTGATCATGTGCCCGCCAGTTTCAGTTTGCCACCACGTGTCAACAATGGGGCAACGCTCATGTCCGATGACCCGGTAGTACCACATCCACGCTTCGGGGTTGATGGGTTCGCCAACGGTCCCGAGAACTTGAAGCGAGGACAAATCGTGGCGACTTGGGTGCTCATCCCCCCATTTCATGAATGCGCGGATTGCCGTTGGAGCGGTGTAGAAATGTGTCACTTTGTGCCGGGCACAAATATCCCAAAAGCGGTCCTCGGCTGGGGCATTGGGCGCGCCTTCATACATCAATGTTGGCACCCGATTGGGCATAATGCCGTACACGATGTAGGAATGGCCGGTGATCCAACCGCAGTCAGCCGTACACCAATACATTTGGTCAGAATCTGCACGGAGATTGAACGTGTTCTTCGCCGTATGAGCGGTCCAAACCATGTAGCCCGCAGTGGTATGCAGGATACCTTTGGGCTTACCGGTGGATCCAGACGTGTACAACAAAAACAACGGTGCCTCAGCATCCATCGGAACGCACGGACATTCAGAGGATGCGCTGTCAACCACGTCGTGCCACCAAACGTCACGGCCGCCGTGCCATTCAAGATCGTTTTTGCATCGCTTCAACACCAAGACGTGCTTCACCAGATCAATGCTGGCGAGGGCTTCGTCCACATTGGCTTTCAATGGCACAACTGATCCGCGCCGCCACGAGCCATCACAAGTGACAACAATTTTACTTTGCGCATCTTGCACGCGATCTGCGATTGCTGATGCACTGAAGCCGCCAAAGATCACAGAGTGAACAGCCCCAATGCGGGCGCAAGCCAGCATTGTGATTGCCAGCTCCGGAACCATTCCCATGTAGATCGTGACCACATCCCCCGACTGAACTCCAAGATCCCGCAACGCGTTGGCCGTGCGAGAAATCTCTTCTTGGAGCATGGACCAAGTTAGCCTTCGAATTTCAGGGGTGCCGTCATCTGTCGGCTCACCTTCCCACACCAAACCGACTTGATCGCCATGACCCGCAACAACATGGCGATCGACACAATTAAAGCACACATTGGTTTGTCCACCATCGAACCAGGCCGTATCAGGCATCGTTCCGCGGAGCACACTGTCCCAACTCTTGGCCCACCAAAATTTAGAGGCCACCGACCCCCAATATTCATCCGGGTCAGACAACGCCCGTTCGTGTTCCTCACGCCATTGATCGAGGTCACCAATCAGAGCCCCACCAAGCCGCTCCGCAATACCCTGAGGCGGAGGGAACAGTCGATCTTCATGGAGTACAGATTCGATTCGGGCGTCTTCACTCATATCGCCGAGTGTACGCCTCAACGACGCCGACGAGACTTCGGTCGACGATCTCCACCGTGACCTGAGTTCCCATATCGGGAATGACCGCCATGGCGGTTCCCACCAAAGCCGCCCCTAGGCTTGGGAGGTTCACCAGTTCGCGGGGTTGAGATTATGGAAACCGTCAACGTACGCGAGGACAAATCAACGGCTTCCACTCGAACCCGTACCGGATCACCAACGGCCAGCATCCAGCCAGAGCGTGGGGCCCACGCTCGTCCAGACGATGGATCAGACGTCCACCGATCAGATTGACCTTCAGGCTCGGGCAGATTGTCAAGGCCTATCCAACCATCGACCAAGAACGGTTGGATCGAGACGGCAACGGCTGTCGTTGACACGCCAGCGACGTTTGCTTCGAGTTCTGCGCCCATGAACTTTTCAGACAAGAGTTGCAGAATCAGGAACTGTCGCAAAGAACGCTCGGCAGCCTCTGCGTTGTCCTCGGTTTCAGAACAGTGTTCACCAAGATCCTCAAGGGCTTCTCGTTTCGGACACCGGTCGTCCCCTTTAACCTTGCGCCCCAAGCCGCCGAATTTCTTGGGAACGTCCTTTCCGTTGTCAGTCCGCTCAAGAAAGGCATCAAGCGCCCGGTGAGCCGTTAGGTCGGGGTACCGTCGAATTGGACTTGTAAAATGAACGTAATGGCGACTCGCCAGCGCATAGTGGCCAACCATGGCCGGTGAATATGTGGCCTTGGTTAGGGTTCGAAGAACGGCATACGAGACCGCGCGCGATTGGGGTTTGTCTTTGACCGCGTCGAGCAATCGTTGCAGATCATGTCGGGTTGGCTCTTCAGGAATATCCAGGCCTGCGTTCCTCGCTGCGATACGCAGTTGTTGGATGTCGCCCCAACGAGGGTCTGGGTGCGTTCGCCTTAAGACGGGTACCTCGAGTTTTGCAAACAGTCTTCCCAGCGCTTCATTGGCTTCCACCATGAACATTTCGATCAGTGTGTGAGTAAAGGCATCATCTTCAGGGACGGCATCCACCACACGACCATCGTCAGCGAATACCAAATCGACATCTGGAAGGTCCAAATGGATCATGCCATCCCGGCGACGCCGGCTCTGAATACTCTTGGCCAGGCGATCGGACAACCGAAGGGCCTCGACCAATTCCTCGGAGTACTCAGGGGCGGTTCGAGCAAAGCCCTTTGCCAATTCCAAATCGCCCTCAATGACCGCTTGCGCTTCGCGGTAGGTAAATCGCTTCACAGACCGAATCACGGTGGCCGCAAAGCGTTCACGAATGACTTTTCCTTTGGCATCAAGGGTGACAAATACACTCTTGGCCATGCGTTCCACACCGGGTTGCAGCGAGCAAACTCCGTTGCTCAAAACTTCAGGCAACATCGGCAAAACCAATCGAGGAAGATACGCACTGTTGCCCCGAGCTCGAGCTTCTTGATCTAGAGGCGAATCCGCCGGCACAAAGAACGCGACGTCGGCGATGTGAATGCCAAGTTCCCACTCTTTGGCCCTTGGATCCCACCGAATAGAGATGGCATCATCAAAATCCTTTGAATCGTCAGGGTCAATCGTAAAGACCATCCGATCGGTGAGATCTTCACGGGTTAACCGCTCTTCCGGCAAGGTTGCCTCAAAGTCACGGGCCATATTTCCCGCGGCATCAAGCGCCGCCTCTTCAAATTCAGTACGAAGACCATGCGCAGCAATGACCGCAGCGGTCTCAACATCAGGCTCGCCGGCTGCCCCAAGAACTTCGACGACGACACCTTCGGCCTGATAAGCACCCTCTGGGAAATGAACAATTTCAAGCACCACCTTGTCACCAGCGTTGACGTGCTTGGCGTCCGCATCGCGGACCACCACCAATTCTCCGAGCTCTCGACCATCAGGCTCGGCAATCCAGCCTGAACCATGCTTCTTCATGGTTCCAGTAAATCGTGTCCGACGACGATGAACCACCTCAACCACTCGACCCGAACTTCGATCGCCACGACGGCCAAACCTGACCTCAGCGTGGACCACATCGCCAGTCATAGCCCCACCAGTATGTTCGGCAGCGATGTACAGATCACCTTCGGCAAAAGGAGTCGAAGGCCGAATAAACCCAAAACCCCGGGGGTGACGCTTGAATCGTCCTTGAATCCGCTCTGGCATCGAAGGCAATGACAGGCAGCCCCGAACAACAACCAAAGTCTCCTCCTCAATCATGAGGTCAAGGCACTGCTCAAATAGATTCAGCTCATCTTCTGGAATGGATAATTGATCGACCAACACCTCAAAGGGCTCGGGACGAGCCTGGGGGTGAGACAGATGGTCCAAAATACGTTGACGAAAGCGGCGCGGCACAGATGTGGAGCCTAGTCCGACTTGGAAGTCTTGGAACTTCCCGGAGACTTTTTGGCAGAAGTGCTGGGTGAACTCTTGGCTTCAGTGCTCTTTTTTGGCTTGGCTTCGGCTGCTTTCGCGTCTTTTTTGTACCCCGCACTGCGGTAGTCGGTCTCGTAAAACCCTCCACCCTTGAAGAGGACTGCCCCACCAGTACCAATCAATCGCTTGAGCTTGCGTGATTTGCATTCTGGGCAAGTGCGTTTCACTTTCGCCGTCATGGACTGAAAAAGTTCAAAGGTGTGGCCGCAGTCGGGACACTCATATTCGTAGGTTGGCATCAGTTGCCCACCGGAGCCGGACCAGATGAGATGGCCACCATTGCTGGCCGCAACACCATGTCACCACGGACCCAGCCAATTTGAAGTCGACGAATCACACAGCCCTCGTCAACATCATCGCTGGCCTCATGCATGACGGCCTGATGGTGATGGGCGTCAAACGATGCGCCGGGCTCAGGTTCAATCGCCACCACACCCTGACCATCCAGGACACGGCACATTTCATCACGAACCAGCTGCACGCCGGAAAGCATCGCTTCCACCGTGACGGCTTCGGGATCTTGGGAGAGCGCCAGATCAACTTGATCCAGCACACCGAGCAGGGGACGAATGACATCCATCCGCCCCGAAGCGGTGGCCCTTTTTTCATTCTCAAGACTTCGACGCTGAAAATTCTGAAAGTCAGCCAGCGCGCGCTGACGCGCCTCGATGGCTTCGGCAAGCTCGGCACGCAAGGACTCTTCCTGAGTTGGGACAACAGCGTCTTCGGGTGACTCTGCTGCGTCATGCTCAACCTTGACCTCTGGAGATCCTGCTTCGGATTCTGGAACTGATTCTTCTTCACTCATGATCAACGACCCAATCTTTGTCGCAAGCGATCCCACCAAGAACCGCCACCTGTGATGTCCAATGGATCCGGCTCAATACGGATCCATTCCTCGAGTAATGCCCGCTGGTCTTGGTCCAAACGCTCTGGAACCACAAGCTGCAGGATCAATACCAAATCACCTCGTCGGCCTGGCTTACCCAATGGGACCAATCCCCGACCTGGCAGTCGAATGACATCGCCATGTTGACTTCCAGGGGGTATCTCAATGTCCACGTCCCCATCAAGTCCTTCAACCTCGATCGATCCACCCAGTGCAGCCAAACCAAATCCAATGGGATGGGCCAGCAGCAGATCATCTCCATCACGCTCAAATCGATCGTGCTCGACTTCGCGGATAACCACGTGAAGATCGCCGCGGGTTCCAGTGCCATCGGGAGAAACTTCGGGGGGGGGCGGTTCCCCCTCCCCAGAAATGCGAACCACCTGACCTTCACGGACCCCAGCGGGAATCTTGACTTCCACCTTCTTTGCCACGGGCTTTCGTCCGCCGCCGCGGCAATCCGCGCACTTCTTCGTGATGATCTTCCCTCGTCCGCGACATTGAGGGCAAGCCGCAACCATGCGGAACATGCCACCAAGGCCCTGCTGCATGACTTTACCTTGCCCGCCGCATACCGAACAGACCTCGGGGGTTGTTCCTGGCGCAGCACCCGATCCCTCACAGGTGTCACAAACTTCCAGTCTCTGGTACTCAACTGTACGTTCAGCGCCTTCCAGAATTTCGGAGAGCGTTAACTCAATTTCGGTCTCAAGATCGAATCCGCGCTTGGCATTGCGTTCGCGGCGTCCACCACCGCCCCCGCCAAAGATGTCCTGGAACATCGAGAAGATGTCCTCAGAATTCATTGAGCCAAAGTCGTGTCCAGGTGTACCGCGCAACCCCTCATGACCAAACTGGTCATAGCGCTGCCGACGGTCGTCATCAGAAAGCACCTCGTAGGCTTCTGAAGCTTCCTTAAAAGATGCTTCCGCCTCCGCGTCACCCGGATTGCGGTCTGGGTGGTACTTCATGGCCAGGCGGCGGTACGAACGCTTGATGTCGTCTGCGGAAGCAGATCGATCAACACCTAGCACTTCGTAATAGTCGCGTTTTGCGGCCACGGCTGGTTCCTGTAAGAACGATCAAAGGCCGAGTAAGCCTAAGGCTCACTCGACCTTCGATCTTGGGGGGACAGTTAGGCAGTTGCGCCTGTAGCGGGCTCAGCCTTTTCCTCAAGGTCAGTCAACAGCACATCAGTGGTCAGCATGAGACCAGCCACCGAGGCGGCGTGCCGGATGCAGGTCTTAACGACCAGTGCCGGATCAAGAATTCCAGCCTTGACCAGGTCTTCGTAAGTACCAGATCCGGCGTTGAAGCCATGGGCACCTTTGCTATCGAGGACCTTTTCCACCACAACGTCGCCGTCGTGGCCAGCGTTTTCTGAAATCTGTCGGGCCGGAGCACGCAACGCCTCAGCCATGATGTCGTAGCCAAGCTTCTCATCACCCTTGCCTTTTCGGCGGCCTTCTGAGACAGAGGTAATCGCTCGGAGAGCGGCAACCCCGCCACCGGGGACGAAGCCTTCTTTTGCCGCGGCGCGAGTCGCATGAATGGCGTCGTCAACGCGATCCTTACGCTCTTTCATTTCGACTTCAGTGTGTCCACCGACGGAAAGGACCGCAACGCCGCCCGTCAACTTGGCCAATCGCTCCTGCAACTTTTCACGGTCGTAGTCGCTACTGGACTGCTCGATCTGGGCTTCAATTTGCCCGACTCGAGCCTTCACATCCGACTTTTTGCCGGCACCTTCCACGATCACAGTGCTGTCCTTGTTCACCACAATCTTTTTGGCAGTGCCAAGTTCTTTGAGTTCAACTTCTTCAAGGCTGCGCCCAAGGTCTTCGGAAAAGAATGTCGCGCCGGTCATCACGGCAATATCACCGAGCATGGCCTTACGGCGATCGCCAAAGCCGGGAGCCTTGACCGCCGCAACTTTCAGAACGCCGCGGAGCTGATTGACCACCAAGGCTGCCAGAGCCTCGTTTTCAACTTCCTCAGCAATAATGAGAATCGGCTTTCCATCCGTGGCAATCTTGTTGAGCAGCGGAAGCAGATCGGCAAGGTTTGAGATTTTCTTCTCGTGCACCAGAACCCGAACATCTTCCAGCACACATTCCGCGGCCTTGGGATCAGTCATGAAATACGGGGAGAGCCAACCCTTGTCGAAGCTCATTCCCTCGACAAAGTCCAAAGTTGTTTCAAGGCTCTTGCCCTCTTCAACTTCGACCACACCGTCAGCACCAACGGTGTCGATGGCTTGTGCAATCATGCCTCCAAGCTCACGGTCATGATTGGCTGAAACGGTGGCTACTTTTCGCAGTTCGTCAATCTTCTTGCATGGCTTAGAAAGATCATCAACGGCACCACATGCCACTTCAGCCGCCGCAACAACACCACGCTGGATAGCAACGGCATTCGCACCAGTGGCCACTTGCTTGAGGCCTTGCTCCAAGATTGCGTGGGCCAGAACGGTTGCAGCCGTAGTGCCATCACCCGCAACATCAGCGGTCTTCTTGGCAACTTGGTGCACCATTTTGGCACCCATGTTTTCAAATGGGTGTGAGAGCTCAACTTCACGTGCCACGCTGACGCCATCTTTGGTCACCGATGGACCTCCGAAAGACTTCTGCAGTACCACGTGTCGGCCAGTTGGCCCCATGGTGACCGCGACGGCTCGAGCAATTTGCTCAGCACCGGAGAGCAGGGAAAGACGCGCATCGGCGTCAAATTTCATTTGCTTAGCAGACATGGAAACTCCTCAGCCCTCAATGACACCGAGCAGTTCGCTTTCACGAACGATGATGTGGGTGGTGTTCTTAATTTCAATCTCGGTGCCAGCGTATTTGCCGTACACCACAATGTCGCCCTTCTTGACGGCAGGCTTCACACGCTCACCGTTATCCAAACGGCGGCCAGGCCCGACGGAAACAACTTTGCCCTGCATGGGCTTTTCCTTAGCGGTTTCGGGAAGGTAAATGCCGGAATCCGTTCGCGTTTCAGCGTCAGCTGGCTTGATCACAATTCGATCTTCGAGGGGTTGAACTGACATGTTCTTGTTCTCCAGAGTGATGTCTTTTTGTACTTATTTCTTCAGGTATTGGTGAATGGGTTGAGGGTTGAGTGCGAAGAGTGTTGGCTTAGAAGCCCATGCCGCCCATGCCACCCATGCCACCCATGCCACCCATGCCACCCATGCCGCCCATGCCGCCCATGCCGCCCATGCCGCCCATGCCGCCCATGCCGTCGTCATGGCCGTGGTCGTGACCTTCTTCTTCCTCTTTCGGAGCTTCGGTCACGATGCAATCGGTGGTCAAAAGCAATCCCGCAACCGAAGCTGCGTTTTGCAGAGCCGAACGATCAACTTTGGCGGGCGTGAGTACGCCTGCATCCAGCAGGTCACCGTAATCCAGCGCCAAGGCATTGAAGCCAAAGGATCCCTTGCCTTCGGTAACCTTGGCTACCACGACGGAACCCTTTTCGCCCGCGTTCTCGGCAAGGGTCCGAAGAGGGACAACCAGTGCTTCTCGCAACAAGTCAACGCCAAACTTTTCATCACCTGAAAGCTTGGTCCGCACCTTGTCCAAGACAGGCAATGCACGAATGAACGATGTTCCGCCGCCGGCAACGACGCCATCTTCAACGGCCGCTCGCGTTGCATGCAAGGCGTCTTCTACACGTGCTTTTTTCTCTTTGAGTTCGGCTTCAGAACCTGCTCCGACGTGAATTTGAGCAACACCACCGGCCATTTTAGCCAGTCGCTCTTGCAACTTTTCGCGATCGTAGTCGGAGTCGGTGGTGGAAATTTCACCACGAATCTGCTCAATGCGAGCCTGGATATCCGAGGTTGCTCCGGCACCCTGCACAATCGTGCACTTGTCCGAACCAATCACCACCTTCTTCGCGCGGCCAAGTCGAGCAATCTCGACTTCTTCGAGCTTCATACCCAAGTCCTTCATCACCGCTTCGCCGCCAGTCAGTACAGCAATGTCTTGCAACATGGCCTTGCGACGATCGCCGTAACCAGGAGCTTTCACCGCGGCGATCTGCAGAACGCCTCGAAGTTTGTTGATCACCAGAGTTGACAGAGCTTCACCGGTAATATCCTCAGCAATGATGAGCAATGGCTTCTTGGCCTTCATTGCTTTCTCAAGCAGTGGGACCAAGGTTTGGACGGAATCAATCTTGTCCTCATGGATCAAGACCAACGGCTTGTCCAGAACGACTTCCATTTTCTCGGTGTCGGTGACAAAATTGGGGGAGAGGAAGCCGCGGTCGAACTGCATGCCCTCCACAACATCAACCCATGTCTCAAGGCTCTTGCCTTCTTCCACGGTCACAACACCGTCTTTGCCCACTTTTGCCAACGCATCCGCCATGATCTTTCCGATCGCGACATCATTGTTCGCACTGATCGTGGCCACAGCCGCAACGTCATCACCGACCGGTCGAGCCTGATTGCCAATCTCGTCGATCACGGCACCAGCAGCCTTGTGCATGCCACGTACCAGAGCATTTGCATCGATCCCAGCAGCGAGCTGCCGAAGGCCTGCTTTAAAGAGAGCCTCAGCAAGGACAGTAGCGGTTGTGGTGCCATCACCAGCGTCTTTGCTGGTCTTGGAGGCAGCCTCCCGGACCATACGCGCCCCAAGGTTCTCCACATTGTTGGTGAGCTCAATCTCCTCCGCGACGGTGACGCCATCCTTGGTCACTGTCGGGCCACCCCAAGACTTGTCGAGGACGGCATTTCGGCCGCGGGGGCCGAGCGTGCTCTTCACGGCGGAGGCCAACTTTTCAACGCCAGCAAGCAATGACTTGCGGCCTGTGGCATCAAATGCGAGTTCCTTCACGGACATGGTGGATCGTCTCCTGAGGGGCGTGATCGTTCTTTCGAACCGGGCTGCATCTGCACAGCATCGGGTCCGGAAGGAAATGCAACTCCCGCGCCACCGTTAATCCCCCCTTTTGGGGCATCAAGGCCTGCCGCCCTTCGCGGATCCCAAAGTCGCCCTGCCATCTTGGCGGTCTGATTCGCCCGGATCCCAGCCTCGAAGCAAGACGTCATCTTCTGCCCAAAGCAAGGACCGAAGTCGGGGCGAGGGGCCACGAAGGGATTCCGCAATCCAGCGGACATTTTGTCGGAAGTACAGAAATCCCAACAAAAGGAACCCGGAGGAGATGGTCAACAAAACGGTCGACAATCCTGGTGCCAATGGCCAACCGTCGGCACCCCGTCGCCACGCCTCAAGCAGGAAGCCTGCGGCCAGCATCAGGCTGGCCACGGCCATCTCGAGCAACCGTTGACGTTCAGGTCCT
>PAFA01000061.1 GCA_002700845.1 Phycisphaerae bacterium | reverse complement strand
CGTTTGATGTACGCCATCGTTGTGTTTCTTCTTTTCGCCCTGCCAAGTCTTGGCATGGGGGCCGCAATGGTTGTCTTTGATCTTTCGGAGTTGCATCCGATGGATTTTGAAGTTAGAACCTCGGCGCTGGAGAAAGCCGCAGTCGTAGCATCATGGATCTTGACAACGGCCCTGCCAAGCCTCGTTTTGATTTGGGCCCTTTATACGGTTCAGACAAAGTTGTGGTTCCGAAGGCTGATCGTGCAATCGTATTTTCGGCGCACGTTGCAAATACTTTTCGCAATCCGCCTAACCAGCTACATGTGTTTTATGTTTTTGGACGCCTTTATTGGCATGATCGCCGTCGCGGGAATCGCCCTCACCGCTGAATTCATTGGAAACTTTATTGGTGCCGCGAACGTGAGTCCAGAATCGCTTGGACCCGTGTTGGGGTTTCTTATTGCTGGCATAGTGATCATGATGCACTTGGTCGTTTGGGGACTACTGATGATGATCGTCGGTGCGATCGCCAGTGGCGTTATGAAGCAAACGGTATTCCCTTGTCTGTGGTGCGGTCATGAGCTGCACCCGACGGTTCCGGATCGTTGTCCAGAGTGCGGAATTGGGTTGCATGAGGAAGAGCTTGATCGAGCCGGTCGACGGGGCGCATACAGGCCAATTTCGAGTAATGATTCAGCGACCAACCACTTTCATGATTCGCCCCCGAACCCCTGATCCAGGGTTCGCGCGGACGTGGTCACAGATGTACATCTCTCCGGCTTCATCCTCGCCGAACGACGCCACAAAAGCACCATCCCGGCCCAGATCGAATTCCCGAACCTCTTTCACCGGATCCATTCCGTTTGGTCGCATGATCCAGAGTCGCCGTGTGACGTAGTCCCCACACAAGTACAAGCCTTGGAGGACTTCTTGGGGGCCGCGATACACGTGCCCACCGGTAATGGAAAGTCCTTTCTTGTGGTTGTACTCAAAGACGGGTTCGATGAAATCTTCAGTTGAATTGGAGGCGCCGCGTCCAAATCGGTGCGCACCTTCGCGAACCTTCCAGCCGTAATTGCCGCCTTTGCTGAGGATGCTGACTTCTTCCCACTTGTTCTGTCCAACGTCTCCGGCCCACAATTCTCCAGTCGCACGGTCAAAGCTCATCCGCCAGACGTTCCGCAAGCCCCAAGCCCACAATTCACGGCGAAGCTTTGGGTTCTCTTTGTGTTGGGCCACGGTGATGGGGTTGTCTTCAGGAATGCTGTATCCGCGACCAGGGTCGGTTTTGTCGACGTCAATTCGAATCACAGAACCCAGCAGGTTGGTGGGATCTTGAGCGTTGTTCCATGGATCGCCAGCCGCCCCTCCATCCCCAAATGAGGCGTACAACATGCCATCTGGGCCAAAGAGCAGGGTGGATCCATTGTGGTTCCAGGCGGGCTGTGGTTGCTCGAGGACGACCTGCAGGCCAGGACGAGCACGATTGGGATTGTCTGCGCTCACTTTGCCTTCGGCGATCACACTGCGGCGGGGGTCTCCAGCGGAGTAATAGACAAAGAACCGACCGTTCTCTTTGTATTCCGGGTGGAAGGCCATGGAGAGGAGACCTTCTTCGTTGGTGGCGTCGTTCACCGGGTCTGTTAGGTCAATAAAGACTTCTGCCTTCTCCACTTCGGAAGTGTTGGAAAAGACCATCACTCGGCCGGGCTGTTCAACCACGAACAGACGGTCGGACCCATCGCCAGCATGCGTGATTTGTACTGGGCGTTCAAAAGTCAGTGATGCAAAGGCAGACTCGAGTCGAATCGAGGGCAATGCCGTGGGTTCACTGTTCGCATGAACGAGTGCGTCGGTGGTCAAGGTGAACAAAGAGCTTAAAAGCAACGTGGAAGGCATGGTGAAGCTCCGGCAGGTGGCGTTGTGGCATCAGTGATGATTCGATGCGGTAGCAAAAGGACTGTCGTGGTCCGATGGATTGAGATACCAAGTGTAGAAGCGATTCCTCGCGGTTGCGGACAGAGTTCCATCAGAATCGACCTCAATTCGGATGCCTCCGACGAGGCCGGTCGCCAGATGGGGTGAACCCGACCAATCGCACCATGGACCCGCGAGTGATCGGCGACGGTTGCTGGATTGCAGCAAGAGTCGAGGTGGGTTCTCGAGAAGGATATTTCCCAGACCGGGACAACGGGCACCGTGGTGTGGCAATTCAAAAACATCGGCCAAAGCTTCAGTCTGAATATCAGCAATCGTTGACTGACTGTCGGCATCACCAGAAAATCGAAGTCTCCTTCCGTGAATAAGCAATTCAATCGCCAGTGAACCGTGGTTTCTGTTTTCTGAAACCAATGATTCTGGCGGCCAGAGGGTCACAAATTTTGCTGGTCCAATTGACCACTGATCACCCTGAACAGTCACTTCAATCTTGACATCTTTTTCTCTGGCCCTGGCAAGCAGCGCGTGACAAGGAGATGTCGGATCTTCTGTAGCCTCCCGCCACATGAGAGGGGGGATTCGCAATATGCCAACAGAGATGTGGTTCATGATGGGGACCACGCCACCAATGTGGTCCAAATCACCGTGGGTACAAACGATGCCTTCAAGTGACGAGATGTTGTTGCGTCGTAAAGCTGGAAGAATGCTTTGACGTGCGACATTCAGATCGCCAGTACTTCCAGCATCGATGATCCACGCCTTTGGTCCGTAGTGCAGAAGGTGCGAAGATCCATTCCCAAGGGAGATGACATCCCAAACAAGCCTGTTTGGTTCCGCATGGTGGGGGGTAACCTTCGGGAAACAAAGGTATGCCACGACAAAAGCAACCAGTGCGAGACGGAATCTTGTCCCAAATAAGCACAGGATTCCCAGAGTCACCAGACACGCAGAAGCAGCGGATTCAGGACGAAAGAGGTTCGTTTGAAGTTCCACACCCGGCAACACACGAAGAGCATCAATTGCCCATTGAATCAAAGCCAAGAGGGGTTGCAACAAAAAACCCAACACCGGCCCTAGTTCCGGGCACCACAAACAGAACAAAACGGCAACCCAAAGAGTCGGGAGGACAACTGAAAGCAGTGGTGCCACCAGCATGGTCAAAACAGCGCCGTACGGATGGACCACTCCAAAGTGATAGGCCCCGATAGGAAGTACTGCCAGCCAAGGCGCAGTCATTACCACAAGCAGACGAAAAAGACGACGAGGCCAATCATCGAAAGGCCGCCATCTCATTCTCTGCATCGACAAGCCAATGGCGGCCGTGGCGACAAACGAGCATTGGAATCCAACTGCAGTAAGAAAGGATGGGTCGAACAAAAGCAAGGTGGATGCAATTCCAACCAGGGTTGATAAAAATAACCATCTCGAAGCGCCAAAAAAAATTGGAAGCACCAACAGTCCATTCATGCTGGCGCGAAGAACCGGCGCTCTCCATGGCACGGTAAACAACAGGACCGAAATCACCACCATTCCAACAAATGCTTGCCACGGCATGCGCAAGCCAAGCAAGCGGAGGGGGATCAGGGCAGAAAACAACAGCATGCCCACGTGCATTCCAGAGATTGCCCCAAGATGACCCAGGCCAATTGATCGCCAAGACTGAATACTTTGTCCACGCGCATCTCCAAGAATCAATGCATTGAACCAGTGCCGGGTTGTATCCGAGCCCCCGGACATCAGTTCAATCACCTTTGAGATTCTTTCTCGATGCGAATCTCGAATTTTGATCAAGAACCCCGAATGCATCGATTTTTCTGGTGGGATGATTTTTACATCACTCCACTTTTGGACAAGGGCCACACCGTGAGAGTCTTTGTTCTGGAGTCCAGACATGACGGGCGGTCGGGGACAAAGCCACCTGGTGGTGCATTGAATATGGTCACCAGGATTAAAGGAGGGTTGACCAGTCCGTGGTAGAAGGACACGTTGTTGATGTTCAGGGGTGCGAATTTGCATCCAACGAACTGGTGGTGGACGTCTTGGATCGTCTTTCCATTCAGGCTTTCGCTGACTTGATTCGACAGTCAGCACCACTCCCGAAATCGATTGATTCTTCGATGGTTTTTGCTGAGGATCAAAAAGTTGATCACCGGTTTGAATCCAAACCGAAGCACAAATCCCCGTGAGCACCAAGAAGATCAAACGCTGTTGGTCTGTTCGGCAGCGCCATCCCAAACCAAGAAAGACCAGGCTCAAAAGACCGATGGCATCAGAGGGAAATGAAGTGAGGTAGAGGACGTGCAGGCTGGAGCTGAACAGAACCACAAAAAAAACGGTCCAGATCCATGGGCGTTGAGATGGGACATCCTCCACCCTTGCAGTATTGATCTTTTTAGGATTTGTTCATGAAGTGTCGTAAAAGTTCTACGTTCGATCTACTCGACTTCGATTGACTCAACCCGTGGGTACAGCGCGACCTTTTGCACCTTGGTGCCGGGTGTCAAGCCGCCCCAGGAGGCAAGCTGCTCCAATTCGTCGAACTCTGGATCAACCGATTGTCCCAACGCTTCCCAGCAACGCTGGGTGCCTTCTGGAAGGAATGGGTGCAGCAGCACCGCAGCGATTCGGACCGCCTCGAGGCAGCGGCCAAGAATGCCAGCCAACTCCTCTTGCCGAGTGTCGTCTTTGGCAACCCGGAATGGCTCGGTGTCGTTGATAAACGAATCAACCTCGCGCACCAATCCAATGGCAATTTCGGCGGCATCATCAAGGTCAAACCGGTTGATCGCGGCTTGCCACCTTTCGGTCGCCGTCGCGGTCAAGGTTGGCCAATCTCGATTGGCCATCTCGCCGCGACCACCATCTGCCATGCCTGGCACTTCACTTTCAAAGTACTTCACGGTCATGGCAGTCGTGCGGCTCGCACAGTTGCCAAAAGTATTCACCAGGTCAGCGCTGTAGGTCTCATGAAATTTTTCGCGCTGGAAGTCTGCATCCTGACCACCGAGTGGTCCTTGGGTCAACAGGTACCAGCGCCAAGCGTCGCGGCCGTAATGACCGATCGCTTTTTCGATCGTGGGGAGATCAACAAAGTTCCCCAAACTCTTGCTCATCTTTTGACCTTCACTGATCCAAAAGGCGTGGGCATAGATACCGCCAGGAAGGGGAAGATCAAGCGCGGTCAACATGGCGGGCCAAATCACGGCGTGGAACCAAAGGATTTCTTTTCCGATGACATGAAGATCGGCGGGCCAAAAATGACCACGAGCGGCATGTCGCTCGCTCCCGGCCTCTGCCAGGCCAAGAGCGGTGGCATAGTTGAACAGGGCGTCGATCCACACATAGATCACATGCTCCTCATCGCCAGGCATAGGAATGCCCCATGAGAAGTTGGTTCGGCTCACGGGGACATCTTGAAGACCTTCTCGAATGCGACCCAGAACTTCATTACGCCGCGCTTCGGGACGAACAAAATCAGGCTGTTCAGCGAAAAGCTTTTCCAGCCGATCCTGATAAGCGCTGAGCCGGAAGTAGTAGTTGGATTGCTTTTCACGCTCGAGTGGTTTGCCGCTAATGGGGCTTTTGTAGTCAAGTTCTCGAGCGCGATTCTCGGTGATGTATTCCTCTTGCCCACGGTCGTACCACCCTTCAAATTCACCGAGATAAATATCTCCCCGATCAATCAACTTCTTAACGAACAGTTGGACTTGCCGGATGTGGTCGGGGTCTGTGGTACGAATGAACTCATCATTGGTGAGTTCGAACAGTTCCATGGCTTTACGAAATTCAGCGCTGTTGAGATCTGCCAGTGCTTTGGGATCCATCCCTTTGTCTCGGGCAGATTGCTCAACTTTGGCACCGTGTTCGTCGGTCCCAGTTAAGAAGAAGACTTCATCACCAGAAAGACGAATGGCTCGAGCCCAAGCGTCACATAAAGTTGTGGTGTACACGTGCCCAATGTGTGGGCGATCGTTGACGTAATAAATTGGGGTTGTGATGCAGCGTGACTTGCTCATGGAGCGCCGAGTGTACTCCGGCTTGGGGCTTATGCCGTCAGATCAATATGACTTCCTGGCCGCGGCTCTTTTTCGGGAACGTCTGCTGAAGCCTGAATTTTCTCGGCGGGGGTTGGGATATTGGTGGTGTCTCGAGGCCGAACCAAGGGGCTCTTCTCTCGAGGTTTGTTTTCGGGGCGCCGGGAAATTCCCGCTTTCACGAGTCCCGCGGCGGCCAACTGTGCCAATCCCGGAAGAAATCCACTCATGCCTACTGCATCGGAATTATGGGCCTGGGCTGTGCAGGCCAAGTCCGGCATCAAGCATTTGGTTGATCGATTGTTCCGCGTCAAGGGATTGCCGGAGGACATCTCGTTCTTCATCTTGACCGAGTAACTCGAGGACCCATATTGCCAGTCGAAGACCATTGGGTTGCTCTAATTTTTTAAGCAGGTCCACCGCTTCCTGGAGTCGTGTGGTGCTGGGCCGCAACTTTTGGTCGGGTCGTACGGCAACCAGGATGGGGTTGGTGTCCAACAAGCGATCAAATGCAACAGAAGCCGACAACCAGAGGCCTGCGCCAAGATTGGCCAAAACCTCGCCCAGCATGGCTTCAGGGTGACTCGGTGTAAGCCGCAAGATTTTGTCTGCGGTTTGGCCGGCATCAATCCAACGATCATTCTCCAGTTGATCATCCAGTGCGATCAGCCACCGGTTGCACTGTGAACGGTCTTGGTCAAGGTCAAGGGCCAAACGGCTTACTTCAACCGGAGCTTGGGCCACGGCGTTAATCGCGCCAATGCGGGATTCAAAGTCTTGAGTGGCCTCATCATCACCCACCGGCGTGGAGACAGCTTCGGCGGTGCTTTTGGCATCCAATCCGGTTGCGGTTGCGCCATCCCCAATGATGGTTCGCCAAACCTTGCCTCCGAACCGGGCCACATCCGAAGTGGTCAGCAGTTCTTTCTGGCGTTCTTGATTCCAAGCCAAACTGGGATCAAACACCGAATTAAGAGCGCCACCAAGCACCTCATTTTTTGCATCTTGCCGGAGGCTTCGTTGGGTTGAAGTCGAAAAGTTGAACCCAGAGAGATTGAGTGTGCTGGGCAATTCACCCGTCGTGCCAAACGGGGACATCAACAAGCTCCACTGGTTTTGGTTTCGATTTCGAACACCAATCACTGTTTGGAGTCGTTGGGTGCTGGTTGCCGTTTGTTCCAGAAGCCAAGGGGTCCGGCCTTGGGCTGGAGCGAGCCCAAACATCATGAATCCGGCGGTATTCAGTGGTCTGGGTAAACGGTTACGTCGCTGGTATTCCGATTGGAGGAACGGATCGACTTCACGAACCGCTTCCGGAGAAAGCCAACCCGCCAATCGATCGGAGGGGCGGTCGTGCTGAATGGGGTCGTTGGAGTACGACTGGGCCAGAATCAGAAAAGTAAGGATCATGATTCTTCTCTTCGGCAAAATCGTGCCACGAACAATCCTGGACCCGCAGCGTTCGGGTCCGCACGCAAGGGGCGGTAGTGGGCGAGGTCAATCGGGCAAACCTCTGTCCATTGTTGAAGTTGTCCGGAAGAGAACCCCAGATGCCGGTGGGCCATAAGTTCGCGGTATTCCTTGCGCTCGTGTGGGGTCATGTCCACGACCACAAGGGTTCCGCCTGGCTTGAGAATTCGAACAGCTTCGTTGACTGCTTTTTGTGGTTCTTCGAGGTGGTGGAGAACCAACAAAATGAAGGCGACATCAACACTGGCCGTTGCCAGGGGGAGTGATTCCAGGTCGGCGGCATGAAATTCAACATTCTGCGTGCTTTCAAGTCGCTTTCGGGCCGCGCGGAGCATTGCCGGTTCTCGGTCAACCGCAATGACTTTTTTCACACTCGCCGCAAGCAAACTTGCGGCATCACCGGTTCCGCAGCCAAGATCAGCCACAGTCCATGTGGGATCGGCCAGTGCAGCCAGTGCTTCGGCCGTGAATGCGCGACCAAACAATTGCGTTCGGATCTGATCCCATTCGCCTCCGACTCGACCAAAAAATGCCTCAGCATCTCTTGCCCTTTCGGCCAAGACCGAAGACAGCCGTCGATCATCGTCTTCCAATTGTGGGCTGTGCCCGAGGCCAGCCCGGGCGCTCTTCCATAGTCCTCGGAGGGGTTCGGGTAATGGATCGTCGGCCAATCGGTGGAGGTGGGCGGTTCCCACAGATCGTCTGGTTAACCATCCGGAGTCCATGAGGGTTTTCAGGTGCCTGGAGGCGGTGGACTGTGGCAATTGCAACGCCGATGCAATTTCTCCAACCGAGAGTTCAGCGCGCTCAAGCAGCCGCAGCATGCGCAATCGACCTGAATCGGCCAGTGCAGAAAGCGCAGGAATCAGGGCGTTGCGATCGTGCTCCATGCCGGGCTCACAGGCCCGGTGGCACAGCCAGAGTTGGACCAACGATCAGGCCGTATGCCTTGGTCTTGGCCACAACGCGGGGATCTTCTGGGGCGAGCCCGTAGGCTTGTCGTGTGCGGTATTTCGCCGTGTTGTCGTCATCCTGGACCTCGGCCAAATCCACTGCCGCAAGATATGCATCGAGGCAATTCACGTCTTGCTCTAAGGCTTGCTCGATGCGGCGAGCACTCAAATCAACATCGCCGGTGAGGGTGGCATACTTCGCGCCGCGGACAGCGTCTAAAGCGGATTCGTTGCTCCAGCCGTCCAGGCGGGCAAACATTTTGTTCCAGGCCGATCGGCCGGCTCGGTATTCGCATTCTGACCAGGCATCACGTACAGCAAGACTTTCTTCTTTGAGGGAAATGGAAATCTTGATGTGCCCTCTTGCCTCAACATTTGCCTTGGGTTGGTTCAACTCAAGCAAGGTTCTGGCGGTGTCAAATTTTGCCTGCCAGTCACCGGGGTAGCGAAGTGCGACCACTCGGTAAAGATCCGAGGCTGATTGTGCATCACCTTCCAGCTCGGCTTCGTTCGCTTTGTCATAGAGAACTGACTTGGGCATTTTCTCTGGCGCGATATTGCAGCCTGCGAGACCAAAAGCAAGGCCAGATAAAAGTGTGACTCCAAGAATGGTGCGTGAAGCGGCGTTCGTCATGATTTCCATGATACGACGGTAAACGGGTTCCCACGGGGTGGTGCACTCGAACGTGGACGAAGAAAAACCCCGGGATGTCCCGGGGTTGTGAATACTGAATTGGATGATTGGGGGGTCAATCAGTCCAGATCGGCGATTAGACCTTCGATGGCCTCGTTGAGCCGCCCTTCAAGGTCATAAGCGCCACTCGCAATCGCTTCTCTCAACGCCGGGACCGGGTCATATCCAGTCGCTTCGTCTGAGAGCGCTTTTGAGACGAGGGCGGCATGGTCCGAGAACTCGATGCGGTCGCCTTCGGTGGAATTTTTATTTTCGGACGTTGAAGAGGCACTGGCTCGGCTAGTGGATGCCGCAGCTTGCCCCGTCCGGTCGATGGAACCGGTCCAGCCGGATCCCACCCCTGGGTTAAATGCAATATCTGACATGAATACTCCTTCGCAACAAATCAACCCTGACTTTCGCTTCAAGGTTGGGGGGAGCTTTCGCACGACTCCCACCTTTTAACATCGGCGGAGCGCCGATGAGTTCTTGAACTTTCGACCAGCATTCTCTTTCATAGTGAAGCCTAGGTTTGCGTAAGGTGAGGGATCCTTATGAGTGCCTTAAAAATGATGCTGTTCTCGGTCCTTGTGGCTGCAATTGCTGGTTGTTCGACACCCAAGACGTCCGAGAACTCTGGGCAGGAAGCGAGGAGTGTGCGCACTTCTAGCGCTTCGGAACGTCCAACCATCGTTTGGGGAGTTCTATTGAACACCTTTGACGGTTTGGGGCATGAGATGGCAGCACAGCGAATGTCGCAAACATGCCAAGCCATGTCGCCATTCCTGAACAACACGTGGGTTCACTCAAAACGTAGGGGTTCCTCCGTATTGGTTGGCAGATTCCGCACCGCAGATGCCCCAGAGGCCAGACAACTTATGCGAGATGTTCGTGGGATTGAGCGCAATGGCCGCGCTGTATTTCCTCGTCCAATGTTGGTGCGTATTGATCCTCGAAAACGTCCCCAAGACTTTGGTGAACTTGAATTGACACGAGTACGTGCGATGTTTCCTGATCAAGCGTTGTACACCCTTCAGGTCGAAGTTTGGAGTGATTTCGGTACGGGACAATTGTCGGGGGCGGAAGTTCGAGCGCGCGCGGAATCAACCTGTCAGCGGTTGCGGCGAGAGGGGTGGGACGCCTATGTCCACCACGAAGTGGATCGGATTATTTCTTCGGTCACGGTTGGCTTGTACGACAACCGTTCAATTGATGCAGAGAGCGGTCTTGATTTGGACGCAGCCCTGATTCGTGCTCGAAAACGCTTTCCCCACCACTTGGTGAATGGAGAAGAGTTGCAAGAACCAATCGACCCGCGCCGCCCTGAACTGGGAACACGTCGACAGGCTCCGCAGTTGGTTGAAGTTCCCCGGCTTTGAGCATCAACGGTCGTTGTTGATTGATCACAAACCCTTGAGGTTGGTGGTCCGAAAGTCACGTCCACACGTTGCGGGAGCACACGATTTTCCGCGTGCCCAGCCCCCCAAAAGACCACACGCTGATTCTGGCAAGGGAAGGCAGTGGCCATCATTTAAGCAGCAAATTGGCAACGAACAACTGGTGGTGTTGGCACAACCAGGTTCGCCAAACCCTCCAGAGCGTAAGCATTCATCTACGCCAAGGGTCCGGCAGGATTGGTCAGGTAGGCAACAGGAAATTATGGGTTGGCATTCCACAGCCAGGGCTTCGCACGTGGCAAGATACGGGTCTCCGTTGGGGGGACGAAGCTGGCACTGAAATTGCCCACCAATTTCTGCACACTCACGCAAATTCCGTTCGGTACAACGACCGTCAGGCAAACAGCACGGCCCCGGAGGGTTGTCGAAGGTGGGATTGTCCAGAAGACAATCACAGTCGGCACCAGGTACTCCCCAAGTGGAACCGCGACACTGCTGGCAATCTGCTTCCATGACCCCCTCTTGGCAGCCATAAAAGCGTGTTTCACACACCGATACGGGACGACAAGAGTTTGAAGCGCAGGACACACAGTCGCCGAGCCAGCGTCCGCCAAGAGCATGGCAGTCAATCTCATCCAGAGGGGCGCACTCTTCGACCGGACCACACAAGCAGCACCCACCTTGGCCGCCACAGGGGGCAGCAGAGCAATCACTGCAACTGCCGATCCAGGTCCCGCCAAGATCAGCACAATTGCTGAGGGTGGCGGTTTGGCACGGTTCGTTGCAGATGCAGCAGGCACCAAATGCAGCGGCAGTGATTTCAGCGCAGATTGCGCACTCTTCGATCAACTGACCTTCAAGAACCAGGCACTCTTTTTCGCTTTCCACATCGATGCAGGTTCCGTCACAAAGCACGCACGCTTGCAGGGGCTTACATCCGCCATCACATGTCGAGCAAGCTCCCAGCCATTGACCGCTCAACCTTGAACACTCTTGCTCACTTACTTCATTCACACAACTTGCGCCACAGTCCAAGCAGCACGCCCCAGTGTCCATGCATGAGGGCAAACATGGGGTTTCGTCCCCAGCCCAAGTGCCACCAGCCACAGCACAGTCTGATTGAAAGGTCAATGAGCAAGTGCCATCACATAAACAACAACCGCCAAGAATGTCGAAGGTGGTTGTGATTCGAATGTTGAGTTCCCCAAGAACGGGGTACTGGGAAAATTCAATACTTCCAGGTGCGGTGTACTCCGCAACGGAACGTGCGAAGATCTCCAGCGGCCAACTTGGATTGATTCGAACGGCTTCCCCGTTACTTTGAAATGTCCCACCAAATGTGCAACTTTCCAACGGAGGCAAACAATCTCCAGGACAACAACCAATGTTCTGATTGTCTGTGATGAATGGCACGCCACCGATCAACATTTCAGTGAGCAATGTTGCCGAGGTCGAGATGGGACTGTCCCCAAGATTTCGAAGCCGTAAGGCTGTCCAGGTTCGCCCTTGTATTTCTATTCTTGAAGATGTCGGAACTCGGTATCCCCCATGATCATCAAATGCTGGAGTCACGATTGTTTGGATCCCTGGCAAACCCCAGGGACCTTGGATGGAATCGATGACCACTTGACGGCATGTGTCTGGACACACAGCCCCATAGCCTTGGGAGTCTCCACCCTGAGCGGTGCATTCTGCGGGACTGAGATTGGGAAAGCAGGATTCGCCCAAGCAGCAGGCTCCCACGCACACCACGTCGTCGCACAAGATCTCCAGCCCCCGGGGAAATCCTCCGGAATCGCGACAAAGATCCATATCCTCCGTCGTGCAGGTCCCATCGGTAAAGCAGCACGCACCTTCAAAAGGGCAGGGCATAGGGATGCAATCTGTTGATACGCCTATCCAGCGTCCACCAATACTGAAGCAGTGATCTTCAGTGAGGTCTTCTTCACAATTCAGGCCAGGTGTACAGCAAGCCCCAACCGCCACGCAGACGGCCACTTCACAGCTTGCCGCTTCGGAAACAGAGCCACCGACCGTGGCGCACAGGGCTTCCGAAAGATCAAAACACGATCCGTCGTTCAGACAGCAGGGTCTGGAAGACTCTCCTGAAATCGAAGAGAGCCCCAAAATGAACAGGAAAAAAAACATGGCCCCAGAGGGACCATGTTAGTCGTAAAGGTATGTCGTTCAAGCGTTTATCGGAATATAGCCCTGATTCTAAGGCGGTCCAATGCAAGCTCTCGCAGCTCTCGGATCCAGTTCACCGGATTGCCTCCGAACCCGCCTCCTGGTCCGTCAGCCTCTTCGCAGCTGACACCAGCGCCTTGCCAGATCCCTCCTCGGAAGCCGCATTCAGCCGCCGGGAGTTGGAGACATGTTCCATCTCGCAGGGAGCATGCGCCATATTCAGGAAGTCGGAAATCCTCCAAACCATCAAACCATGGTCGCATCACTTCTTCGGCTTGGGGATTGTTGCCCAGGCTTCGACTTCCAAACTCCAGTCGTAAGACGCCGCCTAGAGATTCGCATTCACCCAGTGTGGCCTCAACGAGCCGGCCATCGGAAAGCCAGCACGCACCAACGTGACCGTTCCAAGACTGATTGACTTTTTGACACTCGCAATCAGGCCACCATTGACCATCGTGTGCCAAGCAATACTCTTCGGTGGTGCTCTGTTGGCATCGCATGCCATTTGCTTGACCCTGGAATCCTCCACGCAGCAGACATGATCCCACCACTGGTACAGGTTCTCGAGTATTGCAGGGTGAGTCGATGAAGAGCATAGGCATGCCAGAAAAGCGAGCCTCAGCCAAGCCCTCTTCGGGTGTGACCTCGCAGATGGATTCAACAAATGATTCGCAGCCAATCATTCGACCGGTGTCATTGATGACGTATTCCCATTCGAATTCCAAAATCACACGTGCGTCGATCCAACGTCGATGCCCCAAAATGAATGAGCCACCGCCGGTGTAACTGTGAACACCACCAAGTTCAAAATCAAAATCAAGCTCTGATTCCCCGACAAGTCCGTTCAAGTCCTGATCATCTAGGTCCGTCCAGCTCGCTGAAGTGAACGAGACCGGCGAATGGAATGTGCATTCTCCGAATGGTGGTAGCACGCCATTGCATCCCTCTAGTTTCGGATCACCTGTGCGGCTGTCATATTCAAAGCCGACCAACTCGCCAAAGAGGGGGTGGTAGATATGCCATTCTGCACTGATATCCACCACGCTGGGCAATTCAAAGTCGCTCAAGCTTTTGAGCCAGAGTACCCGGTGGAATCCACCATCCAATCGGACTCGGGCTCCCGTTAATCGACGTTCTCCATTCCAATCGTCAAAGCCAGTGAACCGGATCGTGCTGGGGGCATTTTCATTATGAGCGTGAAGAATATTGACCACTTGTTGTTCGACCAAGCACCGTTCGTCTTCGCAAACCGTGTCCGCCCCCACCATGGTGCCGCCGAGGTTGCTGCACGCATCTAGACCAAGTCCTTCCAAGCATTCCACGCCGTCAATACAGCATGCGCCGGAGCAAGTGACACGCTCGCATTGTGTGGCGTAACTCGCGCCGGGTTCACCACTGGCATAGCCGAGATATTCCCCACCCAGACTTTCACATTCTTGCAGAGTCAGAAGAGTGCAACCCCCACTTCCAAGGCAGCATGCCCCGGCGGGAGGAGGGCACATGGCCGCGAATTCGTAGTTGTCGGCCGAAGACCCGTCACCCATGTATTGACCGCCCGCGATATCGCATTCAGCCGCACTGCCCGAGAAGGCACTTAAGTCGGGCATGCAGCACGCCCCAAATGCGGTGCAAACAAACGAGTCACAGTTGTTGTCGGCGGGGCTCCAGCGACCACCCACCAGTTCACATGTTTGTTCACCCATTTGGTAGCACAGAAATTCTTCCCCATGGCTGACACAGCACACGCCAGAATCAACAAATAGGTTTAGGGTGACAGCAAGCAGGAACGTGGACATAACAAAACCTCCGGGCCAATAGGCGTTGGAGGCATCGGGTCACGCACGGCGTGCTTCTATCTGGAGTTTGTATCTTGGCCCGTTGTTTGCATCACAGTCGGTCCAGACCGCACAAACGGAACGGGTTTTGAAGCGGCGACCTTACTTGCCGCTAAAAAATCGCTTGAGACCATGGAACGTGGCCGCGCGCCCAATGCGAGCAATCGACTCGGTCAGTGGGATCTCTTTGGGGCAGGCCTTCACGCAGTTCTGGGCGTTCCCACAGTCGTTCACACCACCGACGCCTAACAAAGACTCCATGCGTTCATCTTGAAGGATTTTGCCCGTTGGGTGCTCGTTGAAGAGCAACGCTTGGTTGATCGCGTGCGGACCCAAAAAAGCGTCGTCCCAATCGGCAGGAGCCTCTTCTTTGTTGAATTGAGGACATGCTTCTAAGCAGCATCCGCAACTCATGCAGGTGGCCATCGTGTAGCGCATTTGTTGGTGATCCGGTGTGTCGATCGGACCGGCTCCAAGGTCATAGGTTCCATCAATCGGGACCCATGCTTTGACGCGCTTGAGATTATGAAAAAGACGTTCCCGGTCGACCATCAGGTCGCGAACAATGGGAAATTTACTCATGGGTTCCAGCACGATCTCATCGCCATCACGTGGTGCGTATTCATCGACAAGAGCGGTGCAACTTTGGCGTACTTTGCCGTTGATCACCATGGTGCAGGAGCCACAGACTTCTTCCAGGCACCCGCAATCAAAAACCACTGGGGTTGAATCATCACCCTCCACGGTGACCGGGTTTGCCGCCACGCGCTGGAGACATGAAATGAGATTCATCCCGGTTTCAACTTCGACTTGGAACCGTTCCCAGCGAGGCAATGCCTCGGGGCTGTCCTGACGCAAGATGCGGAGGAAGATGGTCCGGGTACCAGGGGAGCGTTCGTTGGGAGCAATCATGGGAAGCCTCAGTCAACATTGTAGCCCCCGAAAGGCAAGATTCCGGAGTTCCAGATCGATCTTGGTGCAGAACCCTGCCGATATTGACGAAAGTGTCAATTGTGCCCCCGATCCTTCGACTCTTGAGACCGGCCGACTGGGTGAAGAACGTTTTTGTTCTTCCCGCTTTGGTCTTTTCATTCCCCCGAATGGTCCAGGATGGTTCTGATGTGATGGCTGCGGCTTGGGCCACTGCTGCCGCGGTCCTGGGCTTCTGTGCCACAGCTTCGGGCTTCTACGCCATCAACGACGCCCTCGATGCAGAAAGCGACCGCCAGCACCCAGTCAAATGTCGCCGTCCAATTGCGTCCGGTGCGGTATCTGTCCGGACGGGTTTGATTCTGGGTGTGCTGTTGCCCCCCGCGGCCATCGCCGTTGCTTTTGGTTTGAATACTGGTTTGGGTTGGATCTTGCTGGCGTATGGCTTTCTGCAGGTGCTGTACAACCTCGGCCTGAAGCGGTGCCACGGACTTGATGTCATGGCATTGGCCGGGGGCTTTACCCTGCGTGCGGCGGCGGGTGCAGCGGCAATCGATCGACCTATTTCGGTGTGGCTGCTTTTGGAAGTCTTCTTCCTCACCTTGTTCCTTGCTTTCATCAAGAGACAGTGTGATCTGCAAACAGCCAAAAAAAGCGGGGCTCAAGAGTGGAAAAGCCCTGCTGGCTACCACGACGAACATGAACTGGATTGGGGCACTGGACTGGCTGGCGGTTTGGCGGTGGTGGTCTTTGTGATGTATGCCACCTCTGGTCATGCCCGACAAGTTCTGGGACCAGGGGCGGAAGCCCTGGTGTTCCTGACCCCGTTTGTCATTTCAGCCTTGCTTCGGTTCCACCGACGTGCCCGCGAGGGGGCTTCTGATTCACCGTTGGCCGCCTTACTCGAAGATCGAATCATGGCCCTGTCCGCCGGGTCATTTGTGTTGGGTTTGGCGGTTTTGCTGGTCGTACCGGATCTGCGCCAAGCTCTTGATGGCCTTTTGATGACTTCTCCGGAATGAATCACCATGTTCCTGCGTCTGTCTTTAGGCTGCAAGAACCATGATGCTTCCTTTGATGATCTCGATGCTGTTGTCCTCCGCGGGGAGTTGTCCACCGGAAGAAAAAGCTGCGCCGTCACCATCAAGTATTGCCCAGCCGAATGATTCTGTTCCGGCCCTGCTTGAAAAAGCAGAGCGGGTCACAGAGTCTCTTGAAGAATGGACTCGACCGGCACTGTATCGCACCGAGAATGACCTTACGGGTGATTCGGTTCTGCGGACCGGATGGATTTCTTGGCGTCAACCTTCCGGAAAAGTCACGGTGGGGCTCTTGTTGGAGTGGGAAGTTGTTGATCGCGCCCGACGAAAAAAGCCAAAAGACTTCGTCTTGGAGGGCCCATTTCTCTGGGAAGTGGAGCACGAGGGCAAATTGCGCATCAAACGAAGATTGGCCACCGATGACTCTGCCACCACGCTTGGCGCCTTGGGGCGAGGGCCTTTGCCATTACCTATTGGAATGTCGGCGGATGCGGTGCTCGCCAAATTTACCGTGATCGAAAGCACTCGCCCCGAGACTGGTGTTCTTCGGAAGATCGAAGATGAAGGGGTGCGGTATCTTCGGTTTACCCCCCGAGAAAAGACTCCTGCCGCCGAGCAAATGGATCACGCCATTGTGGCTTACATGCCGGATGGTTTGCCGCGTGGGGTTCGGGTCGAACGGATCAACGGAGATATCCGTGAGGGTCGTTTTGATCCCATTCAAGATGGACAAAGTCCGCCGGTGGACTTGGACGAGCGAATGGATCCTGCGAATGCGCCCAGCAAGGGATGGACGGTTCAGGAATCTGAGTGACCAGAGTTGTCGGCATGCCCCTTGGTGGCCAGAAGGGCGGCCAGTTCTCCAGAGGCAACGGGTCGCTGTTCACCGCTTTCAAGATCCTTGAGTTCAATAGAACCATCCAAGCCCTCATCACTCAAGATTGCGGCGAATCGGGCTCTGTTTTTGGATGCTTCCGCTAAGAGTTTGCCGACGTTCCGTGTGGTCTTCACGCTGGTGCGGGCATGCAGGCCAGCACCGCGAAGGGCACGAAGCAACTGCCGCACTGCATCTGATCTTCCACCAGCGTCAATGACAAAGCAGTCGGGTCGAGGCAAGATCGCTTCTGATTGAGGACGACGCCCAAGATTTTCCAAGACGAGGCCCAAAACCACATCGCCCATGGCAAATCCGCAGGCTGGGGTCTTTGGCCCCCCCAACAATCCGATCAGCTCGTCGTAACGGCCACCGCCAGCGATCGCACGCTCTGCTCCTTGGCATTCATGAACCTCAAAAACGGTTCCGGTGTAGTACGCCAAGCCACGAACGATTCCGGGATCAAAAGTAACCCAGTCCTCAAGACCTGCATCGCGAAGAGGCTGTGCGAGATGAAGCAGTGGTTCCAGACCGTTGGTATCGAGCCCAAGGTTACCCATCGTCTGGCACAACGCATCGGTGGTTCCAGCAGATAAAAGTACGGCGTCTAATTTTGCAATTTCGTCAGCCTGAAGACCAAGCGGTGCGGCTTTTTCTGCGAAGGCTTCTGGGGTCATTTTTTCCTTGCGATCAAGCAGAGTAAATGCCTCGTGAAGTTGGGCATCGGGTACGCCAAGACTTCGCAAGACCTCGGCGACCGCGTCACGGTGCGAGAGTCGAATGGTGACTTCGCCCGGTCGCAACCCAAACCGCTCCAGGGTGCCCGCCAGAAGGGACAGAAGATCCAATTCAGCGTTCATTGAGGGGTCGCCAATGACATCAGCATTCCACTGCTGGAATTCACGCAATCGGCCACGTTGGGGCCTTTCGCCTCGAAAGAACGGGCCGATCCCAAACCACCGCATCGGCAGTGGCCGCTGTCGCACGGCACTGGCGGCCAAGCGGGCTACGGTTGGGGTCAGTTCAGGTCGGAGCGCGTAGTCATCGTCTCCACCAGCTCTCCGAAAAGAGAACAACTCCGAGACAATGCCGTCTCCACTCTTGGTGGTGTACAACGACAAATGTTCGAAGGTTGGTCCATCAACCTCTTCAAAACCATGGTTGATCGAGACCTTACGCCAGCGATCTTCGATCCACTGACGTTGGACAAGATCTTCCGGGAGGAAGTCACGGGTGCCTTTCGGCGCCTGAAAACCTGCGGCCATGTGTCAAGTGTACGCCCTTGGGCTCAAAGAAAAAGTTCAACAAATCGAGTTGGCGTACGAAGTCTGGCCAAAAGCTGTCGATGGAGTTCTCCAAGCAGTTGACTGACTCGAGATTCGCTGAGTCCAAGAACCCGTGCGGTCTGTGCCATTGATAATGATTCGCCGTAGTACAACGCCACAACGGTTCGAGTTCTGATGTCAAAGGTGTTTTCGAGCCAATACAGCAGTTCACTGCGATCACTGGGATCCATTTGAGCGGGGGGCAAGCAGCCTTCGGGTTCTGGTTCATTCGCAGTGATCACACTGATGGCGACGGCCGCACCTCGGGTGGTCCAAGATTTGACACGGAACACGCGTTCAGCTTGGAGTCCGGTCAATTGACCCAAGACCTCTTCTTCAGGCTCGAATCCGTATCGGGCACGGAATCGATCCGCAGTGCTTTGAACTTTGCGGACATCTGCACGTGCCCCTCGGGACAGGAGATCTTCGCGGCGAAGCCAATCATGAATGGCTCCTCGGACCCGCTGCTTGGCGTAAGGTCGGAAATCATCACAGACTTTGTTGTCGAACCGACTCAGAGCGTCATCTAGGCCGAGGTAGCCCGCCTGTTCAAGATCACACAGTTCGACTGAGGGTGGCAGTTGACGGTGCAAGGCCCTCGCAATGGGTCCGACCAGTTCAACGTAGTAGTTCTGCAGCAATTGGTTGCGTGCGGCCGGGCAAGCCACCTGCATCCAAGCTGCCCAAGCATCGCGCAGGGCGTTCGGTTGCCGCCGAACGTCCCCTCCCTGATTGTGGGGCATGGAGATTCCTTTCAATTGCCAACGGCCATCCTTGGCCGACATTTAGCCCATCGGACGTTCGTGCCCAATCTCCATAGCGGGCTCAAAAAATTTTTTAGGCGTGCGGTAAGACCAGATCGATGATCAAGCCCAAAACCAGCCCCAGACCAGCAATCCCCAGGGTGACTTGCATCGTGAACAGTCCGACTTCAGGCCAATATCGTTTGAAATCAGGCAATCGCCAGGCCTTGTAGACCATCCCGGTTCCAAATGAGAAAGGGATCAGCATCATCCACCATAAATCTTGCAGTGCATGCCAAGGTTCAATGAAGGGCATCAGAGCTTCCCCCTTGGACTGGCGAAGCCGGCTTCCAGAATCAACACCAGATTCATCAAGCCGCCTAGAGCAATAAAGAGGGTGCCGACTTCGTTCACATGAGACAAACCTTGTCTTTGGACCACCGCCATTACTTCCGGGTCTTCAGCAAGCCATCGCTCCCCGAGTGATGGGCTGCGTTCCCAAGAGATATCCTGAATTTCCTGACCGTTGATGCTTGAGACTCGACTTCGAGCGAAGTCGGTGACAAAAGCAATGGGTCCATTCAGAGCTTGGGCGTAGAACCAAATCCCATCGTGTTTGCGATCCACGGCGTCTAGCCCACCGATCAGCAATCCGAAGAGGTACAAGAAGAGGACGCCAGACATGGCTCGGATCCCGCGGGCATATCGGCGCTCAGCGAAATATCCCCCACCCGGCCAAAGCCAAGCCAGGAGCATGCGGTCTGGTTTCACGGAGGATTGAGCCATGACAGACAGGACTATCGGCATAACCCGACGCGGCCCCGTTGATTTCGGTGAAGTCTTCTCAATGGGCCATCTTTCGGGGGCGATAGGGGATGTGATGAGCATTGAACCCACCCGATCCCGCCCCACAGTTGTTGACCGCCGTATTGGCACGATTCGACGAGACACACCACCGGAGACCAACCTGGAACGCCGCCGTGGTCCAGGTCGTCGACGGTCCGATTTCCGCCGTGACGCCGATGAGGGCACTTTCGACACGGAACAGATGTATTTTTTGAAAGCGATAGAAATGTGGCGACGCGAAGCCAAATTGTTTGACGGTGCGGTCCCCAGCTGGGATCAGGTACTGCAAGGAATTCGGAGTGTTGGGTATCGCCGCACCTCGACCGACACCGTTCGTTTGAACGATTCCCCACCGCTTCCACCTGAGTCGAGGGAAGCCAGCTTCGAGACTTCAGCCATCGAGCAAAATCGATTTCAGTGCGTCATGGAGATGTTCAGGGATGTCACTGATGTCCACCTGCCACAGTGGACTGATGTGCTTGAGGTCATTCGTCGGATGGGATATCGAAAGGTCCAGCCATGTGGTTTCGATCTGCGTGGTCGAATAGAAGAGTTCCACGAACGGCCTGATGCACCAACTCGGGTGGATCGGTCGGAACGGGAAGTCTCAGACGATCAACCAGCCTCTTTGAACCACTCTGAGTTCTTTTCAACGAAAGACTTCCACTCGTCCGGGAGATCTTCTTCAGGAAAGATGGCTTGAACGGGGCATTCGTCGACACACAAACCGCAGTCGATACAGGTATCTGGATCGATGAACAGTTGATTTGCGTTGTCGTGGCGGTCGTCTGAGGGGCCAGGATGGATGCAGTCCACAGGACATACATCCACACAAGCGCCGTCTTTGGTTCCGATACAAGGTTCTGCGATGACGTGTGCCATAAGTGTCTCCAACTTCGGGAAAACGGTACCTCTGAATTGAATGAAGTCCAGAAAAATGAAGCGGGGAGCCCAAATAGGCTCCCCGCATCGTTCTGGTTGTACCGCCGGGTTTAGCGCCGACGGGTGGCCTTCTTGCGAGTGGCCTTCTTGGCAGTTTTCTTGGCTGCCTTCTTGCGAGTGGCCTTCTTGGCAGTTTTCTTGGCTGCCTTCTTGCGAGTGGCCTTCTTGGCAGTTTTCTTGGCTGCCTTCTTG
>PAFA01000060.1 GCA_002700845.1 Phycisphaerae bacterium | reverse complement strand
CGCGGGTGGCACGGCCGTGAATCTGGTCAGGGCCTGACCGCAGCAGCCATAAGCGGACCGGCCAGGCCGTGGATCGCCTGGCCGTCCTCCCCGGGACTCGATGAAGAAGGATTTTCTGTGTCGTACACCGTTCTTGCCCGCCGTTACCGACCCCGCCACTTCGAAGATCTCGTCGGCCAGGAAGCGGTTTCGGCGACCTTGAGCAGAGCGATCGATACCGGAAGGATTGCCCACGCTTATCTCTTCTGCGGGACACGCGGGGTGGGAAAGACAACCAGTGCCCGTATTTTTGCAGCGGCCATCAACGCCCCGGAAGACGAAGTCGGCTTGGCCAGCGTTCGTGAAGCAATTTTTCGTGGCGAAGATCTTGACGTGCAAGAACTTGATGGTGCCTCCAATCGAGGCATCAACGAAGCCAAGGATGTGATTGCTCGCTCGGCGGTCGCACCAATGGGTGGACGCAAACGAATTTGCATCATTGACGAAGTTCATATGTTGACTCGTGAGGCGTTCAACGCACTGCTGAAGACCATGGAAGAGCCGCCAGCTCATGCCATGTTCATTTTGTGCACCACGGATCCGGAAAAGATGCCAGCAACCATTTTGAGTCGCTGCCAGCGTTATGACTTTCGCCCCGTATCGCGTGAGCGATTGGCCGCACACTTGCACCACGTCTTGGAGCAGGAAGGCGTGAAGGCTGAGCCTGAAGCGCTAGAAGTTGTTGCCGAGGCCGGTCGGGGTTCAGTCCGCGATGCGTTGTCCATTCTTGATCGGGTTCTTTCCGCCAATTCGGAAGCAGTGACCGTGTCGGACGTGAGAGAACTTTTAGGTTTGTCCACGATTTCTCCTGCCCAGCAGGTTGCGGCGGCCATCGCCGAAGCTGATGTGCAGGCGGTCTTGCACACGTTGGCAGAGTCTTTTGCTGCTGGCGCAGAACCTGAGGAAGTTGCTTCGGACCTTGCGTCTTGCTTCCGAGACGCCATGTTGTTCTCCGTTGGTGGCCCCGAGACGGTTGGCCTTCACTTGAGTGACGGGCGACGAGAAGATTTGGAGCAGATTTGCAAAGCACTTCCTGCGGATTATCTGGCTTCAGGGGTCACGGTGGCTGACCAAGCCGCCCGGGCAGCGAGAACCAGCAGTACGCCCCGGGCCGTTGTTGAAGCAATGTTGCTCAAACTGGTGCTGGCTTTGGGGGGCTCAACCTCTCATTCAGACTCATCTTCGTCACGCCAAAAAAAAAAGCCTGAGCAGGTCCACGAAGTAAAGCCAATGCCAGAGGCAACGGTCTCACCCAAACCCGCCCAGACGCCTCCAACAACGCAAGCGCAAAGCAAGCCCACTTCGTCGCCATCTGCGGCCTCAACCCTCACCCCCAGGTCTTCGAGCCCAGCGGATTCCACCATGCCATTGAAATCATCGATTGTGGTTGGTTCTCACGGGTGGGGCACGTTTCTTGCTTCACTTGAAGGAGACACTCGATCAGAAGTTCGAGTGGAAGCGTTTGGTTCCCCGACATTTACTGGAGATGTGATTTCCTTTCGGCATCCTGATTCTGCTTTCATTTCTCTCAAGCATCTCAAGTTTGAACAGGACTGGTTGCAAGAAGCATTACGCCGGTTTGGTATGGATCAAGTCACAGTTCAGGTTGCTGCCCCACAGGATCCAGAGTCTTTGAATCTTTCGATTGCAGAAATGCGGGTGCACCCGATGGTTCAAAAGCTTACCGAGGTACTCGAAGGTGAAGTCGTGGGCGTCCAGCCAAGATCGGAGGCGCGGTGATGTTTGATTCCTTCAAGCAAGCTGGAGCCATGGCTGGTTTGATGAAAGATCTGCCGAAGCTTCAAGCCCGCGCCAAAGAGGTCACCGAGATGCTTGAAGCAGCTCGGGTGATCGGTGAAGCTGGCGGTGGTGCCGTCCGGGCCCGAGCCGACGGACGAGGGCGATTGATGGACGTGATTGTGGCACCAGCGTTGTCAGGATCTCCTGGTGATATTGGACCTTTGGTGACGGAAGCGGTGCGTGATGCTCAAGCAAAAGCCACTGCACTTGCGGCTCATGAGTTTGGCCGTGCCGTCGAGGAATTAAACCTTCCGATTCCAGCCGAATCGCTTCGCGGTTTGCTTGGAGGTGGATCATGAGCGGCGGTGGCCCTCCCACGCTTGAAGTCCTGGTGGAACGTCTTGGTCAGCTTCCGGGTATCGGTCGCAGAAGCGCAGAGCGATTGGCGTTCTGGCTGCTTCGCGCTTCATCCGATGAAGCGCTGGGATTGGCTGAAGCTATTCGTGCGGTGAAGGAAGATCTTGTTTCGTGCCGGATCTGTGGGCACCTGGGCGAGTCTGATCTTTGTTCCATTTGCACTGATGAGCGTCGGGATGCCGGCCTGATATTGGTGGTCGAAGAAATCAAGGATCTGGTTCGCTTCGAAGCTGCCGGATTGCACCGGGGGGTCTACCACGTCTTGGGGGGGGCAATGGACCCACTTTCCGGAGTCGGTCCCGAGCACCTTGGTATTGATGGCTTGATCCGCCGTTGTCGAGATCCAAAGAACAATCTTCGTGCAGAGCCGGTTCGTGAGGTGGTTTTGGGTCTAAACCCAACCCTTGACGGTGACACCACCGCCCTGCACCTTGCCGCCCAAATGGAACCCTTCGGTGTTCAGGTGACACGTCTGGCCCGAGGACTGCCCAGTGGCGGGACGTTGGAACAAGCGAGTGTTTCGGTTCTGGCTGATGCAATGGATGAAAGACGTCCGCTCGGTGGAGGCACGGCATGAGGTTTGATGCATCCCAACATCAACGTCTGGGGCAAGTCCAAAAACTGACGCCCAGCATGATTCAGCACATGCAGGTCCTTCAGTTGCCTCTTGCGGAATTGGAAGCAACACTCGAAGAGCAATTCGAATCGAATTTCATGCTCGAGCAAGTTGAGCCTGAAGCACCAGAGCCCACTCAGCCAAAGGCTGATGCTGACCAACCTCCTCGGGATGACGAAGCTGGCTTTGATCGTTTGGCTGAATCTGAACGGACGATGCCGGAAGCGACGGACAATTTGTATGAATCGCGTCCAAAAGCAAAATCTGATCAGGACCGTGATGGGAAAATTGATGCCATGGCCAACGCGGAGGGGCGTCCCCAATCCATCGAGGAGCAACTGCTTGATCAATGGCGTGAGGCAGAAGTGTCCTCAGAGATCGCAACTTTGGGGGTCCGAGTGATTGAGCATTTGGCCCCCGATGGCTTCTTTCGTCACGATGTTGACGAGTTGGCCGCAACCCTTGGCTCGGGTAGTAACCGGCTTCAAGAAGCGCTGGATGCTGTGCAATCTTGGTTGGATCCCCCTGGGATTGCCGCCCGAAGCTATCCCGAATGCTATGCCATTCAGATCAAACGACGTGAACTTGAAGACCCCTCTGAGGACGTGGGGCACTGGACATTGTTGCTTGATTTGTTGGCGAATGACTGGGACGACCTGTTGAACAACCGGCTCAAAAAGATCTCGGAGCAGAGAGACTGTTCCATCGCTGAAATTGAAGCGTCCCGAGATCTGCTGGGGCAACTCAAGAAGCAACCCGTTCGTACACTCGACAACGAACGACCCTCCATTGTCAGGCCTGAGATTGCAATCGAGCGTGATGAATCTGGGGTGATTTCGGCACGCTCCTTGAAAAATAGGTTCCCGAAATTTCGACTGAATCCTGAGTACGAAGCCATTTTAAAGACCGGGGGACTCAACGACACCGATTCGGACCAATTCCGGAAAGCTCGAGACGAGGCGCGTCAGCTGCTTGAAGCCATCGAGCAACGTCACCGCACTGTCGAGCGGGTGGCCAATGCAATTGTTGCTCGCCAGCAATCATTTTTCACCGAGGGCGACGGATCGTTGGTCCCACTGATGATGGAAGAAATTGCTGAGCAATTGGACATCAGTGTTTCTACGGTCAGCCGTGCGGTGGATGATAAGTGGGCCGAGACACCTCGGGGAATGCTTTGCTTGCGTGACTTTTTTGTTGGTGGCCTCGTGGACCGTGAAGGTCGACCAGTCGCATACGAAACCGTGAAGAAGAAAGTCCAAGCTTTGGTGGACGCTGAAGATCGCCGTCGTCCTCTTTCAGATGCGGCTATCGAAAAAGCTCTTCAGGAAGAAGGCATCGATATCAAGCGCCGAACGGTAGCGAAGTATCGTGAGGAGTTGAGTATCCCGAACTCAGAACTGCGAAAGCGTCACTCTGACTGAGGCTTGAGCATTACCCGGAGGTAGGCAATTCCGGTCCGCTCGTACCATTCAACAGCAAAGCGATGAACAGTCTCTTGTTTGACTTTGATTTGATGCGTAAAAACCTGCTGAGTGGGGCCTTCCCAGGCATCAATCACCAACGTGTCATCGATTCGGACCCGGACCCCATCATTGGCCTCTACCGTAAGAGTCCAGGTCCCTGCGGGCAACCAACGTTCAGCTTCGCAGATCAATCCAAAGCCATCGCTTGGTAGGCCTGCGTTACGAATGACGGGGAAAATGCCATGGAGTTCCCCTGGGGCCATTCGTCCAAAATCCAGATTTGGTTCTCGGCACTGATACGTCCAGCCCAACTCCGCCTCATCGCGCCAGGCTTCAGTCTCGGTCACCGGGTCCGCGCTGTATTTCCACATGAAGCCTTTCCACCAACCGCGACTTAGCACGCCGGAAAAGGACTGATCTTTTGTTTCAAGTTGCCAGCGTTCGAATCGATCCTTTTCAACTGCTCGGATGGTGATTCGGTCTTGATCCGGATTCTGAACAACTTCTGCTTCGCCTTCAAATGTGAAGTCCAGTGCGGACTCCCACTGGCCACTGGGTTGGAACTGCAAAAAACCAGGGGCTTCCGTTCCTCTTATTAAAATGGGATCAACACCGTTCCACGGTCGTTTGTTCTGCACAATTCTTTTGGACCCATCGTCATTTTCGAGGTTTGGTGCCGAAAGCATCAATTCCTTTGGTGGCGAAAGTTCCGTATCGCCACTGGCGACGGAAATACTTGTGGCTCCGGTTGTCCGGAGAGAACGGTCGCACATCTCGAACTGATTGCCGCCCAGTCTTACCTCTCCCGGTCCGGTTCCAAAATCAAGGGCGAGCTCAAATGAGTTGAATGAACAATCGGTCACGCTGCAATTGGAAGGGCGCAGGTGAGCCCATGCCCACGGCGGGAGTTCATCGACGTCTGTGGAGTTCTGAACCACGACGCCACTGCGATCACCTTCAAAGGTAGATGCATCGATGCGGGACACGCCGCAGTCTTGCAGCATCATGCTTTGGGGCCGGTTGTTGACGAAATAATTCTGGCTGGACTGGATGCCTTCCGCAAATTGCAGGCTCATTCCAGGTCCCGGACCAACGCATTGATTGCCGAACATGTCCACGTCAGCGACCCCGCGTAGCCAAATGGCTTCCTGACGATGATCTCGAATCAGGTTCTCGGTCAACATGAGGTTTTGAAAGCCTTGTCCTTTGAACAAAGCGATCTCCTCGTCCGGGGGGGGCCACACCAAGCCTCGCTCTTTGGCATCTTGGGTCATTTTGAGACCCAGATGCACGTCCCCGGTATCCATCCAGATGCCATACTCGGTCCGATCAATGGTATTGCCTCGGATGGAATGGTTGCGTCCCGAGCCGGTCAGCCCGACCCCTGCGGCTTGGTCTGTTCCGTAGATGGACGCGATGGCATTGGCATGGATTTGCCACTCGTCGGATCCATCAAGATGAATTCCAAACTTGCCCATGCGATGTATCAGGGAAGTCTGCAGTTTGCCTCCGTTTGCTTCCAAGGCTTCCAGGCCCACATCGCCATCTTCAATCAGCAGACTGGAACCTGCAAAGCGTTCCCCGGTAATCTGAAGCCCGACATCACAGGATGTCAAAGCAAGTTGGCTCAGGTTGAAGTCGATACCGGAAGCTTTCAGTCCCACCGCAAATCCAGCCAGATTGCCTCCGTGCCACCGAACCCCATCGGCCAGCACACGCACCCCGATACCTCCCTGCCCTTTGAGGGTCAGGGCAGAGGCGTCCACTTCAATATTGTGGCCAACCACTCGAATGAAGCCATCTTGCTTGGTATCGATGATCTCAGTCAGCGAGGGGGCAAGTTCCAAGCGACATGATGTGTCGACGACAAAGTCATCGCGATCAACATATACCAGTGGCAAACTGGGATCAGCCACGAGAGGGCTCGATCCCGGCAAAACCGCGAACAGCAACGCGGCTGCCAACATCAGATTGCCTCGATCTCCTTGGCTTTGCTTTCAGATGCTGTATCCACCTTGTTGACGGCACTCTTGGTGGCGTCTTCGACTTGCTTTTCGGCTCTCTTTTGGTCGTCTTCAGAAAGCCCTTGATCTTTCGTGAGGCTCCCGATGGCTTTTAGTGTGTCGCGTCGAATATTGCGCATCGAAACACGTGCTTCTTCGCCAAGCTTGCCCACCTGGGCGGCCAATTGCTTGCGTCGATCCGCTGAAGGCGGTGGCACGTTGACGCGAATGATTTCGCCATCAACCATTCCGTTGAGACCAAGGTCTGAGTTCTGAATGGCTTTTAAGATCTCTTGCTTGATTGATCCGTCGTAGGGCTTGATCACGATCTGGGTGGTCTCTGGGACTGTCACCATCGCCACCGATCGAATGTCTTGCAGGCTGCCCCACGCTTCGACTTTGATGAATTCCACCAAAGCACTGCTGGCCCGGCCGGTACGGATGCCTTTGAGTTCTTTTTCGAGGTACTCAAATGCCTTTTGCATTTGGTCTTTGGCGTCTTGAATGGCGTCGTTGTAGGACATCAGGTCCTCCTTCGGTCGGTCAATATTAGTGGGAATCGGTAGGGTTGGGATTGCGGGGAGAGACAAGGGTGCCAATGGTCTCACCGGCCACTGCCCGGGAGATATTGCCCGGAGTGAAGAAGTCGAAAACTTGCACCGGGATTTTGCGTTCCATGCACATTGTGAGTGCCGTTAAATCCATGACTCCCAACTGCTGCTCGATTGCGTCCTCTAGAAACAGGCTGTCGTAGCGTGTTGCATCGGCGTGCTTTTCGGGATCTCGATCGTAAACCCCATCCACTTTGGTGGCTTTCAAGAGGAGGTCAGCGCCCAGTTCAGCGGCGCGAAGGGAAGCGCAGGTGTCGGTGGTAAAAAATGGATTGCCTGTGCCAGCGGCCAGCACCAAGATTCGACCCTTCTCAAAGTGTCGAATGGCCCGATTCCGGATGAATGGTTCGGCTACTGAGGGAATGGCCAAAGCGCTCATGAGTCGGGAGGGATACCCCATTTGCTCCAAAGCTTCCCGCAAAGCGAGACCGTTGAGCACTGTGCCAAGCATCCCCATGTAATCGGCGGTGGCCTGGACAATTTGTCCTTGTTTGGCCAATGTGCCTCCGCGAACAATGTTCCCACCGCCCACGACCACCGCCAGATCAACCGATCCGGAAGCTTGGGCGATTTCGTTCGCAATCAGCGAGAGACGTTCAGAGTCGATACCAAATCCACTTGGGGAGGCAAAAGATTCACCGGAAATTTTGAGGACGACACGGGTAGGGGCGGGCATGGGGCATAGTGGAACCGCAATAGAGCATGCGGTCAAGCCGGATTAAGGGCGGGCTGAGCATTCCGGGCGTACGATTGGACCTCGTGGCGTCAATCCCTCCGCGAATCCTTGACCAATATCGAAAGCTCGATGCCGAGCGTCTCGATCGAGCGGCCGTCCGAAGGGAAGCCCTTCGGTCACGGGTTCGCCGTCTGCTGTTGGCCGCTGCGGCCTTGAGTGTGGTTACTCATGTGCTGCTTTTGCTCTACCGCTATCAAATCGATCAAGTGGAGGCGCCACCTGAGGCGATTGCCTTCCGATTCGCACTTGAGGCCTCAGATGAGGCTCTCGTCAGTACAGGTCCTGATTTCGAAGAATTGTTGCCAGGGCTTGATGCCCTTGAATTGGAGCCCACGGACACCGCACCGGCAATGACCAGTGCCCTGCCAGCGGCACCGGTGCCAATCGGAGGCTCAGCCGCGCCGTCTCTTGGTGGCGCAGGAGCAGGAGCTGGCGCAGGATCCGGATTTGGAAGCGGATCCGGTTTAGGCGGTGGTGGTGCCACTTTTTTTGGTCTTGCGGCGGAGGGCCGACGATTTGTTTACATCGTGGACAAATCCGGTTCCATGTCGACCATGTGGAACGCCCAGCCAGGAAACCTTTCCGTAGGTCGCTCCTCCGGAGATACCCGTTGGCGGCGGGCCGTCGCGGAGTTGTTCAAAAGCATTGCTGCTTTGCCAACAGTGGCCCGATTTCAGGCTTACCTCTACGACTCTGGACTGTCTTCACCCCCTTGGAATGAAGATTGGGTTTCGGCCGGAGCACGGGGACGTTCTCGGGTTCAGAACTGGGTGGACCGTATGACTCCGGGTGGTGGAACGCAGCCCGTAGACGCCATTCAGAGTGCACTCCGGCTCCAACCATCACCTGATGCCATCTTTCTGTTAACTGACGGTGAGTTTCCAGTTGAGCCGGCATTGCAGGTGTTGCAGAGCATGAAGGAAAAAGGCGTGAGATGTCCCGTGCACACCGTTGCATTGGGTTCTCAAGCGGGTGCGGACACATTGCGTGAAATTAGCCGGGTGACCGGTGGTCGCACGAGGCTGGTGAAATGATCAGTGGCGTTGTTCTCATTTTTCTGCAGGTTGGATTGGTCAGCAACGAAGCGATCTTGTACCTGCGTGAAGGCGAAAGTCAACGGGTCCAGGTTTCCGCGGCCGATGCGGATGGCCTGCGCGTGCAACAAGGATTATCCATTCAGAATGTGGATTGGGATCAGATTCTCCGTGTCGAGGGTCTTTCTGAGTCTTCGCCAATTCTTGGTGCGATCAATACTTGGTTGCCCCAGTCGGAGTTGCTCTGGCGTTTTCGATCCCGAATAGAGCGCCGCGACTTTCAAGGCGCGGCACGATTGGTTTCCGAGTTGGTTGAGTGGCAAGATCATCCCAGTCGTGTTGGCATGCTGATTCGAGAAGGCCAATTGCAGATTGCATTGGCGCAGGGAGACTTGGCGTCGGCGGTCCCTCACTTGCTTGCCCTTGGCGATCGTCTTGTCGTTGATGTGTCAAAAGGGGGGGGGGCTTCTCGTTTGGATACCCCGGTAAACCCTGAAGTCCGTTTGCATCCCCACTTCCCGCCAATTGTTCCCCCCGGACCCGGGGTTGCGTCAGCTCGACGTGCGCTCGCTGATTTGCCTCCGCCGGTGGACCCTCTATCGGTTTGGTTGCGTCAAGCGTGGGATGTGGTCCTCCAGCGTGCCGAAGGCGTTTCTGCTTCTTTGCCTGACTGGCGTGGTTCAACACCAGCACCGCCGGCAGTCCGCGCGTTCCGCGCGTGCGAACTTGGTATGAATGCCCCTCTAAATTATGAGTCGTGGCATCAGTTCGCCGATCGATCTCCATCCCGACGTGCAGTCTTGGCGAGGATTCAACTCCTTTCAGAAGGAGCACCTTCACCGATGGCTGACCTTGCGGGCTGGCAAGCTGTGGAAATGCTGAAGGCGATGTCACTCCCTACAGAAGCCAACCGACTTCATGACCATTTGCGTCTTGTGAACGCAGATGGTGTTTTGTCCTCCCCAAGCGAAGGATCGTCTTGATATGCGACCAGTTTTTTTTCTTGCTCAAACCGAGTCTTCGCGTTCATTGCTTCAGGCGGTGTCTGATTCAGGTCCGGTAGGCACTTTGCTTATTTTACTCTCGATTGCGGCATTCGCCCTGATTCTCGTTCGCCTCTGGCAATTGCGACGCACTGTTTTATTGCCTGAGCATCAGTTAACAGAATTGGAATCCCTATTGCACGGCGCTCGAGTGGATGAAGCATTG
>PAFA01000059.1 GCA_002700845.1 Phycisphaerae bacterium | reverse complement strand
GGACAGAGAGGGATTCGAACCCTCGTCACGAGAAACCCGTGAACCGGATTTCGAATCCGGCGCGTTCAGCCGCTCCGCCACCTGTCCGGAAGGGAGGAAGGATTGATTGTGACGAGTCGAGGGGCTTGCGTCAATCTTCTTTGCCACGGCCACCAGCTGCGTCATTGGCATCATCCACAGCCTGCTGGATCCGATCGTTGTATTCCCCAATTTCCACTTCTAGGTTCTCAGCCGCGTCCATGGCTTGCCCCAGAACACTGGTGCGACCTTCTGAGTCATCGATGGGTTCAGGTGGCGGCACGGTATTTGGCGCAAAGTTTCCTTCGGGCTCCTCAGCACAGCAACCCAAGACCAACAAACCAAAACTGAGCAGTGACAAGCGAATCATGGGATCAACTTCCGAATTGCATCACGACCGGCTTGAATAGACTCAAAAGCAAATGGTGCTTGAAACGCAGATGCGAGTCCCATGGTGTCCTGTTCACTGATGCGTAAATTTTCACGAGCCGTGGATCCACCCTCATCGGGAAGTTCCGGGCTTGCCCCAGCGTTCAATAGAGCTGCTGCAACCTCGACATGACCCCAAAGACAAGCCACATGCAACGGCGTGGTCCATGGTTCACCGTAGGCCAAATCAGGCGTCGCGCTGCTGGCCAACAACAGTTCAACTGAACCAGGTCGACCCCACCATGCGGCATGGCCCAGAGGAGTGGTTTTGAACAGTGGATCCGCCAAATTCACATCAAAGCTTCGTTCATTGATTGCCATCTTCAGAAGAACCAAATCTCCTTCTGCTGATGCACGCCAGGGATCAGGAGAGGGTGGAGAAGGTGCTTGATAAATTGCCGCTCTCTTCACGTCCGCAACCACTGTTCTGGTTGGGGATGAACTGACGACCGGTTCATAGGATTTTGATTCCTCTGTGGAACACGCGCAAAACATGAGTGAAAGAGGTATCAAAAGAGTTCGAGGCATGAAAAAAGTCTAGTTGATATCAAACGGACCAGTTTGCGAGCACAACCAGCAGATCCTGGTAGCCCGTAATACCGTTTCCATCAAGGTCTGTTGGGCAAGGTGATCCACATGGACCCCATGACCCCAAGATCAAAATGAGATCCTGATAGGTGGACGCACCATCACCATCAACATCGCCGGGGACGACCACATCATCACACTCCACGGTTCGAATACGGACCGCATCAAAACCTGCTTCAATCACCGAAGGCAAGCCCACATCACTGGTGCTCACCCGAAGACGCAGTGCTGTGGGGACTTCAGGAAGCGGTAAATTTTCGATTGGGAATGAGACAAACTCCCAGCCCCCACCAGGTGCCACGGGTGGCTGGTAGTTCTCCAACACCGACCAAGTGATACCGTCATCACCACTGACTTCTACCAACAAAAAATCATCGAGTTGGTTCTCAAAATCACCGTCGTAGAACCAACGGGCGTAGACCAATTCATGATCAGCGTCTCCAACTGGCATCGAGGGAGAAAGAAGCATGGTGGGCCCCCCGTCCACATCCGAGTTGCCCGGAACATTGTCGGTCAGCCAACACGAACCCGAACCATCAGCATCCGCGACCGGGTCGCCACGATCTCCGTAGCCTGCCGGAGCTCCCCGAGTCCAACCACCATCAAGCAGCCCCGGATCGTTCTGCACGGTCCAGCCTTGGTCGGTTTGGAAATCATCTGCATAGCTCGATACTTCAGCATCAGCCACCAATGTGGTGATTGGAGCCGCGGGCGCGGCTTCGGGGAGACGAGTGGCCTCACCCGCTGGGTTTCTGACTTCGAAATACAAGCCCACCGTGGCCCCACACGGCAGTGTCGGCAACGCTGCACGAATCACCCCTTCGCCCATGTCCACCAGAGTGCATTCCTCAAATCCAGCGCCAACGCCTTGGTCCAAACGCACACTGATCTCGGCAAGAGATGGCATTGGTGAACCAATGGGTTCGATATGAAAATCAAACGTCGTTCCAACCGCATCAATACGATCAGGGACCGGATCCACCAACGTGAGGACAAAGTCCACTTCCGGGATCGCTTCCCCCTGTGGATTTGAAATTGCTGCGATTAACTCTGGCCGGGTCACCCACATTCCACTGTTGAAGCCGCCAGCACTGGTGCATCCACCATTTGTATGTACACCGAGTACTTTCCCCGTGGCGGCATCGATGATGGGTGAACCTGAATCGCCCCCCATGGTGTCGCAGTTATGACTCAGGCTGTAGGCAAAGCTGAACAAAAAGATGCCCTCTGAACGCTTCTGCATCCAGCTTAACTCTGGTGGCAATGGCGATTCCACGTCGCCATAGCCCAAGATGCGCAACGTACGCTGATCAGCTGGTTCGGTCGAAGTGGCCAGTTGGAACCAGGACCCTTGGGCTTGCCAAGGCTTCAGATTCGATTCTGTGTTGCGAAAGCAAGCAAAGTGAGTCCAATCCTCACCTTGCTCAGTCACGGGTGAATTCTGAATACTTTGAGTATCAATTGAATATTGATGAATTGGATCAGGATGCAGCGGACTACCCACGACATCACTGGCGGGCACATTGAACTGCGCGACGTTCAGCAATGATGTGTTCTCCGAGCAGTGACCCGCGGTGATGAAGTTTCGACCAGGATCATTAATCAAGAAGCCGGTACAAAGAATCGGCATTAACCGAGCCAATCTTGGATCCGAAGATTCCTGTCGTTCGTCGTCGAAGCAAATCGACGTGGCAAGACCCGGTTCGGCTTGTGTCCAAACACCATCGAGTCGAATTCGAGAAGAGGATCCCGGCCCCGCAATGAGTTCAATCCGAACGGCGTTGCCATTGAAGTAAGCAGTTGTGTTTTGCCACTCGACAAGGTGACCAGTGTTGAGACGCTGAACCGCGCCGTCGTGAAGGGACTCCACACGAAGGATGGATCGATCGTCCATTTGCACCGCACTAAAATTCAACCGCAACCATGAGGCATCTGGTTCACGGACCACTTTGGACCAGACAACATCGGGCCCTTCAACATCGGATCGCACCGTGATGTGACCGGAATCGATCACATGAGGTCGGTACACCTCTGAGGTCTGAATTTGGGTAAACAAGGATGACGCGACCAGCGCAGCGCAGTGGAACATTGGATCCCCTCCTGGAACCTCAGTCGGGGTCTGCCCCGAAGCACCATCCATGTGCTCTAGTGTCCTTAAAAATGAGGCGTGATCAACCCCAGTTGCCGAGCAGAGTCAATAAGTCCGAGAATTCGACCTGACCATTGCCATCAAGATCCTCTGGGCACGGAGGGCCGCAAGGCCCCCAAGAGGCCAAAAGGCCAATCAGATCATCAAAATCGACATCACCATCGCCATTCAGGTCACCAGGAACAGCGGGCGGAGCATCATCACAACTCAGCGTGGTGAGGGCAAAACCGTCCACCGCAGATTCGACAACAGATCCATCTGCAATGTCTTCACTGATAAACCGAATCTGAAAGGTAGTACTGTTGGCGACAAAGTCTTCGATCAAAAACTGCTTTCGGTACCAGCCTCCCGAAGACTCAGGAGAGTTCCCAGTAACTGTTTCCAACGCAACCCAACTTGTGCCGCCATTCGAAGAACACTGCACTCTGAATGCGTCCACTCCTGGGGCTGCACCAAATGCATTGCTGTGCCACCGCCAGTAGGAGACAACCGTAGAAGGGTCAGAAGCATCTAATATTGGAGACGTCAGGATGGTCTGTCCGTCGTCGACATCACTGTTGCAATTGTTTGCGTTGGAATTGTCGGTCAAGAAGCATGCCGATGAACCATCAGGCGTGGAAGTTGGGTTGCCTCGGTCACAATCGGTGATCGGCACCCCGCGGGTCCACCCACCATCGAGTGCGTTTCCGCTCACTGTCCATCCGGAGTTGGATTCAAAATCATCCTCAAAGGTGACATCAAAATTGTCAGCCACCACGGCGCTGAATGGTCCGAGAGCAAACGAAAGCCCCTCGTCATTCGAGACTTCGACCGACCAAACAACATCTCCGTTGCATGGCAAGGGGCCAGTTGAGGCCACCCAGCGATCAGATGCTGGCTGATACACCAACGGCGCTTCACTTCCATTTCCATCGACCGACCACATCAGCTTGGGGCTGTTGGGATCGAGTGCTCCGGACTGGGGCACGGTGATTTGAACCGATGCTTCAATACCGGAAGAGGGCACAAGATCGCCAGGAATTGCATCCAAAGTCAGGCCGATGGGCTGGGCTACGGTCCAAACAAAGAACCCATTGTCAAAATCAGAGCCAATGACGGTGCCGCTTGGAAAGTAAGGGTAGATGCTCCAAAGACCATTAAAAGAAGCCGCATCCGTCGAAGGGACGGTGTCATAGAACGCAATTTCTGGGGGGTCCAAAGGATTCTGCCCCAAGTCAAAGACTCGCATGCCACTGGTGTAATTGGCTTCGTAAAGCAAATTGCCCTGGATGTACAAGTTGTGACCAATTGAAGTGTTGCCGTTGTCGAATGTAGAAGCCAAAAACGGATTCTGAAGATCCTCAACATCGAAGACAAACGTCTTGGTGAATGGCGCATTGTTCCCTTCGTCAAGCTCATCGTTGAGATACACATACTTGCGATCTTCGTCGATCCAGCACTGATGGGAATACCGACCAGAGGGATACACCAGGTTGGCGAGTACTTGGATATTGGACTTGTTGGTCACGTCCAAGATGTCAAGTCCGGTATCTACACTTCCGCCGTTAAAGCCTGAGCAACAAAAAGCAATTTGCCGGCCAGCCCAAGGACCACTGTCATACGTCACGATTTGTGCATCGTGGACATATCTGGTGTCCCATTGGGCTACAAAATTTGGGGAAGAGGGGTTGGACAGATCGTAAATCCGAAGGCCGTTGTTGCCCCCGCCACATCGATACAAAAATCCACTGGCCTCATCGATAGCGACATTGTGTGAAGCTGTGGTCCCTCCGGTGGTGACCGTATTGACCAAGGACACTGACCCCGAATCAACGTTGGCCAATGAAACCACTTGAATGCCCTGCCCACCTTCACTGACCACATAGCAGTAGTCCTGGTAGACCTTGACATCATGCCAATCGCTGTTCGGACCAGAAATAAAACCGATCTCGTCAGGCGACCCTGGGTCAGTGATCTCGTAGACAAACATCCCGTCGTACACGGTGACCAATGCATATTCACGGCCCGATGGCGAGACGTAGCCCCAACAATCAGAACCTGAAATGGCGTTCCCCAGACCCGACAGAGGGATCGCGCTCCGCAGAACAACCCCCTCGGCAAGACCACCCAAAGCATTGCGTCTGGATGCTCCTTCTGACTCCGAGTATGCCCCAATCATGTTGGGGATTGGAACTCGTGAAGCCTTGGGATCATCCTCATGGGCCGAAGCCAGCCCCGCAAGGAGCAGCGTGGCCAAAGGGAGGAAGCAATATCGGTGGAATGGGGTGTTCTTCACAGGTGATGTATCCGTAGATTCCGCTTCATCGGTTGCTTTGACCGCAGGATTTGGCCGGTTATCGGTCGATTTTCGCAGAAAGTGAGCGTAAAAATGCCACCAGATCGGCCTCGGAAGCCTCATCGAGCCCAAGAGGCCTCAATAAGGCCTCACCATGATGGTCCAGCATGGCGCCTTCGAGCCGGTTGTAGTGCCGAACCACCGCCTCCAAGGTCTCCATGGAACCGTCGTGCATGTATGGACCGGTGTGAACCAAATGACGCAAAGTTGGCGTCCGGAACGTGCCCACCATGTCGGGCTGCCTCCGAGTCGCAGCGGTTATCCGTGCCTGGTCACTGCTCCGGTCATCGGAGTACTCACCATCCGCCCGGAATGGTGATCGTAAGACTTTCGGATGCCCTTTCCAACGACCCGTGTCTGGACGCTCACCCGAAGGCGGCGGAGTCCCGTTGCTGTGAAACCCTTCGTCGGTAAATCGCGGGCCGGCGTGGCAGTTGCGGCAACCCGAGGCCAAAAAGATCTGAAACCCGCGTTGAGCCGACCGTGAAATCAAACGGGAGGCCTCTTCATCATTGCCGGCTGAAAGCGCGGCGGCAAATTGATCAAATGGTGATGACGCGGAAGTCAAAGTCCGCTCGAATGCTTCAATTGCCTTACCCACATTGGCGTAGGCAGCATTTACTGACTTTCGGTCCTGATCATCCATGGTTGACCATGCACTGCGGAGTTCCGCCGCGGCTTCTGGACGTGGCGTAGCCGGAGGAAATCGTGCCGTGTCGGAAACGTCGGGGATTGAACCAAAAACTGTGGTGAACGCCTTATGCAATGGTTCATCTTCAACAATACGGCGTAATACCGAAACTCGGTCAAACCCATGTTCAAGTGGCGCTTCAAATGGCTCAAGCGCCTGCATCCACAATGAGTCGGCCGCACCATCCCAAAACGGCTGACGAACGTGAGCAACATCCAACAAAGTCATGGTGTTTCGGGTACCGCGACCCAAACCTTGCGCGACGTTGCGTTGATCGGTAAATGCATACTCCGCACGGTGACAGCTCGCGCACGAGATGCTTCCGTTGGAAGACAACCGCTCATCGTGAAAAAGTCGGACCCCGACTGCCGCAGCGTTTGGATCATCAGCAAATCGATTGGTGGGACTCTTCGGTAGCGCAGGAACTGGTGTCAATGTTCCCGCCAACCGCCTCTCTTCGGCAGTCCAATCAACAGTCTGGGCAATAGTGATCAAAAAGACAAACGAAAGCATCACTCAAGCTCGATCGAGGTTTGCGCACGCTCCACCAAGCCCGCGTCGTCAATGTCAACGTGGAATTCCCAATAGCCCACCATATGCAAACGCATTCCTGAAGCCTTCCAATGACCCGGGGCCACTTGGGTTACTTCACAAGGGGTAAGCATGCCGTGGCGGTGGTGCGGCATTCTTGCATCCACTCGAACCGTGACACCATCGGCAGGAACCCCTGCGTCGAAGACTGAATCCACCATCACATCGAGGCTAAAGAATTCATGCATATTGATTGACGCCTCACGGGCCAATCGAACCCGCCAGCTCCCTCCGTTGGAGAGAAAAGCTTGTGGGGTCAAATACGCGTTGGCCGAAGCAGGCGCGGCATCCAGAGTGCAACACGCGCAGGTGCTCGGATCAGTCGCGCAGGTGCAATCTGCCCCGAGTTCCGAAGAAGACGTGCACCCAGCACAGAACAAGAACACAACAAGAAGGAATCTCACTCTTCAGATAATAGGCTGGGGCGACGGATATCCCGAGTCTTAGGCGTCACCGCCCGTCCGGTCCCGAACGTCAAACACCAGTCACCTTGCAAATTGAACGCTTGGGCGCGGTGATTGCCCTCATCCATGACCAACAAACGCCCATCAGGTGCCAGGGCCAAACCAGCCGGCTGCCACAATTCTCCGTGATCACTCCCAGATCGAGCCAAAATCGAACGTCCACTTGGCTGGATGCTGATGACTTCATCTCGAGCCCGGTCAGACACGAAGAGCGTGCCGTCGGACTTGAGGACAAATCCCCCTGGCTCACGCGCTCCAGTTTGGATGACCTCGGAAATACTTCCAGTCTCACCTAGGCGAAGCAGTCTCCGACTGGCCGCATCCAGAACCACATACTGACCAGTAGGATCCTTACGAATTTGTGACGGGGCCACAAGACCAGTCTGCTGACCAGTGAGAATGGTTGGACGCCACCGGGAATCAAATGACCCAATCAAAGCATTTCTTGCGTCAGCAAAATGAAGGGTCTCGCCGTCGAACCACAAGTCGTCGGGACGAAGAGTCCATTGGGCTTCAGGAAGACGCGCTTTGGTCCAAGCCGCCAAATCAATTGAGCGGACCATACGGAATCGATTCTCTACGTATCCAACACTCCCGTCCCAATCAAAAGCGAGTTCAACCAAACGCTTATTCACTCGATCGGCCAAGAAAACTCGGCGATTGTTCGCATCAAGAGCAATGGCTTCTGAACGCATAAGCAAGCCCATCTCGCGGCCTCGCTCCCCCCATTGCCCAATCAAGATTGGGATTTCACCACGGGCATCAAGAAGGAAAATGCGCTGAGCCTCCGGCTCCGTCATGACGAGGAGGTCCCCATCAACCGCACAACGTGGCCCAAGGTGAGCACGCATACCCGCGGGCGGAGGCACAAAATCTTCAAGGGCTGGATCATGCGGGACCAGACTGAAAAGTTGTACTCGACGTTCGGTGCGCTCAAGAACCCAAGCTTGCTTGGCTTTGAAATCAAATACCAAGTCATCTGGGTAGTGAAACTTTCCGTTCGCCTCGCGGAATTCGTAAGCGTGCTCGCCGTACAACCACTGCGCTTCACCATCACCCGTCAGAGCTTGAATGCGATGGTTGCGACGATCCAACACAATGGGAACATCCGCAAAGGAAATCGCAACGGGCTCATCCAAAAATCCTGGAAAAGCACCATGCACTCCAATGCTGGTCCGCTCCCTCAACTGACCGCGCTTCACCCGAACCACGCGGTCGTTCCCCGAATCGGCAACCAGAAGGTCCCCCACTGCCGTGAAATGAACATCTGTGGGTTGCTCAAAATCATTCAGGATCAGACGCCGCTCCGCCAGGGTGCCTCCTTCATCAACCATGATGAGGACGACTCGGTTGTTCCCCGTATCCGCGATGGCCAGTGTGCCATCGGTTGAGATCGAGACGCCACGTGGCGCGCAGAAGTCCCCCTCATTTTTTCCTTTGCTTCCAAGAAGCGTCATGTCTCCGTTGGTGGCAACAAGATGAACCTGATGCGCTGCGGTATCTGCCACCAAAAGCCACTGTTCATCAGGGTGAACCGCAACCCCTTCGGGGCCAATAAGGCCTTCCGCCAAGCGAACCCGCTCACCACTGGTGTTCATCCGATCAATGGTGCCCGCCAAGCGATCGGCGATCACAATGCCACCAAGAGGATGCGGGGCGATTGCTGCGGGAGCACCGAGTGTGTCGAAGACCGCAATAGGCTCGCCAATGCGAAGAGATTCGACGCTCAACGCCGCCATCAGCAATAAAGAAGACATCACATCAGCATAGGTGCAATCGTCTGCAGGAACGCCTGCGCGGGGTGCGCATCTTTCGGATCGATCAACCACAGCCAGTCGTCGAACAAGAATTCAAATCGTCCGGCAAGCAACGCGATTCGACCCATCACGGTGTAACCAAAGGCCGCACCGAAGGTGATCATGAGCATCCAGATACCAGATCGAGCAACCTTACCAATAGCGCCTTTGTGTTCGACGCTGAAGAAAAAGTAGACCAGGCAAGCCAACGTGCCCAGGACCAGGACGATGTTTGAAAAAGATGATTCCAGATCAAAACCGTTCTCACCAATCACAATCAGCGGCTTGATGGTTGGGCCGATTTGGCTCAGGAAATCAGCCTCAAGTGACGAGATAAACCGAAGACCGCAGAACACACCAATGATGAAAGCGGTTGGCCAGCGGCTGATCCAACCGATCTTGGGGGCCAAACGCAGCAACAGCAAAACGGAGAGGGCCAACGGGATCAAAAGCAAGAAGTCCACCGAGGCGTCTTCAGACAACCTGGGCATGAAATTTGATCGGGTCCACTCTGGAAACAGGCCGGCAATGAGGTTCGGCACCATGGTTTCCCAGAAGCCAATCACCATCCAATAGGCCGCAGAGGCTCCCACCACGATGGCTTCAGCGGCTTTGTACAGCGGGTTGTCCCCCAGAAGGAATGAGAAGATGCACAGCGTCAGAATCGCCGCACCCCAAAGTCCCAAGGTCCGCGAGAGCAACGGAGCGGCATCTTGATCAGCCGCCGCCATTTCTCGGCCTTCCTTCACACTTACCGCTTCATGCTCGGTCCATCGAACTTCAGTGCCATCCTCGAGCGTGTGAACATGCTCTGTGCGCTGGGTCCATTGGGTCCCGGCACCAGGCCTGAGGGCCACGGCATTCAAAATGGCAATGGCCACTCCGATCAGGACCAGCAGAACACCAAAAGTTGCATTGCCTCGTCGTGCTGCGTGGGTCATGCCTCACCTCGCTTTCGGGCCATGAAATACACAAGGTTCCCGACAAATATCAAACCAACCATCAGGATGTGACCCGAAAGCTGTGGAGCCATTCGACGCAACCCCTCTTGGTAAATCCCTGGCTCATTTTCACGGCCATACTTCCCAAGAAGAAGCGATTCGTACTCAGCTGCACCCTTAATGGCTGCAAGCAAACCGGACAGCTGTTGGGGGTAATAGGGGTACAGCAAGGGGGCCTGTACCCCAGTGCATCCCGCAACCAACTTCACATCATCGGGAGCACTTGCCACGGCGTATTGCACCCATTCCTTGGTTCCGGGATACCCAGCCGACACGTTCATGATGACATCAAAATCACGAATCGAAGCCACGCTTTCCATCATCGGAATGTCATCAATCGGGGTCCCACGAGCGTCTTGCGGATACTGCGTCCGCAGGTCGTTGGAGACCAGCTTGATCACACCCTCGTTGCCGGTCTTGAACCCAAGATCAACAAAATCCTCGCCATACACCATGTCGGGGAAATCGCGTGAAATAACATCACGCTCTGCGTTCTTAATGAACTGCGGGCCCACTGGCCACAATGCCGTGAAATATATTTTCAACTTCTTTTCGCAAGCGTGGCGAACAAAAGCGGTCGCCATGGGCTGAAGCTCTCCAGCGCTGGCGGGGTCGAAATCAAAGGCCATGTACACCCGGTCACCTTCGTCGAGCGCCTCAATGGTCTCGAATGCATCGCGCACGATGGGGGTGGCCTTCTCAGGCGGAGTGAATTGGAGCAAGATGGGGACCGCGACAGCCAAAGCCATCAACGAAAAAATCACCCGACGGTCAAGATCACGCAGGAACTCGTACATCAGTCACCTCCACCAAGATAAGAACGATCCACACCCAAGAGAATCTTCAATGAGACCGAAGCGGTACCAAGTGCGATACCAATCATGATGGCTCGGTTGCCCGCAGTCACCGGGTTGTTCATGATCCAGACCGTCAAATTTTCCAACCTAAAGTTGGCCAACATGCCTTCTTCTGGCAAGAAGTCGGTGAGGAACACGCCCGCCGCAGTACGCCCAAGCAAAATGACAAAGGCGGTACTGAGCAACAAAATGGCTTCAAAATTCTTGGCCCGGAAGGCACGGAACGCCGCGGAAGCAACGTAGAACGCAAGCATGGAAAAGATTGTGGCCGTCAATGGCGCGAAGACATACTCGTAGACGTACCAAAAGCCTGAGCCCTCGGCTCGGAAGTCACCAGCCATTCGCTGAGCGGGGAAGTCATCGAGCGGGTTTACGCCAAGCTTGAAGAGGCCAATCACCAGTACACCGACGAAGGCGGCCAAGGTGATCATTGAATAGGCCCAGCCTTCGCGACGATCGCTCACTTTCTTCAGGTGCACCTTGAGGAGGTTGCCTCCGCCAAGGATGAACGCCACCGCCGCCAAGATGTTGAACCACACAGTGGTCTGGTCTTGAAGTGGGGTGAGCCACGGGAAGAAGTAAGCCAGGATCATGACGATGCCCGCCGCCATGGCGAGGAGCATCGGGATGGTTCGTTTCAACATAGCGTGGGGCTCCTTAGCCGAGCAGGGTTCCAGTGAAGAAGTCGAAGGCCCCCTGCAAGGAAGGCACAAACTGGGTGGCGGTAGCGAGCAACGCACCGGCACCAATCAAAATGAAGGCCAAAAGTTTGGCGAGGTCTTGGCCCTTCAGCGAGCCAAGTTCTGCTGGCGACTCGGAAAGATACGCCGAAGCGGCGTAGAACTCTTCGCCAATCAAGGTGTAATCACAAGCCGCCACAAAGAATGGCAACTGGGCTGGCATTGCGGTACCGGCAACTTGAATCGCACCAATAGAGTTGCCTGTTTCAGCCAAAATCAGCGACTCGGCATAGAAGCAACCCATGTAGATACAAGCGGCAGGCTTCTCCCGAACCATCATTCCTGACAGGTAGGCCACGTAACCAAACTGCTCGTCGGTGACGTAATAGATGAGATCTTCGTTGTACGCATCAGGCCGGCCAGCGGCGAGGAATGCTTCTTGCACCGTTTCGCGTGCAGTCACCATCACCAGCGTGCGGGCCACTGGCACTTCGACTTTCGCGTCGTACTCGGCTGCTGTTTTGGCAACCTTCGACAAGACCGTAATACCGGCAATGGTTTGAATTTCGGAGACATCTTGAATGCCGGGGACGAACAACACCGAACGGCCCATTTCAGTCGCACGACCGACAGCCTCTTCGATGGCTTTCAGACCCGCGATCTCGCGAACCTTGATTTCACCACCCGATCGCGCCACCGTAATCCAGTAGACAACCGCAAAAATAAAGAACAAGGCCACCCCAAGCAAGGGAAGACGATCCATATTGAGAAGCCCGCTGCTCTCGGCCGTCTCGGCCGCAGCCGCGACCTCCTCGGCAGCAAGCAACACACTGGTCAAAGAAAAGCACGCCATGGTTTGCTCCTCAAGCCTCGATCAATTCCACGTTCGCCCGAGGGACGATCGCTTTTTCCCCATTCCCGAAGTCCACTTCGAGAACCCGGGTTCGTGAACCCGAGTCGAGGACTGCCGGTTCGGCCGGCAATGATGACACAGTACCGATTCGTCCGAACCAGGGGTCTCGGATCACCCGAAGAGGGCGACCAATGGCCAATTGGCCCGCTTCCCACTGACTTTCATCGTTGTCCGGAATGTCGTTGGATTCCAAAGGAATCACGATTTCAGGCCGCATCACTCCGGCCCGAATTTGGGTCGCACCGTTGACGCTGGCTTGGCGGCCTTCGCGGGACTGCAGAATGCGGAAGGTTCGTTCGCTCATCGCGATTTCACCAAAGCCCTCGGTAATGACCACCGAGACGCCAATACGCTCAGAACCAGTAATGGCCACCCCAAGGTCGTAGCCCAGCATCGCCTTCAGATCAGCATCGTCCACGCCACCAGCCACGATGCCGGCGGCACCCACTTCGATGGCTCGCTTCACTGCCGCGTGAGACACCCGGGCCCCACCCACAATGATGGCCCCACGCATGTTCTCGGTGATATGGGATGGGTCCAAGGTCTCGCCATGTGAAGAAGTGGCCATACAGATCGGACCAAAAGCTTCGCCGCCGATGCCAAAGATGCCTTGAATCAAGGCCACCTGGTTTTCGATAACCACCCCTTCGCCATCAAGAACTTCCACCACTTTTCCGGGGAGGTAAGCCAAAACCTCCACTGGAGTAGATGGTCCACGCAGGATGAGCTGGCCCGTGGTATCCGAAATGTTTTCGACCACACCCGAGTGATCGCTCAACACTTTGGATTTCATAAGCCCAAAAATGCCCTTTGTTTCTGCAAGAAGATCGCCTTTCTTGATCTGCATCCCTTCTTCAACTTGAAGCAAGGAACGCACATCGCCGGGCGGGACCGAAAGCCGGTTGGCCATGTTGATGGGCATGATGTCGCCCGGCAACTCAGCCCGAGCCACCACGTCTTGGGCACCAACGATGGTGTTGGCTTGCACCATGACCTCGCCACGCAAAGGAAGCACCCTTCGCTGCCGAAGCAATGTGTCGGTGGTGACTTTGAGCCCAGGGGTATAAGCCTGTCCCATTACGCATCTCCTTCATCAATGATGTTGAGTTCGCGGTACCAACCATGCACCACGTCTCTTGCTTCTTCCCGAGATTCGGGCAACGCTATGGGCCGGCCACGAGCATCGAGAATCAAACCAACGCTGCCACCGGTGACTTCGTGAGCGACCTGGTTTCCAGGGCCCGCGCCAAGATCAATCCCGCGTGCAGGCTTGACTGTGACGGTGGCGGTTTCACCAGCGGCGAGTTCGACCAATTTGAGCTGCCCGCCCAAGAGTTCACCTTCTGCGTTCTGACTGCCTCGCATTTCCCAAGAGAAAGCCGGCTTGCTCCACTTCACATCTCCGGCGGCCGCCACACACGTTCCCAAGACCACAAGGCAGTCTCGGCTGAAGACCTGCTCAGAGGCCTCTGCGTGCACACTGGCCAGCACTCCGAGGTGTGGCATCATAAAAATGGAATCCTTGGCGAGAGTCGTAAAACCTTCAGGTTCGAAGGCATCCACCAGCATCAATGCCGTCTGCGACATCCGTGGGGCGTGCGAAAGAACTCCGCCCGAAGCCACCAGCAAGTCAAGCTTCATCGCATCGACAATGGTGGAGCCGCTGGTCTTTTGACTGAAAGTGTCGCCCACCGTGCGTTGCTGCTGTACACCCTTGAGGGTGGTCGCGAACTCTTTGTGTTGGACGTACGCCAAACGCAGGGCTTCGCGGGCCACCGCTTGTTCGAAGACCAAAGCTTCGCGACTCTGCGGAATGGTGGTGGGCCGAATCATTTTGTTTTTGACTCGGTTGCGCAATTCACTCTCATCCATGCCTTCGAGGTGAACCCATCGCAGGACGTTGTCAAGGCCTGCTTCCGCCACCACATTTGAGATGGAGTAGCTCATGCCCAAGTTGGCCGAGACCGTGCGGTTAAAGACACCATCAAAGACACTGAACACGTCGGTTGTCGCGCCGCCGATATCCACCGCCAACGCGTTTTTGCCTTGGCGGTCGGCAATCGTGGTCAAAATATTGCCCACTGCACCTGGTGTGGGCATGATTGGGGCGCTGGTCCAACCCATCAATTTGTCGTACCCCGGGGCTTGCGCCATCACATGCTCCAAGAACATGTCATGAATGGCGTCCCGAGCGGGGCCAAGGTTTTCTTCTTCCAAGGTCGGACGGAGATTTTCCACACACTGCAAATCAATGGATTCATCAAAGGCGTTGTCGACCGACTCTCTCGCCTCTTTGTTGCCAGCAAAAATCACTGGCATCACGAATTTGCTGCCAAACCGAGGCTGAGGTCGAGCGGGGGCAATGCGCTCCGCGATCTCGGTGACCTTCTTCACATCCCCTCCGTCGGTACCACCAGAAAGCAAAATCATGTCCGGACGAAGTTCACGAATCCGCTGGATCTGCTCGTGTGGCTTTCGACCATCGTTCGCGGCAATGGTGTCCATCACGATGGCTCCTGCGCCCAAGGCGGCACGCTTGGCACTTTCTGCGGTCATCTGCTTAACCACGCCACCCACCATCATTTGCAAACCACCGCCAGCGGAACTTGTGGAGATGTAAATGTCGCACCCAACCGGGTTTCCGTCAGAATCGGTGCCCGCGGGCTGGATGATCCGCCCTTCATCGTCCACCAACTTGCGACCGGCGACTTCGCCAATTTCAGTGACCGCATTGATCACACCAATGGTGACATCCGCGAATGGTTCTTCAACCGTGGTTGGGGCTTCACCCCGCTGGGTTTGGCGGAAGGTGCCATCTGCCTGTCGTTCGATAAACACACTCTTGGTGGTGGTCGAACCGCAGTCAGTGGCGAGAATCACGTTGATCGAATTGGGATCGATGGTCATGCTTCGTTCTCTGTCTCGGCCCGCTGCTCAGCGTCGATCGCTTCGATGCGGGCGGTTATGAAATCAATGCTGCCGCGATGCTCTAGGAACGTCGCGAGATGTCGAACTTGTTCAGCAGTCATGGCACGGAAGACGGCACCCAAAACAGGGTCCGCAAAATGTAAGCCCTGGGCCACAGTCCAGTTCAGCGGCTTGGATGACTCCAGCATCAAGAGGATTGGCGCGGTCATTCCCTTCCGGGTCACCCAGCGGGCGAAGGTGTCTACCGCCATCGCTTGTTCGGGCGTCGGCTCGGCTTTCTCACCGTCAACAGAAAAGGCGTGACGAAGTTTGGCCCCAAGACTCATGCGGAGGCCTCCCAATGCATTGCCAAGACCGAGTTCACGCACGGTGCCTGAATATCGTCATAGACGGGGATGATGCGAACCCTGGCGTAGCGGTGTGATTTCTGCGGTACCACCATCCAAACGCCAGAACGAGAAGAAACCACGCGGTCCACGGCATCCCAGCGAATGCTTCGGGGGGCACAGGTGGGGTGGGTGGCTTTGAGGCCTTCCGAGGTGGCTTCGAAATTGGAGGGAAAGAAATATCGCCCATTCACCAATACGGGAACCAGCACCACCAATGGGGCCAGCCAGGGCGATTCGTCCCAAAGTACGATGGCCGAACCCAGCAAAACCACCAAGATCAAAATGCCCGGAAGAGGCCGTTGCCGCAGGGGCCAGCCGGACCAGCGGGTGATCTCGTCTTTCGACGTCGCCATGGGGGTTGGAACCGCAGTCATGAACCAAGAAGAGTAGCGGATTCCGCGGGTTCTCCCTAGAGATCAAAGCCCAGATCAAGGTTCTGAACCGAATGCGTCAGGGCTCCAATACTGATCCGATCCACCCCTGAGGTGGCCACGGCTTGGATCGTGGCTTCTGAGATGCCTCCGGAAGCCTCCAGTTCGATCTTTGGACGGCACGCATCTCGCCGCTTGACCGCCTCGGCCAGCATTGCGGGCGGCATATTGTCGAGCAGGACGATGTCCACGACGCCTGCCTCAAACGACAGGACCGTGTCCAACTGATCAAGTGTGTCGACCTCAACCTCCACAAACCGCAGAGATCCTGCCGCTCGAACCGCCCGGCAAGCCGCTTCAAGGTCTTCCCCCAATGAGCGCATGGTGGCCAGGTGGTTGTCTTTGAACAGCGCGGCATCAAAAAGTCCAAAACGGTGCAGGCGGCCACCGCCGCAGTGCACCGCGTATTTTTGAAGACCGCGCAATCCGGGCAAGGTCTTTCGGGTCTCGCAAATCACGGCCCTGGTCCCTGCAACCAAATCGACCATTTTCCGTGTTGCGGTCGCAACTCCTGAAAGGTGCCCCAAAAAGTTCAGCATGGTTCGTTCGGCAGTCAGAAGATCTGCATGCCGCCCTGCAATGGTGGCCACCACCGAACCCGCTTCGATGAGATCCCCATCAGTACGGGCCAAATGCACTTGGGCTTGGATCCCAAAGCACTCTAAAACCTCTCCCAATAGTGGCAAGCCACACACCACTCCCGATTCCCGTGCTCCGACCTGAATCTCGACGCGCTGATCTGGTGGAATCGACGCTTGGGTGGTCACATCGCATCCTTCACCAAGGTCTTCTTGGCGGGCGATTTCGATCAAATTTGACCGAACCGTACGTGGCGCAAGGGCATCAAGCACGTCGTGGCTTGAAATCGAAGATGCTCCATTCACACTTGCACACTCCTCGACCTAGCATCGCACATCATGGCTGACTCTGCACCCTTGCACCCTATTGAAGCCTCCGCCTTGCACGCACGCCGCGAGCGGGTCTTTTTGGTCCTGGCTGGGCTCTTTTTGGGCTCTCTAACCATGCTCAATATTCTCGGCATTTCCAGATTTGTAAAGCTGTTTACTTTAGGCCCCCAAGAATCGCCTCTGGTCTTTGCGGTTGCAGTCGGAGTAATCCCGTACCCCGTAACATTTTTGTGCACCGACTTTATCAGTGAGTTTTATGGTCGATCACGAGCCAACGCCGTTGTATGGATGGGGTTGTTCCTGAACATCTTTGTGGTCGGTGTTCTCTGGGTCGGCGGTGCCCTCCCTGGCTTTGAAGCTCTAGATAGCGATGGAGCGATTGCCAAAGATGTTGCGGGTCGACTCCCGGTCTTCTTTGAAGTGCGAACGCTGGCCTTTGGTGCAGTCGTTGCGTCGATGTTGGCCTACTTGGCCGCCCAACTGTGCGATGTCCACGTCTTTCATTTCTGGAAACGCGTGACCCAAGGCAAACACCTCTGGCTACGCAACAACGGCTCCACCCTGGTGAGTCAAGTTGTGGATACGGTCATGGTCATCCTGGTGACATATTGGATCGGAGGCCTCTCCGGCGTAATTGATGCTGATCGCCCCGCCAGTGGACAGCTCTTGTTGCTGATGGGAACCGGCTACCTGTTCAAATTCAGCATCGCCCTGATCGATACCATCCCCTTTTACCTGGGCTCCAAATGGCTTCGACGTTATCTGCGCTATGACCCAATCACCGAACGGAATTTAACCAAGGAAGAAGCATGTCAATCTTCAGCCGCATTCTCGACGGATCCATCCCCTGCCACAAAGTCTACGAAGACGAACTGACACTGGCATTTTTGGACATCAACCCCTTGGCCCCGGGACACACGCTGGTGATCCCAAAAGAAGTCAAAGCCACTGTTATGGATTTGAGCGAAGAGGCCTCAGCTGGTATCGGTCGGGTTCTCCCACGTATTGCCCGTGCCGCCTGCGCCGCGGCCGGTGTAGAAGACTGCAACATCATTCAAAACAACGGCGCGAACGCTGGACAAGAAGTGATGCATGTGCACTTTCATGTGATCCCCAAGTCCTCAGATTTCGGGTTGCACAAACAGTGGACACCACGTGCGTTGATCGACGGTGAATCCGAGCGTGTTCTTGGTGCGATGAAAGCTTCAATCGAAAAGAACTGATCCAATTTGCAACATAAAAAAGCGGC
>PAFA01000058.1 GCA_002700845.1 Phycisphaerae bacterium | reverse complement strand
TTCGTTTCAGGCTTTCATTCCACGCCTGATTTCGCTACAATTTTCGATTCCCCAGCGGTCGTGGCGACTTCTGGGGGTTCAACCGAATTGCCCCCTTCATGGGGCACCCTTGAAGCGCCCTTGGGCGGACATGCCTCCAAAGAGGACTCGCCACCTTGATCCGCTGGTGTCGCTGCACAAGAAAGGCTGTATTGCCCATGTCTACTGTTCAAACCCTCGTTGATTCTGGTATCCACTTCGGCCAACGCCGTACCAACTGGAATCCGAAAATGGCTCGCTTCATTTTTGGCGAGCGCAACAAGATCCACATCATTGATATCCGGGAGACCTTGAAAGGTCTTCTGTTGGCCGAACGCTTCATCGAGCAAGTGGTGGCCTCGGGTAAGGATGTCTGCTTTGTTGGGACCAAGCGTCAAGCCAAAGACTCCATCGCAAAATATGCAACCGAAGTCGGCATGCCGTTCGTCAACGAAAGATGGCTCGGTGGCATCCTCACAAACTTCCGCACCATCCGCGACCGACTCGGGCGTTTGGAAGAACTCGACCGCTTGGTTGAATCCGGTGAAATCGACACCTATTCCAAGAAGATGGCCAGCCAATTGTTGCGTCAACGTCGCAAGATCACCCGCAACCTTGACGGCATCCGCACCATGGAAAAAATGCCTGGCGCTCTGATGGTGGTCGATGTCAGCCGTGAAGCCAACGCCCTTCGCGAAGCCAGATCGTTGGGAATCCCAACCATCGGCCTCGTCGATACCGACGGTGATCCTGATTTGGTCGACATTGCCATCCCAGGCAACGACGATTCGATCCGTGCCGTTGAAGCCGTCCTTCGCGAGCTCTGCGCTGCGATCAGCCGCGGCAAGGGGCAACGCACCGCCCAAGCCGAAGGCAACGATGCTGCCTCTGAAAATGACAATGGCGATGACGGTTCAAGCCGCCGCCGCCGATCCAGCCGGTCCAGCTTCCGTTCCGACAATGGCGCTGCACCAGCCACCGAGGCCCCAGCCGGCGAAGGCTGAGTCCAACGCATTCATTCGTTCCCACGAACACCACCACGTATCCACACCAAGGAATCCAACTGTGAGTTTCACTGCCGCTGATGTGAAAGCCCTCCGGGACAAAACCGGGCTGGGCATGATGGACTGCAAAAAAGCCCTCACCGAACACAAGGGTGACGCCGCCGCTGCTGAAGAGTGGCTGCGCGAACAACGCAAGGGCAAGATGGACGAGCGCACCGAGCGTGCCGCTGGGGAAGGACGCATCGCCGTCCGTACCGGCGACAACTGGGCCGCAATGATTGAGGTCATCACTGAAACCGACTTCACCGCCCGCAACGATGATTTCGTTGCCATGGTTGACAAGGTTGCTGATCTGTCGGTTGGCGGTCCTGCCGGCGACATCACGGCCACCGACGAGATCACCAAGACCATCGACGACATGCGAATCGTCACCGGCGAGAACATGAGCTTCTCCCGAGGCATCAAACTGGAAGGCGGCAACTTTGGCGTCTACATCCACCACGATGCCAAGCGAGCCGTGATCTTGCAGTTTGATGGCGATCTTGATGCGGACTCCGCCAAAGGCATTTGCCAGCACATCACCTTCCACGATCCAATCGGGATCGACGAGACTTCTGTCTCCGCCGACAAGATCGAAGAAATTCGTGCGGCGGCCATTCAAGAGGCTGAAGAATCAGGCAAGCCCACCGAAATTGCTCAGAAAATGAGCGAAGGCAAGGTCCGCAAGTACTTGGAGGAAAACACCCTCATCCACCAAAAGTACGTCCTCGACGAGTCCCAGAAGATCAAGGAAGTGCTTGGCGGCTCCACGATTAAAACGTTCGTCCGCTACACCCTTGGCGGGTGATCACTGATCACACTCTGAACTTTGCGGGACGCCAAGGCGTCCCGCTTTTTTGTTTCCCGTAGGCTGCAGATATGACTTCACCAGATGTCTTGGACGCCCTTCGCCTGCTGCAAACTGGTCGATTGCGCGAAGCGGCAATCAAACTGAAACATCTCCGCGAGGGTCGTCCGGACGCACCAGACGTTTTGCAAGCGGCAGCCATGGTCGCCATGCAACGAGGCGACTTTGTCACCGCCGAAGACGTCTGCGCGGCCTGGGTCAAATCGATGCCCGAGCATCCATTGCCTCAAGCACGGCTGGGCACAGCGCAGATGCACCAAGGGCGCTTTGACGACGCCCGCTCAACACTGGATCAAGGCTTGAAGAAGTACGCTGACGATCCCCACCTCACACGGGCTCGAGCCGAATTGGCCGAACGCGAAGGGCAACCTAAAGACGCTTGGCAACGAATCGAGCCTCTCCAGCAGCACGATGACCCGAGCATTCGGGTTGAAGCCGCGCGGGTGGCGTTGGCTGCAGGCCACGCCGAGGTGGCGCAAGCGATCGCCGAAGTTCTGCTGGCCGAGGCCAGTGTTCCAACCATTGTGCACCGCCGAGCTGCGTTTGTTCGAGCTCGAGCTCTCGAAACACAAGGGGATTTGGAGAAAGCATGGGACGCCTACGTTGCGGCCAACAAGGTTGGGGCACGACCATTCGATCCTGCCGCGTACGACGACTACGTCAATCGAATCATTGCCGCTTATCCCCGCCCCATTGAGACCGACGAAAAACCACTCGCGGAAGATGTTGTTTTCGTCGTCGGTTCACCCCGAACGGGATCCAGCTTGCTGGAGCGCATTGTTGACGCCCACCCTGAAGGGTACGGACTGGGAGAAATTTCATTGGGAGGCGAACTGCTGCAACACATCCCCGCGCAGGGAAAGCAGCCGTGGTTCAGTCGATCGCACAAGCTCAGTCCGGCTGATCAACAAAAAATGCAAAACACCTACCTCACACCACTCCGCGAGTTGTCGCCAAACGTCAAACGGCGCTTGGACAAAAATCTCACCAACCTCTCAAGAATCGGGCTGCTGGGCCAACTCTTCCCCGGGGCCAAGGCGGTCATCTGCCAGCGGGAACCCATCCCCTGTGGTCTTTCTTGCTTCGTTCAGGATCTCTCACCGGCAGGCTTCCCATGGTCCAGTGATCCTGCCCACATTGCACGAGCGCTGCGAGCCCAGTCTCGACTGTGCGCACACTGGCTTGAGACCAAACCCTTGACCATGATTGATGTGCGCTACGAAGATTTTGTGGCTGGGGGCGAAGCCGCCCAGCGCGGACTGATCGAAGGCATCGGCCTTGAATGGGACCCCGCATGTGCCAAGTTCCATAGCCAAAAGGGGCGAGGCACCACCACCAGTTCCTACGCCCAGGTCCAGAAGCCAATGCATGCCTCAGCCAACCAAGCCGGAAGCAAGTGGGGCGATCGCTTGGAGCTGTTTCGGTGTCCTTGAACGAAACCTTGGCCAGAGGTGATTTCAGTGGTGCACTGGCACTCGTAACCCCTCTGCTCCAAACTCGACCTCAGGATCCAGCCCTCTTACGCCTTGCTGGACATTGTCTTGCCCGACTGGGTCGGCATGATCAATCGGAAGACCACTGGCTGCGGGCGCTCAAAGAAGTTCCCGGTTGTCCCGAAGCAACCTGTGGACTCGCGGAACTTCGAATGGACCAAGGTGACTTTTCAGCCGCACTCTTGCTTTTTCAAAGTGCGCCAAAGAACCTCCGAAGTCAACTCGGCGCCCTGACCGCACTTGAACGCGCAGGGCAACTTGAAGCTGCCATCAATTTGGTGGAGGCAGAAGAAGAGTTGCTGTCCGATGGCCAGTTTGCGTACGCAGCGGCCGTCGCCCTTGATCGTGCGGGGCAGTCTGAGAGAGCCCTCAAAATTCTTCAGTGTGCCATTGACCATCAACCGCAGCCAATTGTGCAAAAGCGTTTGTGGTTTCGAATCGGTCGTCTTCTGGACGCCGCTGGCGATCTGGGCGGCGCCTGGTCGGCATGGTCCACCGCGAACACCCTGCTTGAACCCACGTGGGACGACAAAAAGACCAAACGCACTTTTGAAGCCATCAAGGAAATCCCGATCAAATCTGGGACAACTCCGTGTGATGCCTCCCCCATCTTTATTGTCGGCCTGCCCCGTTGCGGCTCGACCCTACTGGAATCAAACCTGGCCAAATTGGCTGGCGTACAAGCCTTGGGTGAAGATTCAAGTTTGCTTCGCGCGGCCCATTCTCTGTCTGGCGGATGGCCTGGTGGTGGTGGACGTCTTCGCACGGCTCCATTGCCAACCGGATGGTGGTCTCACCCCGGGACGGCCACTGCGTTTGTCGACAAGAACCTCTTCAACCACCTGGTGCTTCCATTCATTTTGCACGTCTTGCCCAACGCACGTTTTGTCCATCTACGGCGCAATCAGGACGACACGTTGTTGTCATGCTTTGCCGAACCACTGCCCGCCCGTCTGCACCCCTGGACAACCTCCCCCGATCGGCTGCGAAAATACGCCGCCATGCATGACGACTTGATGAGTCACTGGTCGTCAAATGTCCCACCGGAACAGTGGCTCGAGGTGTCCTACGAAACCATGGTGCAAGACATGGATGCGAGTTTGCACACGATTGGTCAATTTGCGGACATCAATGTCGACCGAAAAAAATTGTCTTCCGATGCGGCCGCACCAACGCCCATCACCATCAGTTACGAACAATTGGGAGCGATCTCCACCACCCGTTCCGGACGGGGCAAACGCTATGACTCGTGGTTCACTCGTTGATGATCTGATTGGGGCCCTTGCCCGCTTTCTTTTCGTACAAACCATCGCCAGATTTTTGATACTTGGTGAAGCCCAACCGGTCGAGGTTCTTGTCTGACAACTTCTGTGCGGTGGCATGGTCCGACCAATCACCCAAAATGGTGGGGCGGGCCGGAATTCTTCGGCAAGCTTGGCCGCTTTCTGGGTGCTTCGTCAATGGGTCGGCACTCATCGGCTGCACCACTTCGAAGATTTCACCCTCGGAGCCATCATCTTCAATGCACTGGTAAACGTAGGTGGGCATACCGATATGTTACGCGCCCGAGTACCGCGGGTAGTCGGTGTATCCCTCAGAACCTCCACCATAAAACGTGGATTCGTCCGGATCTGTCAAAGGCAGACCTTCTCGAATTCGGCGGCCCAAATCAGGGTTGGCAATCAGCAGCCGGCCAAACATCACCGCGTCGCATCGGCCCGAGGCGTAGACCGCCTTGGCCTCCTCCACCGTCATCCCTCCACCAGCAACGTACCGGCGCTGGCCACCTTGACCATCAAAAGCCAGCCGCAGTCGAGCGCAGATGGCGTCGAGTCCCGGCTCCCGTTCACCGACCACAAAGCTTTCCACGACATCGAGGTGGTGCAAATTTCGTTCGGCGAGGGCATCGGCCAGAGCCCCGTAGGTACCCATGACATCCGGCTCCCCCCGATCTTCGTTGACATCGGCATAGATCGGAGACACCCGGAACCCCACCCGGTCCGCCCCCAAGACCAAGATGGCCGCATCGGTCACTTCCAGGGCAAACCGCATGCGGTTCTCAAGTGAGCCGCCGTAGGCGTCGGTGCGGTCGTTGATGCCGGATCGGAGAAATTGTTCCACCAAATACCCATTGGCCCCGTGAATTTGCACGCCGTCAAAGCCCGCGAGCTCAGCAAATTCGCACGATCTCCGGTACGCCTCGACCACGCCAGGGATTTCATCCGTCTCAAGGGCACGGGGGTTTGAGCACTTGACGCGTTTGTAATCGGGACCAATCACCACATGCCGTGGCGCTGGAGTGTTGGTGGACGACACCGGGGCACCACCATCGGGTTGCACCGCCGAGTGGCTCATTCGACCCACATGCCAGAGTTGGCAAAAGATCTGAGACCCCGCCTCGTGCACGGCTTCGGTCACCGGCTTCCATGCTTCGGCTTGGGCTTCGGTATGCAAGCCCGGCGTGCGGTAGTAACCGTGGCCTTCCGGACACACCGGAGTGGCCTCCGTCAACAAGACACTGGCCCCGTCAGGACCAGAACGCTGGGCGTAGTACTCAGCGGCATGCGGCCCCGGAATATTGCCCGGTAAATCCGCACGCAAACGCGTGAGCGGTGCCATCCATAGATCGGTCGAAGGGATCACCAAATCACGCCTTCCACTTGATGCCGCAGCCGATGCTGGGCACTTGCTCTTGTGGAATCGGACGGCCGGCAATCAACGCATCCAGAGCGGCCCGAAGATCCGCGCCATCTGCGTTCGTACCAGAATCAGGTCGACTCGCATCAAGTTGACCGCGATAGACCAAAGCGTTTGTGGAATCAAAGACAAAGAAGTCCGGGGTGCACTCCGCCCCATAGGCTTTGGCCACTTCTTGAGATTCGTCGTACAAATACGGGAACTTGAGATTCCAAGCCTTGGCGGTCTCCACCATGTTGTCCGGACCGTCGTCGGGGTAATTCACCACATCGTTGGCACTGATCCCAACGATGCCGATGCCTTGGCCGGGATAGTCCTGTCCCAGCCGGGCCAGTTCCTCGGCGATGTGCACGACAAACGGGCAGTGGTTGCACATAAAGATGACCAACGTGCCCTTCACGCCCCGGACCGAGGCAAGACTGGATCGGGTTCCAGATCCATCGGGGAGGGTGAAATCTGGAGCGGGTGTGCCAAGCGGCACCATTTGGGAAGATTTTGGCGGCATGGGTATGTCTCCTGTGGGGAGGAAAGCCTAGCCAGTTCGCACGAGCCATACACTCCGCTTTATGGAACCTATCAGTCTGATTGTTGGGGTCGTGGTCGGAGTTGCGCTTGGAGCCGGGGTGGTCCACTTGACCAAGCCGAAGCAGAACACGGCAAGCGATGAACGTACTGATGCAGGGGTAACGCTTTTGCAGACCGAACTGCAGGACGCCAAGAAAGAGCTCAAAGGGGAACGGTCCCGTCTGGACGAAGCACAACAAGCACTCGCCACCCTCGAAGAACGCGAACGGGGGCTACAAGAAAAGTTTGCTGACCAAAAAGCGCTGCTGGAAGAGATGCAAACCAAACTCCACGAGAGCTTTGATGCCGCCAGTCGAAAAGCGCTGCAGGACAACAACAAGGTTTTCAATGAGCAAGCTGAAGAACGCATGAAACCGCTTCGAGAACAGCTGACCAAGCAAGAAAAGCTGGTGCAAGATTTGGCCAAAGAACGAACCGAGCAGTTCGGCAAAATTGGCGAGCTGATGAAAACGGTTTTGGATTCAAACACCGCTTTGCAAAATGAGACCCGTCAACTCGAAAATGCATTGAAACGCCCAGACCAACGCGGACGATGGGGAGAGGTGCAATTGCAGCGAATTGTTGAAATGGCTGGCATGACCGAGCACTGCGATTTCAGTACGCAAACGCACACCGAAACAGAATCCGGGGCCCACCGACCAGACATGGTGGTGCACCTGCCTGGTGGCGGATCCATCGCGGTCGACTCCAAGGTGCCACTCTCGTCGTACCTCGATGCGATGGAAAACGAAGAGCAACGTGAAGAACTGCTCGATCGGCACGTCAAGGCGGTGCAAGACCGGTGGCGTGAACTGGCCAAAAAAGCGTACTGGGACAGTTTGGACCACTCGCCCGAGATTGTCGTGATGTTTATTCCGGTGGAATCGGCCTTAACGGCCGCCATGGAACGAAAGCCCGCCATGCACGCCGAGGCACTGGAAAACAAGGTGCTTATTGCCACCCCCACCTTGTTGATCGGTTTGCTGCGAACCGCGGCCTACGGCTGGCGTCAAGAAGCATTGGCCGACAACGCCAAGAAGATTGCCGACCTGGGCAAGGAACTCCATGACCGCATCGGGACCTTTGTCGGTCACCTTGGGAAGGTGGGCAAAGAACTCAAGAGCGCAACGGACGCGTACAACAAATCGGTGTCATCCTTGGACAGCCGGCTGCTTGTGACCTCACGAAAGCTCAGTGAACTTGGGGTCTCTGAAGGCGAACACAGCACCCCCGATCAAGTCTCTGTGGCACCAAGCCTCCCGTCGGGGGGCGAGATCGCGGACTGATCAGCCCCGCATGCCTTCCAATTCACTCCAGCGCGCATAGAGGCGTTCAACTTCAGACTGCGCCGCCGCCAATTCTGCCCACACCGTGGTCATTCGATCAGGATTGCTGGCGATTTCAGGGCTGTTGGATTCAGCTTGCAGAGCTTCTACTTTCTGCTCGGCTTCCAAGATGCCTGCTTCCATGCCGTCAAATTCTCGCTGATCTTTGTACGAAAGCTTCTTGGTGCGTTGTTTGGGCTTCGCCGCGGATTTGGACTTCGACCTTCCTTCCGCAGGAGCCTCCAATGCTTTTTTGGCCGCCCGCCACTGTTCCATTGAAGCAAAAGACTTGGCCGTGCCATCGCCCATAAAGGCGACAAACTCCGTGGAGACCCGATCGAGCAAAAACCGGTCGTGCGTCACCAGGACCAGGGCCCCGGGAAATTCGAGCAGCGCGTCCTCCAGGACTTCGAGCGAAGGAATATCAAGGTCGTTGGTGGGTTCATCGAGCAGCAACACATCGGCGGGCTGCAACATCAAGTTGGCGATCAGGACTCGAGCTTGTTCACCGCCCGAAAGCAATTTCACTTTCGTGGACAGTTGGTCGGGCTCAAACAAGAAACGCTTTGCCCAGCCCGCAACGTGAATCATCTTGCCGCGGTAGTCCACCATGTCGTCTTTTGCTCCAAGAGCCGCCGACAACTGGTCATCAGGATCCAGCGTCCCACGGTGCTGGCTGAAGGTGACCATCCGCAAATTGGTTGCCCGTTTTATTGTTCCGGCATCCGGCGTTAACGCCTCGGTCATCAATCGGAGAAGCGTGGTCTTCCCCGAACCATTGGGTCCCAGCAAGCCCACGCGCTGCCCAGGCGTCAGCACCAAATCAAGACCCGAAAAGAGCGGCTTTCCCCCCATGGCTTTGGCCACCGAATGCAGCGCGAGCAACCGCTTGGTTTTTCGTTCCGTCGCTTCAAAGTCAATTTGTGTGGTTTTGTCTTTTGCCTCATTCCGCCCAGTGGTGGCTTTGAGGTCGGCCATGCGATCCTTGGTGTCCTCGACGGTATTTTTGCGGCGGGTGGCACGCGCTTTAATCCCTTGACGAAGCCAAGCGGTATCCCGCCGGACCTTGTTGGCCAAGGCAGACTGTTCTGCGGCTTGGGCGTCTAGGAATTCTTCTTTACGCCGCAAGAACTCGGTGTAGTTGCCTTCAACCTTAAATGTTCCCCCGGGGTAGACCGCCGACAACTCAATAATGCGCTTCGCGGCTTCTTCCAGGAACGTCCGGTCGTGGGTAATGAAGACGATCGCGTACTCGGCGCGGCGCATCCACTGCTCAAGCCATTCGACCCCCTCCAAATCCAGGTGGTTGGTGGGTTCATCAAGGAACAACAGGTCCGGTTCCCGCGCGATGCCAGCGGCCAGAGACACGCGCTTGCGCCACCCTCCCGACAGCACACCGAAGGTTGTTTCCTGCATCGCTTCGGTGAAGCCAAGCTTGGACAAAGCAATTCGAGCCCGATGTTCAGGATCGGTGCGATCCGAGGCGTCGTCGTTGGCCATCGCCGCGCCAACAATCTCGATGGGCGAAGCGTCCATCGGGTGGTCATCCATTTGCCCGACGTACACAGTGCGGGTGCCCCGAGGCACCAAGATCTCCCCCGCGTCCGCCTCATCCAGCCCGGCCAGTACCTTGAGCAAAGTGGACTTCCCGGCACCATTGGGGCCGATGAGACCAATCCGGTCGCCCTCCGCCACGTGAATGGTGACGTCCGCAAAGAGCGGACGGGCGGGGAAGGCTTTTTCGAGATGACGGGCGGTGAGAAGCGAGGGCATGAAGCCTAAAAAGGTACATGCGAACGCTCCTTTGGTTCAGGCGAAATCTTCGAGTCCACGACCAACCCCTGTTTCGAGTGGATGAGCCGGCCGTAGGGGTCTGGATCCTGGATCCTCGAGACCTGCTTGCCGCAGATCCGGCGGGCTTTCCCCGGTGTGGCGTCCACCGTCTGCGATTCCTTCTGGAGTCCGTCGCCGACCTGCGAGCAAAATTGCGAAGTCTTGGCAGCGAACTCATCGTCCGGGTCGGGGAACCCGAAGCCGTTCTCGCCGAACTGGTCCAAGAACTGCAAGCGACCACCGTTCGGACCATTGAAGAACCCGGTACCGAAGAACGCACCACCGACCGTGCCGTGGGCAAAGCTTTGGCGTCCAAATGCACGTTTGATCGCATGCCACCCGAGACCTTGTTTGAGTTTGATGATCCCCACGAAATCTCTCGAGACTTGCCTGAGGTCTTCAGCAAATTTCGCCGCACCAGTGAAAAACGCGAGCAGATTGGTCAACCGCTGCCAGTCCCATCAGCCCTGGCAAGCTTTGGCATCGGTATTGAACCCGGTGAGATCCCCAACATGCCAGCTCTGGGATACGAGGACCTTGAACCCAGTCCCAAAGCGGTGATGCGATTTGAAGG
>PAFA01000057.1 GCA_002700845.1 Phycisphaerae bacterium | reverse complement strand
GTCGGCGCCGCTGCACATGGCCGCTGGGTTTGGCGTCGCAGCGCTCGGTTTGTTTGGTCCGACTGATCCAGCGTTGACTGGCCCGTGGCGAGGTCGTGGTGAGTCCATTCGGCCCGACGGGGTGCCATCGACGGTTCGGTATCGACGAACTGATGACCGCTGGATGCGTCAACTGTCCGTAGACATGGTGTTGAACCGACTTGAACAGATTCCCATGACTCCTCGCACCCTCTGGCTTGGTTCTGGATCTCCCCAGCGGCGTGCCATGTTGCGGGAGGCGGGATTCCTAGCGCGGGCTCGACCACCACATTTGGATGATGGGCGGTTGGCTCCAGGTGATGTGGGGCCCGAGGGTTGGACATTGGCTTTGGCCTGTTGGAAGGCACGCGCGGTGGCCGAGTCTCTTCGCGCCGAAGGCGCTCGGGGGGTTGTCTTGGCTGGCGACACGGTGTGTACGCATCAAGGTGCTGTCCTTGGCAAGCCACGTGATCGAGATCATGCTCGACGCATGCTGCGTTCTTTTCGAGGGGCAACGCATCCCGTGGTCACCGGTGTGTGCTTGATCGATCTTGATCATCAAGATGAACAAGCTTTCGTCGATGTTGCTCATGTGCAGTGGGGGTCTGTTTCAGATGAGGCAATTGAGACGTATTTGGACAGCAACAACTGGGTGGGCCGGGCGGGGGGCTACAACTTGGCGGACCGAATCAATGATGGCTGGGATATTCAGTGCAAAGGGGACCCCGCCACGGTTATGGGCTTGCCTTTGCGGCGTTTGACACCGATGCTGGAACAGATGGCACTTTCAACCCTAGAGAAAGGATCTCGATGAATCACGGACCCGCGGGCCGCTGGTCTCCGTTGCTGCGCCCACTGTCATGGGCGTACGGGCCATTGAGTTCTTGGCAGATCCGGCGAAAGCAACAAGGCGCGGTTCGACTCGATGTCCCTGTTTTCTCCGTCGGGAACCTTGCGGTTGGTGGCACAGGGAAATCACCGTTTGTGCGCATGCTGGTGCGTTGGTTATGCGAAGCCGGGCATCACCCCGTCATAGCCATGCGGGGATACGGCTCGGTAGACCCAAATCAAGCGGACGAAGTTCGGGAGCATCGCAATGCACTGCCGGATGTCCCAGTGGTAGCTGGTGCAGACCGTGGTTGGGAACTTCAAAAAGCACAGCGAGGTGGTTTGTCTTTTGACTGCGTCGTGCTGGATGACGGCTTTCAACACACCCAATTGGCTCGGGATTTGGATTTGGTTTTGGTCGACGGCAGCCGGCCTCCATCACGAAGCACAACGTTGCCATCGGGCTGGTTGCGTGAGCCTCCAAAAGCGTTGAGGCGAGCCGACGCTTGGGTGATTTCGGGAGCGATGTCAGATCGTGACCAAGCTGAAACATCTCAATTGGCGGGGCAGCCACCGTTGGCTGAAGTCCGCCCCAATTGGCGGCAGGTCTGCACACCAGAGGGCGAACAAGTCTCAGTGGAAGGGAAGCGATGCGTGGTCATGGCCGGTATTGCCCGTCCGGAACGTGTACGAGAAGCATTGATCCAAGCCGGGGGCATTGTGTCTTCGATGCCAGCTCTGGCAGATCACGATCCAATATCCCCAGCCATGCTGAATCAATTCCGTGCTTTGTGTGAGGATGCCGATGCCTTGCTGTTGACGGCAAAAGATGCTGCTCGGCTGGGCGACCGATTGAAAGACTGGCCTGCGCCCGTCTGGATTCCTCACATGGAACTCACCATGCCCTTTGGTGAAGAGGCCCTCCGGGAACGTGTCCTTTCCCTGCTGCGGTAGGATCGGCGTTCAGTGTCCAAAGCCGTGATCCATCCCGTTCTTGTCGTTGGCGATCTGATGCTCGACGAAGCCTTGTTTGGGTGCCGAGATCGGGTGTGTCCGGACGCGCCGGCTCCGGTTTTTCAAGTCAACCGAAGAGAGGCCTCACTTGGCGGGGCCGCGCGAGTTGCGGCAGTGTTGTCAGATCTTGGGGTTGCCGTTCGGGTTGTTGGTGTTGTTGGAAGCGATGCAGGCGGTGAAGAGTTGCTCGGTCTGCTGCAGCAACGTGGCATTTCCACCGACGGGATTGTGGTGGATCCGATTCGGCCAACCACCATCAAACGCTCTCATTTTGAAGGTGCCCATACCCGTTCAAATGCAAAAGTGTTCCGGGTTGACATCGAAAGTGGAGATGATCTGTCAAGAGAACTTCGGGCCCAAGTTGAACGGTTCATTCATGAGGCACGCGAATCTGCTTCCTTGGTGGTTGTCTCTGACTACGGCAAAGGGGTTGTCGATACCGCGGTGGTCTCGGCTTGCCAAGGTGAGATCGAAGTATTGGTTGATCCCAGTCGGCATGCCCCATCCAATCGTTACGTCGGTGTTGATGTCATTACCCCGAACCGAGAAGAAGCGATTCATTTTGCCGGACGACCAGCCCGTGATTCGGGCCAATTGGCCCGAGCAATTTCAGATCAATTGGGTGTGAAGCGAACGGTTGTGACACTCGATGTTGAAGGGGCCGTCTTGGCTGGTCCCGAAGGGGTTGTTGCTTTTCCGGCCGAAGCAGTGTGTGTGATCGACGTGGCTGGTGCGGGAGATGCCTTCATTGCTGGAATGGCCGCGCAACGCAGTCGTGGTGATTCGTGGTCCAATTGCATTCGATTCGCCAATCAAGTGGCCGCCGAGCGTATTTCAAAGAAGTCTCCCGGGGTGGCCGTGGAATTGAAGCCCGACCTGAGCGGCAAAATTTCTGACCGCTTGGTTCTGCCAAATCATCTCCAACAGTGGCGTGCTCAAGGTCGGCGGGTGATTTTGACCAATGGCTGTTTCGATTTACTCCACGCAGGGCATGTGAGCTTGCTCACCGAAGCCGCACGACTCGGGGATGTGCTGGTGGTGGGTTTGAACACAGATGCTTCTGTACGAGAACTGAAGGGTCCCAATCGACCCGTTCGTTCATGGGAGGACCGATCTGCACTGCTGGCCGCCCTCGAATGTGTTGATGTTGTGGTTCCGTTGGCAGAGCGCACCGCGCACGAGCTGATCCGAGAGATTCATCCGGATCTTTACGTCAAAGGCGGCGACTACAAAAGGAAAGATCTGGTTGAGATTGACCTTTTGGATGAACTCAAGATCCCGGTCCACCTGACTTCGGTCGTCCCTGGTGCGAGCACAACGGCCATTGCCCAGCGTTTGCGTTCTCAGGCTTGATCAATCTGAAGAGGCAAAAGCAGATTCGATCTCTTCCACCGTGCGTGGAATCATCTTGCTGAGGTTTTCATGCCCATCGGCCGTCACCAAAATGTCGTCTTCGATTCGGCACCCCAAGCCTTCAGATTCGAGGTAAATCCCAGGTTCAATGGTGATGATGGCACCTTCTTGGAGTGGCCCTTCTCCGCCGTCATCATGCACTTCTAGGCCAAGGTGGTGTCCAATGCCATGGATGAAAGTCTCTCCGTAACCAGCATCCTTGATGATGGTGCGAGCAACTTCATCGATCTCACCAAAGGTGACACCCGGTTTCACGATCGCAATCGCGGCATCTAGTGCCGACAGAACGATGTTGTAAATCTCTTTGGCTCGCGGGGTGAATGTGCCCCCTACCGGGATGGTTCGCGTGACATCGGCTCCGTAGCCATCCACGCGTGCTCCAGAATCCAGCACGACCAAATCTCCTTCGGTCAGCGGCTGGTCGTTGTCGATGTAATGCAGCATGGTGCCCCGAACCCCACCCCCAACAATAGTGCCGTAGTGCGGGCCTTCGGACCCGTGGCAGCGGTAGCCATGTTCCACTTCTCGTTGGACGTCGGCCTCGTTCGCGCCTTCACGAAACCACGGCAAACCGTCGGCATAGCCCGAGGCGGTTGCCGCAACCGCTGCCCGGGTGCGATCGATTTCCCATTCATCTTTGGCATGACGCAACCGAGGTACCAGGTCGAAAGCTTCTTCCGTGGTGCGATTGGGTATTCGGGCACTGAGTTTGGCAAAAAGCTCCAAATCCGGCGACAAAGGAGCATCGGGATGGGCCGGTGGATGCAACGCAACAAAGCCGCGATTGCGTTTGGCGGCCTCAGTGACCCAGCGGCCAAAGGTGTAGGTGCGGAAGATGCTTGCGAATCCCAATTGTTTGCGAAGCGCACCGTTGATGGTCGGCCGAGCGCCATCCCAGCGTTCCATTTCGGGGTCTCGGGGCTTCAGGAAAAGCATGCATTTCCGGTTCTTCAGAGGGTTGCTTGGATCCAGCAAAAGAATGGCCCCAGGTTCATTGCGGATGCCGGTGAGGTATTCAAAGTGCGGATTGGGACGCCACGGAGCGCCATGCAATCCGGATCCACCATCTCCAGCAAAGACCACCGCTATCCGGTCGCCCAGTACTTTGAGGATGGCTTTTCGGCGACTTATGGTCAGCTCAGATGGACAAATCGTCATGGGTCGTCTCCGGGAGGTTCCGCACCGCATTGAGATACGCGGAGGGTTCAGGGTCGTGTTGCGGGGCGTCAAATTCAAGACGAACGGTTCCCAGCCGGACCCGAACGGTCAAGCCGTGTTGGTCGGCGGCCACCGGCCGAGCTTCTTCGGGATCGTGACCCAAGATTTTTGCAACTCTGTGGGTGATTAGCGTTTGTTCGTCCTGCAATGCTCGCAAAAGTTTGGGTTCTTGATCAGAGAAGGCGTGGGGTTCTTGCAAGGCTTCTCCATCAAAGACCAAGCCATCTCGTTTCCCCAAATCAAGTTCAAGTGCCAGCCATTGGAGGTCTTCCGGCTCGCCAAAATGAATCCGCCAGCGGTCTGCTTCTCCCCCCATAGCGTCGTGGTCGGTGAAGGACTCCCCGGTGACCATCAGCTGAATGCTTTGGTCGGTGGCGTCTGGAACATGCAGCACGAGCTCTTCAGCCATTTGCATGGCCGCCATGGCCGGGATGATGAGCCGACCGTCGGTCGCCCGGCAGTAGCGGACATTTTGAAAGTGTTCGTCGAAGCGCAGGGAGCCCTCGCAGTGTCGACGAATCAGTCGGGCGGTTCGCGAGAGTTCCAGATCACATTCTTGGCTGTCTTCTGACATCGATCTCATCGTACGATCTTGGGACATGACACTGGTGGCTGTACCAATTGAAGTGGAAGAACCCAACGAGGTGGCCTCAGCGCTTGAAGACGCCAATCTCGCCAAAGTTGGCGGTGCTGATTTGGTGGAATTTCGGGTCGATGTGTTGGCCGAGCACCCAGAGGGGGTCTCGGCTGCTCGTCAACTGGTCCGGGAGAGTCCACTCCCGGTTGTGTTGACTTGCCGATCGGAGGCCGAGGGAGGTTCATGGCGGGGGGAAGAGACCGATCGAGTTTCTTTTTTGGAAGCCGTGGGCACCGATGATCTCGCACCTCAATTTTTGGATTTTGAAGAAGCGGTTTGGTCACGCAGTGCCAACATCCGGCAAAAAGTCCGATTGGTGGTCGCGCACGACCAGCAGGTTCGGCCCGATCGATCGCGGTTGGTGCTCAGCAAGCATGACTTCGACGGCCGTCCGACCGACCTCACCAGTCGGGTCGCTGCCATGGCCGTGGATGCGGATGTGGTGAAGGTGGCATGGACCGCGCGAAGTTTGCGGGATTGTCTGGAAGCTTTTGAAATGCCAAGATTGTTGGGGGTCCCCACGGTTGCGTTGTGCATGGGGCCCTTTGGGCTGCCCAGCCGGGTGCTCGCACCAAAGTTTGGAGGCTTTTTGACCTTCGCTGCGCTTGATGCGGCATCCGCTACTGCACCCGGGCAGCCAACGCTTTCTGAGCTGATTCACCAATATCGATTCCGATCGATTGATTCCAACACCGAGGTGTATGGCGTGGCGGGCTGGCCGGTGGAGCATTCCAAGTCACCTGCCTTTCACAATCAAATTTTTTCCGAGCAACAACGCAATGCGGTTTATTTACCCCTGCCTGTAGCGCCCGATGCTACGGCTTTCGTAGCCACGCTTGAGTCTTGGCTTGCGCACCCGGGCCTCGATCTTCGGGGGCTTTCAGTCACGCTCCCCCACAAGGAAACGCTGGCTTCGTTTGTGCAAGAATGCGGTGGATGTTGTGATGAAGCCGTTGAATTGTCAGGTGCCGCCAACACGTTGCGAGTTGATGATTCCGGAAATTTGCATGCCTCGAATACCGACGTTCTCGCGATTGAGGAGGCGCTCGCCGCCCGAATTGATCTGCAAGGTCAATCGGCTTTGGTGCTCGGTGCCGGCGGCGTGGCTCGGGCGGCGACGGCAGCACTTTTGCGTCTGGGGGCTCAGGTTCGGGTCATGAATCGGACCTCAGCCCGGGCGGAGCAACTGGCGTCATCTTTCGGGACGTCGGTGGAGGTTGTGACGACGCCTGGCGAGGTGTCGGCCGTGGTGCAGTGCACCTCTGTGGGCATGTCCGGGGGGCCCGATCCCAAAGGCACCCCAATCGATCCCGCCATATTGCCCCGCGATGCGGTTCTTTTGGAGACGGTCTACGAGCCGGTGATGACCCCTTTGCGAGAGGCTTTTGCCACTTCAGGTGGGCAGACGATTGGTGGTTTGGAGATGTTCCAGCGGCAAGCGGCCGCCCAGTGTCGGCTGTGGACTGGACGAGAACCTGGCCCTGCGGCACTGGCCGTGTTGGATGATTCCTGATTCCGTTTGTGACAGGCCCCTGTCATGCCGATGATGGATCCAATGGCAACTCTTCGGTACACCACAGCAGGCGAATCGCACGGACCCCAATTGACCACCATCGTCGAGGGGCTTCCGGCCGGTGTTCCGGTGCGGTCAGAGATTGTTGATGCCTCGCTCAAGCGTCGTCAAGGCGGCTACGGCCGAGGTGGTCGACAACGCATCGAGACTGACGTTGCCGAATGGGTTGGCGGTGTTCGACTCGGTCACACCACGGGTGCTCCGGTGGCGATCCGAATTCCCAACAAGGATTCTCGGCTCGATGATTTGGAACGAACACCACCCGTCCATCGACCGCGACCCGGCCACGCCGATTTAGCGGGGGCGATTAAGACGGCCAGCAACGATTGTCGTGAGACGCTTGAAAGGGCCAGTGCACGGGAGACTGCATCGCGAACCGCCGCGGGCGCGTTGGCTCGTTGCATGCTTCGCGAACTCGGTATCGAAGTTGTTGGATTTGTCCGGTCGCTTCTGGATGTTCGATCGGTCGTCGAGCCTGGCACAATGAGTTTGGAAGCATTCATCGCCGCTCGTGATGCAAGTGAAGTGGCATGTCCTGACGAAGCAGCGTCGGCCGCGATGATCGAGCGGATCCGGAAAGCCAAGGTCGACAAAGACACAGTGGGTGGGGTTGCGGAAGTACACGTACTCGGTTGTCCGATTGGACTGGGCTCCTTTGCGCAGTGGCATACGCGCTTGGATGCAAGGTTGGGTGCAGCGGTTCTGGGAATCCAGGCATTTAAGGGCGTTGAGGTAGGCCTTGGCTTTGGAGTTGCCGAGCGACCCGGATCCGAGGTCCATGATCCCATTCTTCCGGGCGAAGCGGGGGAGTATCCCCAGCGGGCTTCAAACAATGCCGGCGGCATTGAAGGCGGTATGACCAATGGTCAACCAGTGGTCGTACGAGGGGCAATGAAGCCCATCTCGACGCTGCTGCGAGGGTTGCCCAGTGTTGATCTCCGGACCGGAGAAGCATTAAGCAGCGATTACGAACGTTCGGATGTTTGTGCCTTGCCCGCAGCATCTGTGGTGATGGAACAAGTGGTGGCCTTTGAGATCGCCTGCGTCCTTCGGGAGAAGTTTGGTGGGGACTCGATGGAAGAAGTTCGTGGGCAGTTGGCTTGCCACGACCGCCTGGCTCGTCAGAAGCTTGGTTTGTCCGACTAAACTCCCTGCATGCGGAAGTTGATTTCATTTGCCATCGTGTTCGCTCTTTTGGCCGCACTGGCGTGGTGGTTTGTTGAAGGTTCGGTTCCCATTTCTGGAGAGCGGTCTCATGACTTCGGTGCGGTGGAAGTGCCCGGAGTTGTTCAACTGAAGCACACGTATGTGTTGACCAATCGAAGCAAAGCCTCGATTTCGATCGCGGCCATTCGTCCCGGGTGTGGCTGCACCACGGTTGACTTCCCCAAGATGCCGATTGCGCCAGGAGATTCTTTTGAAATTCCCATCGTGCTCAACCTCACCGCCGCGGGGGAAAAGAAGACAAAGCTCACCATGTTGCTTAACGGCATTGAAGAGCCGGTGCGCTTGTTCGTCCGCGCGGTTGGCTTGAAGCCGTGGAGCGCTGAAGCAGTCGATCCATTTTTTGTTCCTGATCCGGGAATGGCTTCCTTCTTTGCCGTGCATATCGCGCGTCAGGGCGGAGACGCTGAGGTTCCATCCATTCCCGAGATTCGTGGTCCCGAGGTCTTGGGGCTGCAGTTTGATCGTTGGGAGACGCTTTATCTGGCCGATGCGGAAGAGAACGCCCCGAGCCGCTGGCATGCCGTTTTTCGCGCTGATTGGGACGGTGAGTCGGATCCGACCGGGGAAATCCAAATCGATGTGGCTCCGGGCGTCACCGTGTCGCTTCGGGTGCAACTGCCGCGTGACCAAACGTCATTGGAACTGCCTACTTCCGAAGGTTTTGAAGTCCCAGATTTCAGGTTGCCGTCGGGGGATTCCGGGAATGGGCCTTTGATTGACCCTCTGGAATCTGGCTCAGACTGAAGAGGACCCAGGCTTTCCAAAGTCGGTCCATGGTGTGAGCTCTGGCTTGCCTTGAAATTGTGAGACCAATCCGCGAAAAAGAGGGAAAAGTCCTGGCCCTGGGCGGGAAAAACCTCTGGTTCCTTCTACGACGATGAGGCGTTCTTCTTGAATAGCTCGCAGTTCTCGAAGCGGGCCGGCACAAAGTTTTTCTGTCGCCCTTTGGGTGGCCATGGCATCAAAGCCGCATGGAGAAACGATGAGCCAATCAGGATCAGCTTGAAGCACATCATCGGTTTCAAAAGCAATCGACCGAACGCCAGCTTCACTTAGGAGCAAAGGCTGGGCTCCGGCGGCCCGAATCATCTGCGGTGTCCAGTGTCCCGCCACAAAAAGTGGGTCGGTCCATTCCAATACGAGTGCCGTAGGGCCGGGGATGTACGGAGCCACGTGGTCGATGGCGCTCCACCAATCTTCACGCAATTTGGCGACACATTCGGCCCCTCGTTTGGCAAGACCAATTGCTTCACCGAGCATCAAAGGGAGTTCCATGACTTCTTCGATGCGACTCGCATCCAGATTGCAGGTCTTCATTGTGTCGGGAAGATTCAACGCGGTCGGACTGCACAGTTCGCAACTGTTTTGCACCAAGACCAAATCTGGCTTGAGTGATATCAGAACCTCTGCATCGAGGATCCAGCCGTCGTCCGTTGCTTTTGTGACACAAGGCAGCCCCTCAAGGCCCAAAGGCGTATCGCAGGCGTGGGAACGTCCCACCAAATGGTTCAGGGCATTCAGTGTTCCAAGCCATTCAGTTGCGGCGGGAAGCAGACTGACAACACGGGAAGCAGGACCAGTGGAACTCACGACAACGAACCATACGCCCTGCGGAACCAGTGGGACCGATGGTCAAAAAGCCGTCGGCGAGTCCGGGAGAGTGATCCCAAAGAACTGCTCGGCATTGGCATCAAGTTGGCTTTCCATCTCTTTTGCGGTGCAACCACGAATTTGTGCCAAAGCTTCACAAATATGAACGACGAATTTTGGTTCGTTGGGTTTGACGGCTCGATGAGGGGCGGGCGACATGAACGGGGCGTCGGTTTCGGCCATGATCCGATCCCTTGGTACCAGTGTGGCCGCTCTGGCAACTTCCGGTGCATTTTGAAAGGTCACGACGCCGGTGAAAGAAATCCAGGCCCCAAAGTCCAGCACTTGGCGAGCCTCATCGGGACTCCCAGTAAAGCAGTGAAAGACGAATTCTTCCGGTGGCAGGCCAGATTCGACCAGTCTGGGGAGGAGATCTGCGAAGGCTTTGCGGCAGTGAATCACGATTGGTTTGGCCAATCCTTCGGTTCTCCACTGGGCAATGTGCTCAAGTTGCCCCTCAAGTGCCGCAATCTGCGTGTCTTGGTTAGGTTTTGCGTAATGCTGATCCAGCCCAAGCTCGCCAAAGGCAACACATCGGGGCCGTTCAGCAATCGCTTTCAGGTCTTTGATGTCCCCAGGCTGATCGGCGTACAGCGGGTGAATCCCAGCTGAATGCCAAAGGCGATCGTCTGACTCAGCCAGGTCTGCGGAAAGCCGTGCGTCTTCAACGGTTGTCGCAATGGTAATCGCGCCTCGGACCCCAGCGGCGGTGGCTCGATCCAACACCTTCGAGGCTCCACCGAGCGTTTCGTAATCGGGAAATCGAAGGTGGCAGTGGGTATCGAACATGCGATCCTCATCCTACTTCGACGGTCGACTTTTCTGGATAATTGAGAATCGATCACAAACCCTTGTTTGTTTGAGGGTTTTGCCTCAGTCGGATACGATTGACCGACTTGGGGTTTCGGTTCGTTTCACGTCGTACGGTGCGGCAGGGGAGTGGATCGGAATTTCCAGAATTGGCGAGGCACCGATGGGCCGGTACCACTACGTCTTTCCCAAGTGGAGCAACCTCCTTCTCCCAGGAGCGCTCCTCTTTGGCGCGACTTTTCCCCTGTACGCCGTATTCGTCGTGGCATTCGGTTTCAGTCCGAAGACCACCGATGTTGGTTACATGCCAGAGCAACCGATTCCTTATTCACACGCCTTGCATGCGGGTGAGCTTGGTATCGATTGCCGTTATTGCCACAACACGGTTGAAGACGCTGCTCACGCTGCAATTCCTCCGACGCAAACCTGCATGAACTGCCATGCCCACATTAAGAAAGATTCACCGCTGCTTGAACCGTTGCGGCAAAGCTGGGAATCAGGCGAACCGGTGCGTTGGGTACGGGTCCATGATCTCCCCGACTACTCGTACTTCAACCATGCCGCTCACGTTAACCGTGGTGTTTCTTGTGTCTCTTGCCACGGACGCGTTGATCTCATGGAAGAGGTCTGGCAAGAAGAGCGATTGTCCATGGGGTGGTGCTTGGAATGCCACCGAAATCCTGAACCACATCTCCGTGACCCCGCGTTGGCGACCAACCTCGCGTGGAAGTTCGACGGTGAGGCCGAAGCCGAAGCCGAATACCACGATCGAATCCGTGACCAGTTCGCGGTGAACCCTTCGCAAGATTGCAGCACGTGCCACCGATGATTGACACCAACGCCAACGAAGACAACACCGTCCCGAGCGCTCCAATTCAAGGGGCCAAATCTGGAGGCTCCGCCTATTGGCGTTCTCTGGATCACGTCTCGGATACCCCCGAATTCCGTGAGTACATGCACCGGGAGTTTCCGAAAGGCGCTTCGGAGCTGATGACCGATGACCGCCGTACCTTCCTGAAGGTCATGGGTGCTTCATTTGCTTTGGCCGGAATTGGCCTTGGCGGATGCCGACGCTGGCCGGTCGAAGAAATCGCCCCTTACGCCAACCGTCCCGAGGGTCGTATTCCGGGTGAAGCCGAGCACTACGCCACCGCGTGGGAATTTGCTGGCCGTGGTGTGCCCATGTTGGCTGCTTCCATGGACGGCCGTCCGGTGAAGCTTGAAGGCCACGAGTCTTTCTACGGCGGCGGCACCGATTCGTTTGCCCAAGCCACTTTGCTTGATCTGTACGACATCGACCGAAGCCGTTCGGTGATGCAAGACGGTTCAGCATCTGACTGGTCGAATTTTGATGCGTTCTGCAGTTCTGACTTGTCTTCGGTTTCAGGCGAAAAAATTGCATTGATCGCCCCATCGATGTCTGGCCCCTCTGCCAAGGCGGCAAAAGATGCTTTTCTGGCCAAGTTCCCTGGCGCTCGCTGGGTCACCTTTGAGCCGGTCTGTATGGACCATCTGGTCAAGGCAACAACCGCCGTGTTCGGTGCGCCCATGCGTCCCGATCACAAGTGGAACGAAGCCGACTGTGTCTTGGTTCTTGACGGCGACCCTATCGGTACCGATGCAGACGCCACCGGCAATGCCCGCGGGTGGGCTGCCAAACGTACTCCCGATAGCCATGGTCATATGAGCCGGGTCTACACCTTTGAATCCATCTTGAGTGTGACCGGTGCCAACGCTGATGAGCGTCATGCCGTTGCTCCCACTGATTTCCCGGCCTTGGCTGCAGCTTTTGAAGCGGGGCTGAGCGGCAATGCGGTGAAAGCTCCCGGTGGTCTTTCCGAAGCGGTGGCTCATGCGGTAGAAGATCTCAAAGCGGCAGGTAAGCACGCTTTGGTGGTCGCCGGACTTGACGCTGACCCTGCAGTGCAGGCGGCCGCATGCCGGATGAACGCTGCACTCGGCGCAATCGGGACGACGGCCTTCTGGCGTCCATTGAACGACGCGCCATTGGCCTCGGCCATGCAGACGTTCTTGAGCGAGGCTGAAGCCGGCGCCTTTGAAGCGGTCATCGTTCTTGATGCCAACCCAGTGAATGATGTTGAAGGCTTCGATACGGCATACGCCAAGGCGGCCCATCGCATTCATCTTGGGGCGCACGACAACGAAACCGGTATGGCCTCCACGTGGCACTTGCCGGCGGCCCACTGGCTTGAAGCATGGAATGATGTGACCAACGGTGATGGCTCAATCTCGATAGCGCAGCCGCTGGTGATGCCACTCTTTGGTGGACGAAACACAATTGAAGTGTTGTCCGCATTGGCTGGGAACTTTGCCCCGGCTCGAAGCCAAGTGGAAGCCAACTTCTCGGGGGGTACCAGCGCATGGCGCACCGCGTTGCACGATGGCTTCATCGAAGGCTCGGCCACCAGCCCGGTCTCACCGTCCTTAACTGGAGGAGCAGTTGCTCCACTTTTAAGTTCAAATGAAGGCTGGACTCTCCGCTTTACCCCGTCCCCCACATTGTGGGATGGCCGGTTTGCCAACAACGGTTGGTTGCAAGAGTTGCCTGATCCCATCACCAAGTTGACTTGGGACAACGCCGTGTTGATGAGCCCCAAATCGGCTCGTGAACTCGGGGTTGGCGATGGGGACATGGTGAACATTTCGGTCGACGGGAAGTCCGTCGAAGCCGCTGTTCTTCGGGCCCCCGGAATGGCTGACAAGACGGTGCAGCTGTCGCTTGGTGGCGGTCGTGGGTTTAATGGGCGAATCTGCAGCGAAGCTGGGTTCCGCTTTGAATCCTTACGTGACTTGGCTTCACCATGGATGCGAAGCGGTGCCAAGATTGCCAAAGCCTCTGGCACGTACCCGCTCGCCACCACCCAAGATCACCACGCCATTGACGTGGATACTCGTGGCCATATGGGCATCGCCGAGCGATTGCCCACGATCTTCCGCGAAGCGGACCTCAACGAGTTCAAGAAGGATCCAGGCTTTGCGAAGCACCGAACCCACGTGGTTCACCGCATCTCGCAGTGGGAAGAAAATACACTTGAGAATGGTCGGTACCGCTGGGCGATGGCGATCGATCTCAACAAGTGCACCGGTTGCTCCGCCTGCATCGTCGCTTGCCAGTCGGAAAACAATATTCCGGTGGTCGGTAAAGATCAGGTCCTTCGCGGCCGTGAAATGCACTGGCTCCGCTTGGACCGGTACTACGCGTTCAACGAGAGCGATGGCCAAATCGATGGCGATCAGCTCGAGAAAGTTGCTCTTCAGCCGGTCACTTGCATGCAGTGCGAAAATGCACCCTGTGAGCAAGTGTGTCCCGTGGCCGCAACCGTCCACGATGAAGAAGGCCTGAATGCCATGGTCTACAACCGCTGCATTGGCACGCGGTACTGCTCGAACAACTGTCCTTACAAGGTTCGACGGTTTAATTACTTCGACTACCACAACCGTGATCCACTTCGCGAAGGTGGCATCTTGAAAGTGCAGCGCGACTACTACCAGCCAGGCAAGCAGGCGACGCCGGACGATCTCAAGCGGTTGCAACTCAACCCTGAAGTGACCGTCCGGATGCGGGGTGTGATGGAGAAGTGCACGTACTGCACCCAGCGCATTACGGCGGAGCGCATCAAGGCCAAGAACGCTTGGGCCAAGGCTGGTGGTCGCGATGGCGGTGGTCAGCTGGAGTTGCCCAATGGCGACGCCGCCGTGCCAATTGCCGACGGAACGATCGTGCCTGCGTGTGGCCAAGTCTGCTCAACCGATGCGATCGTCTTTGGTGATCTTCGTGATGAGAACAGCCGCGTGGCCAAATTGTTCCGCAATGAACGCACCTATCAGATGCTCGAAGAATTGCATGTGAACGCTCGTACCCAGTACGTCGCCAAGGTTCGGAACCCTTACGGCGGTGGTTCAGAGGGTGATGGACATGGCCACCATGGGCATCACGGCCATGACCATGGCGACCACAGTGATCATAGTGATCATGGTCATGAAGACCACGCAGATCACGACGGCCACGATCATCATGAACACGGAACGGAGGGTCACGGGGATCACTGATCCTTGGTTCTTGCCATGAGCTCCATTGACACCAAAACCGTTTGGGAAATTCCCGGTGAACGAGCGCCTTTCGTGGACAACCACGACTCGCTCAGCACCGTCACATCTGAAGTCCTGCAGGCGGCAGAATCGCCGAAGCCTCCTCTTGGGTGGTACATCGGCCTCGGCGTCTCCAGCATGCTGGCCTCGATGTTCGGCCTGATGATTGGTTACCTCTTCCTGACGGGTGTCGGGGTTTGGGGCAACGCGAATCCGGTGATGTGGGGATTCCCCATCGTGAACTTCGTGTTCTGGGTTGGCATTGGTCACGCCGGAACACTCATCTCAGCCATTCTTTTTCTGTTCCGCCAAAAGTGGCGAACGGCAATCAACCGGTTTGCTGAAGCCATGACCATCTTTGCGGTGGTTTGTGCGGGCACTTTCCCCGGTATTCACGTTGGTCGAGTGTGGCTGGCGTATTGGTTGTTCCCCATTCCAAACCAGATGGAGATGTGGCCACAGTTCCGCTCCCCGCTGCTTTGGGACGTGTTTGCGGTCTCGACCTACTTCACCGTGTCGCTGCTCTTTTGGTATTTGGGCATGGTTCCCGACCTCGCCACCATGCGTGACCGGGCCAACACCAAATTAAAGGCCCTGGGATACGGCCTCTTCAGCTTGGGCTGGCGGGGTTCCACACGCCACTGGCACCGCTATGAGCGGGCCTATTTGTTGCTGGCCGCACTCGCGACACCGCTGGTGCTTTCGGTGCACTCGGTTGTTTCGTTTGACTTTGCGGTCAGTCAATTGCCTGGTTGGCACACCACGATCTTCCCGCCGTACTTCGTGGCCGGGGCGGTCTTTGGCGGCTTCGCCATGGTGGTCACCTTGGCCGTTCCAGCTCGTCAGATCTGGGGTCTCAAGAATTTCATCACCATGCGTCACCTTGAAAACATGAACAAGGTGATTCTGTTGACGGGTTCCATTGTGGGC